>CACYGY010000068.1 GCA_902774025.1 uncultured Eubacteriales bacterium
GGCGGAGGGCGGATCCTGCCCGGAACAAGGTGAGCCGGCCCTGTTTTTCGGAAAGAGGAGAAGGATCTGCCCTGCCGGATGGAGCACAGAATGAGTACAATGTTTTTTTTCGGGATTGATTTGACAAATCCGACAACAAAATGTATAACAATAAGGTATTCTTCCCCCTGCCAGGGGTGGTTTCTCTGTGGATCGGAAAAGAGCAGTTCCCGTGGGCGTGTGCGGGAAACGGCCTGCATACAGGCGGACATGTTTATTCCTGTCAGGGATGCGTGCTTCGCGTGCCCATGGGGCAGGATCCTTCATGACGCTGCGGACAGGGACATGTGTTCCGCCATCATGATCATTCCGGAGAGAACAATGGAAAGGAAGGAAAAAGTGGGCGGTCTGGGCAGAAGAAAGACGTATATGGATTTCTGGGATTTTACGGAGGATGAGAAGAATAAGCTGATCCGGCGCCTGACAGATGAGCTGCCCGCACTCAGAGGCGCTGTCCAGGCATCCCAGGATGAAATCGCCAGGGCGATCGGCGTCTCCAGGCAGACATACTGTGCCGTTGAAACACGGAAGAGAAAAATGTCGTGGAACAACTATATGGCCCTGATCCTGTTTTTCGACTATAATCCGAATTCACATTATACCATCAGGAAACTGAACGCGTTTCCCAGCATGCTGGATGAATGCTGGCTTGCGGGAAAAATGGACCAGGCAAGTGGTGAGGACAAATGAGTTCATCGGAAATCCGAAAGGACATGCAGGAATTTCAGGCCGCGGTGAAAAAGCTGAGCGGGGGAATCGCGCAGGCTTCCCCGTTGTGGAAGGATTCCAGGTTCGCTGACCTCAGCGCTTCCGTCAGCCGTGTCGCTTCCGAGCTGAAGGATTTCATGGTTGCCGGAGACGAATGCTGCATCGCGGTGGATAGGTTTGACAGGATTGCGTCCGAGAAATATTAGGGAGGGACGTGGGCATGGTTCAGGTGACCACCGAAGCGCTGAGGATGGTCAGGAGCAGCCTGACGGATTTTCTTGCGGACGTGGAAGGGATCGGCGCCCGCGCGGCGCAGCAGTCGGACAATATACTCCATGCCTGCAAACTGCAGATGAACCGGGCGCAGGCGGATGTGGATCAGTCTGAGGCGAGGATTGTGGCTCTGACAAAGGAAATCCGTCAGACAGAGGAGAGCATACGGAACATGGAGGGCGAAATCAAAGCCCTGGCGGCAAGGGTGCCCGGGATGGAGGAGCAGATCCGCTCTCTGAGAGGGCAGGAAACGGGACTGGAATCACAGATTTCCGCCCTGCGCAGCAGCATGGACAGCTGCGATTCCCCGGAGGCCCGGGAGCAGATCCAGGACCGGATCAACGGACTCCGGGAAAGAGTCAGCCAGTGCCGGGACCAGCAGCGATCCCTGGAGAACGCTCTGCGAAATCTGGAGGATCAGAAGGCCCGGCTTCAGAAGCAGGTCAATGACGCCCGGTCCCGCATGGCGCGCCTGGAGTCGGACCTGGCTGCGGAGAGGAACCGGTGCAACAGGCTCAGGGACAAGCTGGAAAGGCTGAAGATGGCCTTTGGACGGGTGGAATCCGATCTGCAGGACTATGTATCGGCTGCCAGAGGCTTTGAAAGCTCATCCACGGAGTCGACACACAGGAATGCCTCCGGGGTGGACCTCTGCATTGCGGGGATCGAAAGCTATCTGGCGACAGACCTGAAATAGGAGTTTACGGAAGGCAGACGGTGAGAGTCAACCGATCGTCCGAAACAAGGAGGTTTGAAGATGGCAAGTGGGGTATCTGTTGAAAGCGCCGCGGTTCAGGGCGGGATGAAATGCTGCACAATATCCATCCGGGAGCTTGAGGACGCCTCGTCCAGGCTTCAGCGCAGCTACCAGCAGGCAGGTTCCGGCGGATGGAGGGATCAGAAGTACGCTGATCTGGGGGATATCGTTGAAGACTGCTGCAAGGCGCTGACCAAACCCGTTTCTGAGCTGCGGGAATGCATGGGCAAGCTGGAGGATCTCCTGAAAGCGATTCAGGCATATGAAGAGGTCAATCTGTAAGGGGAGGACAGAGTATGGCAGTGAAGGCTTCTCCCGAAACCATCCGGGAGATGAAAAAGGATATTTCCAATACGATCCGGGATATTGAGCGCATCAGCAGCGGAATCAAATCCGGGATCTCTGCAACATCCGGCTGGAATGATGCGCAGGCCGCGCAGTTTCATACCCTGATGCGGCAGATCGTAAGCCTGACGGAAGCGCCTGTGGAGACGCTCAACGCCGCGCTTCCCAAACTGGAGAAGCTGGCGCAGTCCCTGGACCAGTACAATCGAGTCAAATTCTAGCATCGAGGAGGAATGACCATGGCAGTATGTCCGGCGTGCGGGAGTCAGATCGCAGACAATTCCGCGTTCTGCGGTGTCTGCGGAATGCAGTTTTCCCAGGGACAGAACCAGGGTTCCGGTTCCATGCCCGCGTTTTATCCCCCGGCAGATCCGAATTACGCGCAGCAGGCGCAGGGTTACAATCCGGCCCCGCCTCAGGGACAGGGGTACGGATATGCCCAGGGATACAACCAGGCATACGGACAGTCCGGGCAGGCATATTATCCCACATATGGACAGTCGAGCCAGATGAACCAGCAGGGGTATGGTCAGGGGTACAATCCGGCATACGGACAGACCGGACAGGGTTATGATCCCGCATACGGTCAGGCTCAGCAGGCTCCTGCCCAGACCTACACCCGGACCCGGCGTTCTTCCGGCCGGACGGCTGAGCATTCCATCCCGGCCTCCGGGCAGGCAGGCGCGCAGCCTGTCCAGACCTCCAGCCAGGGGTATGGACAGTCCAGTCAGGCATATCCGGCGCAGCAGCGTCATTCCCGAACGCAGGGAGGCTATGCTCAGCAGTCGCAGGGTTTTCAGCCGCCGGCAGCGCCCCAGTTCACACCTCCTCAGCAGACTTTCCAGCCGCCGGCGGCGCCCCAGTTCACGCCGCCCCAGCAGACTTTCCAGCCGCCGGCAGCGCCCCAGTTCACGCCGCCCCAGCAGACTTTCCAGCCGCCGGCGGCGCCCAAGTTCACCCCTCCGGCGCAGACCTTTATGCCGCCGGGGGCCTCGGGAGCGTGTGCCTACCATCCGGGTGAGATCGCGGTGACCACATGCGCCCGCTGCGGAAAGCCTCTCTGCCAGGACTGTCTGGACTCCTATGGCGTTTCCGACGGCGAATACAAAGGAAAGGCTCTCTGCTACGACTGTACGAAGGAACTGGTTGCCGAGAACGTTGAAATTCTGAAGAAGAACAAGAAATCCATTAAGCTGACCTTTATCCTGACTCTTGTGGGGATGTTTATAGGCGGCATGTTCGGCATTGCCTTCGGCGGTCTGGGCATCTTTCTCGGAGCGATGATCGGCGGATGCTTCTGGACATTCCTCAAGAGCTGGGCGGGCGGTATCAAGGGAGCGGTTCAAAACGGCGGACTGAGTGGTTTCAGTATCGCTACCGGCGTGTTGGTCGGTTTTGTCGTGAGTGCCGGCATGGCCATTTACCGGACGATCCGGAAAATCATCGACTGCATTGTCTATCTCAGGCGTACCTCGGGATTTATTGAGAGTGACAGTGCCGCCCTTCGCCAGATGGATGATTATATGGAATTCACCATGGTCCGGAATCAGAACAGAGGCGTGGACATTGAGACGCTGCTCAGGGAGAACAGCCAGCTGGCCAACAACTCTGTGGCCCAGATGGCCCGCACACAGACAGAGGAGCAGATTGAGGCCAGCATGAGGAGCTGTGTCGCCACCATCAATGAGAACGGTGAGATCATCAGAGACTTTGCAGCATAAAGAAAGGACAGGAGGGTAATCAAATGGATCAGAACATCGACATGGATGCCGTGGCCGCAAGGAGAAGGGCACTGGCAGAAGCACTCCAGAAGGGTGAACCCGTTGTGGTGACCGCCAGCGGGGAGGTTGAAAAGAAGGAAGAAGCCGACGACCAGGGCATGTCCGGCATCATGGTTCCCAACGGAAAGCTTGCCTGAGGGGAGGGAGCGGTATGGCATACTACTGGTATCAGAGTGATCCTCAGCTGTATCAGATGGAAGTGGCCGCGATGCAGAAATTCTTCCCTTCCTTTACCATCAGTCAGCTTCAGGATGGCTCCGGACGCCTGTACTGGCGGGGAAAGGTCCAGCCGGCGGGACAGGGCGGCATGGTATGGGATCTCATGCTGATCTACAAGAATTCCCACCCGCATGCGGGGCAGAATGAGTACGGCGGGTCCGTTCAGATCCTGCCCCTGTCCCCGCGCCTGAAGGATATCGCGGATAAGATGATGCCCCTGATCATGCAGACCTACGGCGACTATGACAATGTGGTCCAGCACGGTTTCGGCCTCGGCCTGCCGCACATTTACCGTGACCAGTTCGGGCGCAATGAGGAATACTTCATCTGCAGCGCGGATCCCAAGTATTTCAAGACCGGTCAGAACCACTCCACGTCTGCGGCTTCCGCCCTGAGCTGGGCATGCAAATGGATCATTCTGTGCGAGATGTGGCTGAATGGCGAAATCAGCGACGATGTCGCGATGGAAGGGAATTACTGACTTCCAGTTACGTCCAGGCTCTCTTGCTTGATTCCGGGGAGCCTGGACGTTTTCGGTTTTGAGGTGAAAACATGAAAGTCATCTTTTCAGACAGGGCATATGCATCGGTTCTGGCGGAAACAGCGGAGAAAATCACCACGGAGACAGGCGGGCTGTTTCTCGGGGTTGTCCGGGAGAATACCTGGTATATTCTGGAAGCCATCGATCCGGGCCCGAAATCCGTCTTTGAGGTTGCCTACTTTGAATACGATCAGAAATATACGGAACACCTGATCAACAAGATCGCGAATCTGTACAGCCACAGGCTGGACCTGATCGGTCTGTGGCACCGTCATCCCGGGTCCTTTGATCAGTTTTCCTCCACGGACGACGGCACCAACACCAAGTACGCGTCCATGCGGAAGGAGGGCGCCATTTCGGCCCTTGTAAACGTGGATCCCCACTTCCGCCTGACCATGTATCACGTGGCACCTCCCTGCCGGTACGGAAAAATCCCCTTTGAAGTGGGGAATGACCGGATTCCGCCTGAGCTTCTCGCCTTCAGGACGCCTGAACGGTTCTTTTCCCTGATGGAAAAACGGCTGCGGGCCGCTTCCGGACGGCATGACAGGGCGGTGAGCCTTGCGGCTTTCATGCGCTCCGTTCTGCCGTATATCGGGGAAATTGAGTGTGAGAGAACGGACGGCATGGCCGTTATGAACGCGGAAACGACGGAAAAGCTCGCAGGCGCGGTCATGGAGGATCTGACTTTCCTGGCGGACAGGGCAGATATCCGGGTGACCCTCGCCATGCAGGATCAGTACCTGGTGATTTCCCAGGAGACGGCAGAGGGAACGGACCGTCTGTATTTCATGGATTCCGTCTCCAGAGGACAGATCGTCTTTTTCTACCACGACCGGTGCTATCCCTACCACAGCGGCATGCTGGAGGACGCAGCCGGAAAGGCAAAGGCAGACCGGGACAGACAGAATGCCGGGGCGGATCCGGGCGGACGGCCGAAAAGGCAGGGCAGTGTTTTCGATTCCGTCATGCGCATTGTCAAGTTCAGCAGAAACGAGGAAGCAGACCATGGAGATCAGAATTCCTAAGAATTTCTTTGGTGAGGACATTCCGCTGACTGTCTTCATCTCACAGGAGCAGCTGGAGGATGGGACCTGCGGGGACCTGTTCGGAAAGTACTTTGAGGATACCGGCATTTTCAATGTGTATCCTCCGGCGCTTTCTCAGAGAGGGGATTTTCTGGGCAGGGTTCTTCCTGCGGGCAGTGAGCCGGACGGGGATGGCTTCTGCGGCGTCGTTACGGAAAAGGGCAAGACTTTCTATTTCAAAGGAAATGAGATCAGGACCGAATCCTACGGTCTGTATCAGAGCATTTTCTCAAGGAACAAAGGCATTCTGGAAACCGACGTGATGAACAGGAAGTGTGCGGTCATCCTGGGCTGCGGTTCGGTGGGAAGTCTTGTGGCCATGGAACTTGCCAGGGCAGGGGTGGGACATTTCGTCCTCACGGATGCGGATACCCTTGAGTACCATAATCTCTGCCGTCATCAGTGCGGCATTGAGGACGTGGGGGACCTGAAGGTCAATGCCCTGAGAAGAAAGCTGCTGAACATCAATCCCAACGCGGAGATCCGGGTGTTCGGCGGGATTGTCCAGAATATCCCCAAGGAAACGCTGGATGAAATGTGCAGGCCCGGGGAAACCATCTTTGTGGGCTGCGCGGACAACCGGACGGCGGATGTGTACGCCAACCGGATCGCCATTTACTATGACGCGGCGTTCCTGTCCATCGGGTTCTGGGAGAGAGCCTACGCGGGAGAGATTTTCTACCATATTCCCGGAAAAGGAATGCCCTGTTACGAATGTGCCATCGGTGACGGCGGCGGCATGTCCGGGAGGGTGGAAGCCAATCATCATGTGTATTCCACCCAGGAAAACCTGGAGGGCATCCGGTTTGAGCCGGGCATTTCGGTGGACATCAGCTTCATCACCAGCATCGGGATCAAGCTGATTCTGGATATCCTGAACGCGGACAATGACACCTACATTCCCCGGCTTCTGAACAACCTGAAGCAGTACACCCTGGTCTGCAACACAAGCAATCCGGAAATTGGCGGGGAAATGGTGGAAATCTTCAGCTATCCCCTGCAGGTCACGACCTCTCTTGTGGTGGGATTCGGGAAAAAGTGCCAGGGCCGGTGCCGGTACGAGATGGAGGAAAAGTAAACACGCAGCCTGTCCAGGAGAAAGGAGACCCCGCATGAAAGCCATTGCACAAAGTGAAGTCATTTCCCTGATTTCAGATCTGATTGCCTTCGCGGATCATGCTGAGGGGCTGATCCGTTCGACACAGACGGCGTATGAGAGGAACAGGCAGCAGATTCTGAACAGGCACCAGGCGGAGATGGTGAACCTTGAAAACACGTACAGAAGGAATTACGGCGAAACAGCCGATCAGGTGAGGCAGACCATTCAGGAGGCAAGGCGGATTCTGGGGGAGATCGAAAGACTGGACATCAGGCTTGCGAGCATCGACAAATACTATGTGAGGACCAAGCAGCAGAGGGAAGGATTCCTTTCCAACACCACAAGTGAGCGCTACGCGGGAAGCGCGGATTATTTTCTGGCTATGGAAAGGATCCGGACCGATTTCCAGAGGATCAGCAAAAAGTACTCGGAGGATATTCTTCCGGGCCTGCTCAACGGGCTGAACTACTATTTTTCCGCCCAGAGAAAAAAGGACTATGAAGAGCTCATCATTCTGAAAAACACGGTTTCGGCCTTTGTCAGGGAAATCGAGACCACCCTTCCCGCCATGGCGGAGAACAATCTCGCCGGTCTGACCGATTTCCACACCGGCGAAGTATCCGCTGCTGCTCAGCGCCATAAGCAGGAGATGACGAATTTTGAGTCGCAGCATTCAGCGGAGCTTGAAAAGCTGGCGGACAGAATCTGTATGAACCTGGAGAACATTCTGCCCGACGAATTTGTGGACTATCTGGCGGCCATGACATCCAGATATGCGGAAAACGTGCAGAGGGTGAATACCTCCTCCATCATTCCGGACGATGTGCTGGACATGATCTTTGTGGATTTCCCGGTGGACGATCTTGTGGGTTCCAGTCTGGTTGCCTCCCTGATCCGGGATAAGTGTTCCGCGCTGCTTTCCGGAAAGGACATCCGCTTCCCCATCATGATGTCCACAAGAGACGCTCCGGTCTGGATTGTCCAGAGCGATCACTCCAGCGCCACCCAGGTTCAGGGATTCATTCACTCGGTGATGTACGGCTTCCTCCTGTCCTGCCCGGTAGCGAACCTCACATTCAGAGTCGTGGACCCGGAAAACAGAGGAAACAGCATCGCGCCTTTCTTCGACGCGAAAAAGAAACTGCCCGAACTGTTCGGCGAAAGGATCCTCATCCAGAGGGACGATGTGGCCTCTCAGATCAGCAGGCTGAATGAGCGAATCGAAAGCATCCTGCAGGACAGGCTCGGGAATCAGTATGACAGTATATTTGACTGTGCCATGCAGGGCGGGGAATCTTCCGTTCAGGTGGAACTGCTGCTGCTGTATGATTTTCCCAGGGGCTTCGATGAACGGACGCTGGGAGAACTGCGGAGCATCATCCGCAACGGGAGAAGATGCGGAATCTTCACGGTGATTTCCTACGTGCCACCCGAGGATCGGAACCCTTCCGGGGAGTTTCAGCGGAATCTGCAATCCATTCTGGATCTTTCCATTGTGATTCAGCAGACCGCCACGGGCTTTACCTACCGCGGTCTGCCCATTGCCTATTATCCATTGCCCGAAAAGGCTGAGTTTGTCAGAATTTTCAGCAGGTACATGCTGATCTGCGAGGGGATCCGGAACCGGGGCATCGCCTTCACGCCCCTGATCCGCAAACTCGTCGATGCTTCCGATACCATCGGGTTTGCCGAACAGATCAATGTGATCGGCAGGATGATGAATGATTACCGGAGAGCTTACGGACAGGTGCCCGGCGTGGATGCTCTCTTCCCCTCCACGGTGACCCTGGGCAGTGTCTTCTACCCAGCGGACATCTTTTCAGACAGCTTCGGATACCAGCGCATCCTGGAGACCTTTGGTGTCCGGCAGCGTGGAAATGAGAACAGTGCCTTCGTGGAGCTTCCCCTGACGTTTGATCCGGGAAATTCCTTCAATCTGTTCCTGAACTGCCCCGAAAGCCAGAGGAGCGCGATGCTCCGCTTTTCGCACCACGTCATCTGGAGTTTCCTCTCTTTCATGCCCGTCACGAAAACCAATGTGTGCGTTTTTGACGCAGAGCAGAGGGGAAACAGCATGATTCCCTTTCTGGATTTCAGAAAGAAGTCTCCTGACACATTTGACCAGAAAATCTATACCAGTCATGAGGCGATGGTGGAGAGGCTCCAGACGATCAACGGACATATTGACGAGTTCATCCAGGAAAAACTGGGGAACCGATACAGGGATATTTTTCAGTACAATGCTGCCACGCCCAACCGTGCCGAACCCGTGACGCTTCTTGTGGTTTACGATTTTCCGGGCGGTATGGACGGCAGAAGCCTGGACCTGCTGATGAACATTCTCCGCAACGGCAATCAGTGCGGTGTGTTCACGGTGATCTGCTACAATCCCGATGTCACCTATTCCCGGTATGAAAGCATTGACGAACGGCTTGAGCAGATTCAGAAGTACTGTATCTCCATTGACTACAGGGACGGCCAATACGGACTGCTTCCCTATAACCTGCAGATCCGCATTCCGGAACCTCTTTCCGAGAGAGCGGCGGACGCGTTTGTCTCAGAGTATACCCGCAGGTGCGAGGCGATCCGGAAGAAAGGACTCTCCTTCAGGGATATTCTCTCCAGGGATCTCTTCTCCATGGATTCCTCCAGATCCCTGACCATCCCGGTGGGCGTCGGCGACGGAGACAGTATCGTAAGCCTGAAAATCGGCGAGGGTTCCTCGCATCACGGTCTGATCGCGGGTGCCACAGGCTCCGGCAAGTCCACGCTCCTTCACACCATCATCATGAGCAGCATGCTGCATTACAGCCCGGACCAGCTGCATCTGTATCTGATGGATTTCAAGAGCGGTACGGAGTTCAAAATCTACGAATCCGTCAGACTGCCGCATATTCAGCTGCTGGCGCTGGACGCGATGCAGGAGTTCGGCGAGAGTATTCTGGAAAATCTTGTGGCGGAGATGGAGCGCAGAGGTTCCCTGTTCAAGGAAGCCGGACAGACAAGTCTGAACGGGTACAAGCAGGCGACAGGTAAACCGCTTCCCAGGATCCTGGTCATCATGGACGAATTCCAGATTCTCTTTAACGACTCCTCCAACCGGAAGGTCGCCATGAACTGCGCCGAGCTCACCAAGAGAATCGTCACGGAAGGCCGTGCTTTCGGCATTCATCTGCTGATGGCCACCCAGTCCACCAAGGTGATCACGGATCTGACACTGTCCCATGGAACCATCGAGCAGATGCGCATCCGGATCGGCCTGAAGTGCGGGGAAAGCGATGCCAGGTATCTGTTCTCGGACGAGAATGATGCAAAGGCTCTCGCCATGATGAAGGGCCCCATCGGCACGGCGGTGATGAATCTGGATTATACGGAACAGGCGAATATCGGGTTCAGGGCCGCCTACTGTGATGACACGACACAGCATGAGCTTCTGGAGATGATCAGCAGCCACTTTGCCGACAGGCCCTACAGCCTTCAGACCTTCGAAGGCGGGAGAACAACGGGACTGCTTGACTACTTTGCTTCCGCGGGCATCACACGGACGGATGAGCTTCCCGTGCGGATCCATATGGGAACGCTCATCAAGGTCGCGCCGCCCTTTGCCATCACGGTGGACAGAAAGAGAAAGCATAATCTGCTGATCTGCGGGGCCAATGAAAGAATGGCTGCCCTGACTTCCGGCAATTACATGATCTCCGCGCTTCTGAACAGTCACGCATCCGTATACTGCATGGATGGGGATATCCTTGTGGGAGAAGACGGATCGGCAGCATTCTACCATTCTCTCGGGCAGATCTTCTCCCGTTTCCGCCTGGCCGGTGACCGGGGGGATATCATCCGGATGATCAACGAGGTGTTTACAGACTACCAGGGACTCAAAAAGCACAATGGGGATCAGGCGATCTTCGTGGTGATCCGGAATCTGCAGTTCCTGGACCTTGTGAAAGCCATGCTGAAGGGTGAAAATGTGGATGAGCGGGAGTATCTGGATGAATCTCCTGAAGAAGCGGCGGCGGATCCCGCGGATCCCTTCGCGGCCGTCAACGGCTTCTTTGATAGCCGAAGCAGTGATGACGGTCTATCCGTGGGGGAAAAGCTGCTCAGACTGATCAGCGACGGCTCCGCGTACGGGATTCACTTTGTGGTCACATCCCTGGAGTATCAGACGGTGCGGGAATGCATGTACTATGGGGAGAATATTCTCACCCGGTTCCCTGAACGCATCATATTCTCCCTTGGGGGCAATGATGCGGACAGCCTCATCGAGAATGTTTCCGTTTCAGGCCTTCGGGAGAATACGGTGTACTATACCGATGGGGTCAGGAACACTTTCCAGATGAAACCGTATGTTCTGCCTTCCCCTGAACAGCTTCAGGCGTTTTTCGGGGACGGGACATGAAAAACCTTCTTTCCTGTGGCCTGAATAATTATGATAGAATAACCATGTGACCCGGCGGACTGTTTCACGCGCCTGCATGATCCGAATGATTCCGCAGGTCTGTGAAACGGACCGGTCCGGGCCGCGCGGGAAACTCAGAAACAGTGAAAGGAAGGAAAGTCCGTATGAAGATTACAAGTTTCAACCCGCTGATTGTGACGACAGACGCAGAAGGAACGGTTGCTCTTTTTGAGGAACTCGGTTTCGAAAAGCGCCACTCCAAGGAAGGCATCAGCATTTACAACAGGACCAACATCCGGATGAAGGATGCCAGCGGATTTCATGTGGATGTTTCGGAAGGCGAGAAAGACTGGACGATGATCCGTATGAATGTGGACAATCTGGAGGAAGCCATTGCGTTTCTTGAGGCGCACGGCTTTCACAGGGCGAGGCATGAGGCGGCCAACAAAACCGTGGACACCGGAAGCTCCAGATTCAACATTATGGTTTCCCCCTCCGGATTCATTCTTGCGGTTTCACAGCATATCAAAGAGGAATGAGTACGGGATACCGTCTTCCGGTCCGCAGATTGTCAAACGTCCTAGACTTCTGAGTGCTTCCGGGAACCCGGATTTGCGGAGCATTACAGGAAAGCAGGCATCGGAATGAAGAATGAGAACGGGCCTGCCCTGGATGTGGCCCGTGCAGGGATGGGATCGGATCGGGACATAGTCTGCATCGCCGGGACCGGGTCATCCGGAGACGCCGCATTGCACACGTCTTACGGATTTACGATGACGCTGATTCAGTACATCTGGGAATAAAGGACTGGTCTGCATGCGTCGCCATCTGCTGCCTACGGGAGGGATTCCGGAGAGGCAGTCAGATGGCGGTCCATGCATCCGGTCCGGGTTGAACAGGATTCCTCCGCCTCCCTGGCAGGCGGACGGGCTTATGCGGGAGAACAGTCATGGGTTATGTGAATACGGGTCTGTCGGTCCTCCTTGAGGCACTGACGAACATTCAGAAAGCACTGAACAGCATTGAGTCGACCAAAGTCTCCATGTCCCGGAAATATCAGCTTCTGGGAAACGCATGGCATGACAGGAAGTACCGTGAGCTCGGGGATGTGATCCAGGAATGCGGCAGATCGATGGATCATGCGCTCCGGAATCTCACCCGGGCAGCGAAAACCGTATCAGCGCTCGCGCATATTCTGCGGGAATATGAGGAAACCAGCCTCAGGCATACCGGAGTGGAGAGGGGTGGCGAATCCACGGGCTTTTCATGGCCGAATCCTCCGGGCAGGCCTCTGAACACCTCGGAAAAGCATCAGTTCCTGAAAAATGAAATGAGGTCCGTGAACGAGATCATCGAAAACTATGCCCAGGCTCTGGAAAGCCGGGGCATGGAGCGCGGTCCGGCCATGGACGCCTTTCTGCGCAGGCAGAGATTCATGATGGAGGCGGAGGCTCTTCACACCCTGAATGGTGATTTTTCGTATCACGCACCGGTCCTGACCGGAGATGATTTCGATGCCGTTGCCAGACAGTACCGGGCGAACACCGCAAACGCGGAGCTGACGCCCCGGTCGCTTGCCGTGACAGAATACGGGTTTACCACACAGGTGGTGAACGGGACAGAAATGCGGGTCTATGATGATCCTGTGGGAACCGCCTCCCGGTTGATTCAGAAGCAGGGGAACAGCCATTTTCCCATGGAGGGGACATGCGGACTGTGTCAGTGCGCGAATCTCCTGATCATGGCGGGTGTCGGGGATGCTTCGGAGGATTCCGTGATTTCCGCGGCTCTGCACGCATCGGACAGCGTGCTTGAGGACATGGAGCTCTTCAATCCTTCCCAGGATGAGCGCGGGGGGACGACCACAGACGGCCGGCAGGAAATACTCTTTCGCTGCGGACTGCCGACGCAGTGCGTGCCGGTCAGTTATGACCGGAGTGAAACAACCCGGACCCTTTCCGAGGCGATCCGGACGGGTCATGGAGTGATTGTCAGTGTTGATGTCGCCCGTCTGTGGCGGAACGGCCAGAGAGGCGGGCACGCCATCTCTCTGATCAGCGTGTCGGAGGACGGCGGGACTTTTATTTACAGTGATACGGGCATGGGCTGTGTGGGAACGATTTCTGCGGAAGATCTGGCCAGGGCGCTCACCGGGCGGCCTGCCAACATTACCACCGATGTCATCAGGTAAGGGGGGAAAGGAAGATGGAATATTCTCAGATCAGAACAATTCTGTATCAGTCGGAAGCAATCCGGCGGATTCCCGACAGATGGACTGAGTCCCCTCCGTGCCGGTGCATCATCGATGGTGAAGCGTACGTTGCCTTCCTGTACCTGAATCCTGTGGACGCGGGGATGGAACTGAAGAGGATGATCGCAGTCCACGGGAGCAGAGGAGAGATCCGGGTGCTGGAAGGCGCGGAGCTGAAGGAACAGTATGGACTGGAGAAGCTTGTCTTTTCCGTTCCCGCCATTGAGGATTATGACGCCTACTTTCATGACAGGGATGAATATGAAAAGCTCTTCGCGGCCGGACCTGTTTTCCGGGAGGCGGGCCCTGAGGAATCCGGATTGCTGAGGAAAATCGTGGGAGAGGAACTTCAGGATCAGGTTTTTTCAAGGCTGATGTAAGGACCACGCCGGGAAAAGGAAGGAGGTTCGGGACACAGGTCCCCGAACCTCCTGATTTTTGATCCGTCCTTTCCTGAAAACAGGTCAGGCGGCTGGTTTTTCCGTGTTTTCCGGGTCGGCTGATGACGCATCGGGAGCCGGCTCTTCTGCGGCGGTCTCATGAAGACTCCGGATTCCGTCCTCCAGGAGAATCCGGAACATTTTTTCCGCATCCTCTTCATTGGGGTTCATGATCCTCAGACACATGTACATCTCACCGCTGGCATAGATACTGCGCAGGGATTTGAAGGAAGAAACGGGAACGCCGTAGAGATGCCGCTCTCCGGTTTCCTGATTTTTCCGCCAGCCCCGCTCCAGCTTCAGTCCGGCAGACTCACACATTTCCACAACGCCTTCCATATCCTCCAGAGGGATAAACACGCCCTGATTCGCGTAACTCTGGAAGGTATCCCGGGGGAAGATGTACAGGTTGCCCTCTCCGGCAGCGATCCGGGTGCTCAGAACCATGGGACCGTACTCGTCCTCGGTGATGAACATGGCGTTGATCTCCTTCAGGTCCGGGAAATGCTCTTCATGGATCCGCCGCATATACGCCTGGAGCGTTTCCTCGTTGCCGAAGCCATAGATATAGATATCCAGCTTTTCATCATCCGGCGTACGGGGCGCGGTCATGGAATAGATGAGATTCCACATCAGAAGGGAAACGGCGATGATCAGCACATATTTCCACCAGGAATAATGCCAGTGCTGGCGCAGGGTAGTTGCATTGATGGGTGTCTTCACGGTCATCCGCCTTTCGTGATTCAGCAAAAGCAGCACAGAGTCTGTGCTGCCTGAAAAGCCGCAGTCCAGAGAACAGTCTGTGCAGGGAAAGGCAAATCCGCCTCTTCCGCTGTGCCGGACAGGAACGCCGACTGTCTGGAGTCTATCACAGGCATCCGGGATTGTCTACCGAGGGAAGAAATGTGTCTGAATGCAGGTTGACAAAAGAAACAGGGTTGTGTAGCATCGTAAAGATCGAAATCGTGTTGCGCCATTTCCACGGGACAGATTCCGGAAAGGAAAACGGCGGACACTGTGAGATGAGGAGCCGGGGAGCGGAATGAAAAAGATCAGGAATTTGATTCTGGGTGGAATTCAGCAGAAGGTGTTTAATCTGGTACTTCTGACCATGGTGCTGATGGTTGCGGCCTATACCGCTGTGATCGTCTATCAGACGAACAGCCTGAGGACCCTGGTGAAGAACACCAATGACCAGCAGAAAAAGTCGATTACGGAGATTTCCGGCGAGGCGATGGCCGATGTTCTGAATTCCGGCATGGGCGAAAGCACTGCCATGGAGGCATACATCTCCAACAATCTCTTCAAACAGCTGTCCGGGGTGGTATATACCCTGGCGGACTATGCCCAGAAGCTCTTTGCAGATCCCGCCGCCTATCCCCGCATGTCTGCGTCTCTGCCGGAGATGCGTCTGGACGGGGCAATTTCCGATCAGCTGCTTACGGCGGAGGGGGTCGATCTGAAGGATCCGGAACTCGCCGATAAAATTGGTTTGATGGCGAACATGTCAGACCTGATGAAGGCCGTGTACAGCCAGTCCATCGTGGATTCCTGCTATATTGCACTGCCTGACGGTGTGATGCTGCTGGTGGATGACCACTCCTCCTCCAAGTTTGACGACAAGGGCAATATTGTATCTATTCCCATGACGGAGAGACAGTGGTATCAGGGTGCCGAAAAAAGCGGAAAACTCTTCTTTTCCGATGTGACCACGGATCTTTTTACCGGAAGCGTGAGCATCATGTGCTCCCTTCCTGTCTATCGGGACGGGGAACTGGCTGCGGTGATCGGCGCGGACCTGTTTCTGAGCGATATGGCCGCAGCTGTGGCGGATTCCGGCAGGAACGGCGGCTTTGTGTGCATTGTCAATGATCATGGCCATGTGGTCTTTTCGCCCCTTTCGGGAGGCACCTTTCAGGTGCGCCCAGACGCGGAGGCACTGGATCTGCGTGAGGCGGGGAATGCGGACCTGACAGCCTTCCTGAATGACGCTTTCCGCGCAACCACGGACGCGCGCCTGATTGAGGCGGATGGTGAGACCTATTATATGTGCGGCTCTCCCATCGAGATGGTGGGCTGGACGGTAATCTCTGCCGTGAACAAGGATCAGGCAGACATGGTCGGTCATCTGATGCAGGATGAATTTGACCATATCCTGGGAGAGGCGCAGACGGAATTCGAAAAGGGATTCTCCTTCTCCAGACAGACCATGATCGTCCTCATCCTGATTGTGCTGGCAGCGGGCATCACGGCGGCCATGATCCTGGCCAGGCGGATTGTCAGGCCCCTTGGCATGATGACCAAACGTGTGAGCTCCCTCGGAGGAAAAGACCTGCAGTTCTTTGTGGAAGACGCCTACCGCACAGGGGACGAGATTGAGGTTCTGGCAGAGTCCTTTGCCAAACTTTCCGAAAAGACGCTGCGGTATGTGGACCAGGTACAGAAGGTGACGGCGGAAAAGGAACGCATCGGTGCTGAACTGAACATGGCCACGGAGATTCAGGCCAGTCAGCTGCCCAGACTGTTTCCGGCATTCCCCAGACGTCCGGAGTTTGACATTTTTGCATCCATGACTCCGGCCAAGGAAGTAGGCGGAGATTTCTATGACTTTTTCCTGGTGGATGACGATCATATCGGCCTGGTGATCGCGGATGTGTCCGGCAAAGGCGTCCCCGCCGCGCTGTTCATGATGGTTTCACGGGTTCTGATCAAATCCCGTCTCCAGAACGGGGAAACCCCCGGTGTGGCGCTGGAGAATGTGAACAACCAGCTGTGCGAGGGCAATGAAGCCGGCTTCTTTGTCACTGTCTGGGTGGCGGTCCTCGAAATCTCCACCGGAAAGGGCCTGGCGGCCAATGCGGGACATGAGCATCCCGCTCTGCGCCGGGCAGGAGGGCAGTTTGAACTGATTACATACCGGCACTCCATGGCTGTGGCTACCATGGAAGGCCTGCCCTTCAGGGAGCACAGTTTTGAGATGCATCCCGGGGACAGCCTGTTTGTCTACACGGACGGCGTGGCTGAGGCAACCAACGCGCAGAATGAACTCTTCGGTCCCGACAGAATGCTGGAGGCCCTCAACAGAGAACCGGACGGAGAGCCTGTCACCATCCTGAATCACGTGATGGACGGCATCAACACCTTCGTGGCGGGAGCACAGCAGTTTGATGACATTACCATGCTTTGTCTGAAGTATTATGGTCCCGGAGGTCCGGAAACGGAAAACATGAAGGGATAAAAAAGAGACTGCGAAACAAGAAGGATTCAGCCGGACCGGCCTGGCTGAATCCTTTTTTCAGACAGCATGTTCCCCTTCGGAAGGCAATGCCGGAAAGCAGGAACGTCAAAGCAGGGAAGGATTCCGGTGTTTGTAACGCTTCACTTCGGGAATCCGCTTCCAATCGGAATTCGATCAAACCATGAAAAGGGAGCGGAATGACACGGTGTCCGGAGAGGAAAAAGCGGCGCAGGCAGAAGGGAGTGCAGTTCCGGAGAGTGTTCGCGGACCTCTGCCGGGAATGAATCGGTCGGTTCCGGCGGAAGGCAGCGAGGGCATCCTGAGACGGAAGCAACGTTGCAGTCGGATCGCAGGCGTTCATGTCGTGAGGTCGAACGCTGTCTGAATTCTGTCAGGCGCACCCTCCGCAGATTCCACATCAACAGATACCGATTCCAGGGCGCGGCCTGAACCGGATACAATCAGGTGCCTTTGGGAAGGCGGGACCTGTGTTTTTCCGGACCGCTTTTTTTCTGACAATTCAAAGGGGGCTGTGAAAACTGCAATCCCTGATGCGTTTTTCGCAGCCCCTTTTCTGTATCGCAGAAGTGCCGTCAGGCGGCGGGTTCCAGAGACGTGGAAGGTCTCACCGGTTCATGCAGAAACCAGGAGAAGATCCGGAGAGCGGTCTGATAGTCCATGAATTCATCTTCATCGGCTTCATGGTCCAGATGCTTGATCAGAGCGATTTCGGGATGGAACTGGAGACCAATGGCACAGGTCTTGTCAGTGCGCTCAATGGCTTCAATCATATCGAGACCCTGGGTATCTGCAGTGCCGGTGACCACCAGACGCGTATCGTCCACATTCAGGATGGCCTGATGATGAAAGGAAACACAGCCTTTCAGCACATCGGTGCCATAAATGCGGTAAAGGAGAGAGCCTCTGAGGATTTCAACATCATGGGATATACAACTTCCGGGACCATCCGGCCGGAGTGAGTCATCGCGGTGACTGTTCACGGCGCCCAGTCCATGGCTTTCGAGAAAGGCAGGGATATCCTGGATGAATTCCGCTCCGGAGATGACGGAAAGCATCTGCATCCCCCGGCAGATCCCCAGGACAGGGATATCATGATCCAGACAGTAGGACATGGTCAGATAGTCCGACACATCGCGCTCTGCGTTGTAATCCATCTCTTCCAGGATTCCATGCCATTCCTGAGGCGAATAGTACAGGGACGGACTGATGTCCTCCCCGCCGGAGAAGATCACCAGACCGATGTCCCCCACAGCTTCCCCGGCGTTGGAACCGTGCCAGCTGTTGCACCGGATCTGTTTGGCGGAACCAGGTTCCAGAATGCCATATGCGTCCACACCGGCAAGGAGTTTTCCATGGGCATCATAGGACAGATCCGGGGAGCGGACCTGATCCAGAAGGACCCACAGACCGCCTGCTTCTTCCACTGCCATGCAGACACTGGTGAACAAGGGTGTGTCCGTATCCCCGCGCCAGGCAATGCCGACAATGGGAGGCGCGGCTGTTTCCGGACCGGCCAGGCACAGGGAAGGCAGGACGGTCGTGAGAATAAACATCAGAACAAATGCAAGGGTTTTCGTCATGGGTTCTCTCCTGTTCAGTTCGCGTCACAGATCGTCAGGAGATTTGTCGGAATTCAAAAAAACATCCGTCCCACCGAAAGGGGAATCCATGGAATAACCGGATACATCTCCGAAGAGAGTGCTGCCGCCCAGGGGAGATTCCACGGAATGGACAACCTTTCCGTCATTGCCGTAGTAGGTTTTGCCGCCAAAGGCTGAATCCAGGGTATATCCTCTCTCTCCGTTGGTGCCGACGAAATCTTCTCCGCCAAAGATGCCGGGGACGGAGTAACCCAGGTGTTTACCGGTGTCATCGTAATAGTCTTTTCCACCGAAGGCACTGTCGATACTGTATATACGACTCATGATGTGTCACCCCCTATACAGACTGTGATGAAATCATTATAGAAAGCGGCGAAAACCGTGTCAAGACAACTGTCAGTTCACTCAGTGCAGACGGGGTTTCCATCCCCGCTGTGACATCGGAGAAGTGAAGAATGGACCCGGGCAGATCGTGAAGAACCACCCGGGATGACATTGTACCGCCCATCCTTCTCGACACCCGTAAAGCCGAAATCCTGACGGGCGCTTTTTCAGAACCGGCTGACAGGCGGTGACTGAAACGAACAGGGTCACTGTCTGTTCAAAGGACAGTGACCCGTTATCTGCTGTCTTACTCAGTTTTCTGAAAAAAG
>CACYGY010000069.1 GCA_902774025.1 uncultured Eubacteriales bacterium
ATGCCCATGCTTTCACGGGAGGATTCGCGCATTCTCTTGACAGTAAGGGACGTATGGTCGTGCCTCAGAGCTTTCGTGCGGATCTGGGTCCGACGTTCTATATTGCCCCCTCCCATGATTTCCATGCCATCGGTCTGTATCCCAATCTGACCTGGGCCAGGCTCAGAGACCAGTACCGCCGGAAGGAGTCCATGAATCCCCTGGTCATCCGTTACCTGGAACTGTTTGACGCCTACTCCTACTCCGGACAGGTGATGGACGGTCAGGGCAGGGTCCTCCTCCCGGCGCAGATCCGTCAGCTTGTCCTGAAGGAAGAAAAGGATGTGGAAATCACGGGAAATACGGATCATATTCTTGTGACAGCTTCCGCGAGCTTTGAGGAGAAGAAGCGGAAAGTGCTGGAGAATATGGAGGAAATTCTGGCAGCCATGGCGGGAAGGCAGGGTGCAGGCTGAGAAGAAAGCGGGGTGATCACAGGTGGAACGCAGGAGACGAAGGATGCGCTACGTGGAATCCGGAGAACCGGTTCCGGACGCGCTGTATCGGGACATCACGGACCGGCGCGGAAACACGCAGGACAGGAAGGATGTCCGGACAATTGAAGTGGAGACCGAGTTCCCTGTGGTCAACGGTGACCGCAGCGTGACCTACTATACTGCCGAGGGGCGGAACGGGCGGCGTCTGAGAGCGGAAATGAGTCCGGAAAGTCTGCGGAAGGAGAGCGTGCCTCTTCTGGATCGGAATGGAGTCCGGGCTTCCGTTATGGTGCCTGTCCTGATTGCATTCGCGCTGGTTCTGCTGATATTTTTTTTCATTGGAAGGGGACGTGTCAACGCCAAGCAGCGCAGAACATCGATTCTGATCACCCGGATTGAGAATGTGGAGCGGGAGTGCGAGCAGATCCGGGAAGCCATCGACGAGAAAACAGAGAAGCTGAATGTGGGCAGAAGGGCCGTGGACCTGGGAATGATGGCATCCACCAGCGCCAGGTCCGTGCCGCTCTGGGTTCCGGAGAACGCCGAGCTGACACTTCCGGATGTCAGTCTGTACTCACAGTGAGTTCCCTGCAGGGGAAGACCGACCGTAATGATGGAGTTGAGCATGTCGTGAAAACACTCAGAGAACTGATCAAGGATATGCCATATTTCCTGGAGAGCAGAGGAGATCTGGACACGGAGGTATGGGACCTGACGGCATCCAGCCGGGACCGAACCGACAAGGGACTGTTCTTTTGCTTTGTGGGCGCCCATTTTGACGCTCATGATTATGCTCCCCAGGCCGTGGAGAACGGCAGTGTCGCTCTGGTGGTGGAACACTTTCTGAATCTGGATGTGCCTCAGATCCGGGTCAGCCATGGACGCAGGGCAATGGCCCGCATGGCGGCGGCGTTTTATGACTGGCCTTCCAGAAAGCTGAAGCTCTGCGGAATCACAGGCACCAAGGGAAAAACGACAACCAGCTATATGTTCAAAACGATCTGCGAGACGGCGGGGTATCGCTGCGGACTGATCGGCACGACGGGCACGCTGATCGGGAACAGGATGCTGGCTTCCCACCTCACAACACCCGATCCCGTGGAACTTCAGAAAACGCTCCACGACATGGTGGAAGAGCATGTGGATATTGTCGGCATGGAAGTCAGCGCCCATGCCATTGACATGAACCGCCTGGACGGCATGATTTTTGAGTGCGCCTGTTACACTAATCTCAGTCAGGACCATCTGGACTATTTCGGGGATATGGAAACCTATTTCCAGACGAAAAAGAGTTTTCTGATTTCCGACCAGGTCCTGAATACGGTCATCAACGCGGATGAGGACAGTTCCGCGAGGGTTCTTGAAGAACTGAAGACTCCCCATGTCAGTTACGGAATCAGTGCCGATGCTGACGTGTTTGCCAGGGACATTGAGATCACGGAGGACGGCGTAAGTTTTGACATGCTGCTGAGAAGCATGCCTTTCGCCAGGGTCTCCCTGAAGATGACGGGTACTTTTAATGTCTACAATGCCCTGGCGGCTTCCGCCATGGCCATGGTCCTGGGGATCGAGCCGGAAATGATCCGCAGGGGGCTGGAAACCATTCAGTCGGTGCCGGGACGGATTGAGACGCTCCAGACAGAAACACCCTACAAGGTGATTCTGGATTATTCCCATTCTCCGGACGCACTGAAAAATATACTGCAGACGGTCCGCGAGTTTTCCAAGGGCCGGGTGATCGCCCTGTTCGGCTGCGGCGGCGACCGGGATCATGGAAAGCGCCCGAAAATGGGCCGTATCGGAGGCGAACTGGCGGATTACTGTATCCTGACCAGCGATAATCCCCGGGGGGAGGATCCCATGGCCATTCTGGATGCCATTGAGGCGGGGATTCGCCCCACAGGGAAGCCCTATCAGGTGATAGAGGACCGTCGGGAAGCCATCCGGGCGGCCCTAAAAATGGCAAGGGAAGGGGACATCATCGTCCTTGCCGGCAAGGGTCATGAAACCTATCAGGAGATTAAGGGCGTCCGGCGTCCTTTCAATGAAAAAATGGTGGTTCGTGAACTGCTGGATGAAATGCGTGAAGGAAGGTAATCAGGTATGTGGAAACTGGTCATGGGGCTGATCTGCAGCTGGGTCCTGGTTTTGCTCATAGGGAAGAAAACGATCATGGCACTCCGCAGACTTCACTTCGGACAGACCATCTATGACCTGGGACCTCAGGCACATAAGGGCAAGCAGGGCACACCTATCATGGGCGGCCTCATGATGGCCTGCGCCGTACTGATCATGTCCCTGTGCTTTCATCCCACACCCTTTTCAGGCGTGTGGGATTTCACCCTTGCCCTTCTGGCAATGTCTCTTCTATCCATGGCCATCGGATTTGCGGATGACTACACCAAGGCAGTCAGAAAACAGCACGAAGGACTGAAACCGAAACAGAAACTGTTCCTGCAGATTCCTCTTTCCGCACTCTTTGCCTTTTACTGCTACAAAAACCCCTGTATCGGTTCCCGTGTCCTGCTGCCCTTTTCAGGGACAGAGTGGGAACTGGGAATATTTTACATTCCTCTGATGACGCTCCTGGGCATTTTCATTGTGAATTCCTGCAATCTCCAGGACGGCGTGGACGGGTTGCTGTCAACGGTGACAGCTGTTTCCATGCCGGGATGGGCCGCCCTGGGAATCCTGGTGTTCATGCTCCGCCCCGGTGAGGCAGCAGGGGAAAATCATCTGAATCTTGCCTCCTTTGCTTTGTGCCTGAGCGGTGCGGCGATGGGATTCCTCCGTTTCAACCGTCATCCGGCAAAGGTTTTCATGGGCGATACGGGGTCCATGTTCATCGGCGGGGCGGTGGCTGCTCTTGCCATGCTTACGCGCCAGCCCTTCCTGCTGCTCTTTCTCGCCATAGGCCCCATTGCCTCCAGCGTCAGTGTGATCATCCAGCGCATCTACTTCAAGCTGACTCATGGAAAGCGCATCTTCCGCATGTCGCCGATCCATCATCATTTTGAGCTGTCCGGTTACAGCGAAACGCAGATTGTGTCCATGTACGCCTGTGTGACCCTTGTCTTCACCCTGGCAGCGGTTCTGATTCAGATAAGGATTGGATGATAGATATGATGCAGCTGAAAGGACGTAAAGCATGCGTGGCCGGTGCCGCGAGATCCGGAATCGCGGCAGCCCTCCTTCTTGTCCGGAATGGCGCGTCCGTTACATTGTATGACCAGAAGAAAATGGAAGACTTCGGCAGTGAACTGGATGTGCTGAAAAAAGAGGATATTCAGTTTGCCCTGGGTGTGGATCCGCTTTCTGTCCTGGAGGGAAAGGATCTGCTGGTGGTCAGCCCGGTCTTCCCGGAACAGGGCCCCATGATTCAGGAAAGCCGCAGAAGAGGCATTGAGACCATTGCGGAGATCGAACTGGCCAGTCGGATGATGGATGGTCTGCTGGTATCCGTGACCGGAACCAACGGCAAGACCACAACGACAACGCTGACCCATGAGATTTTCTGCACCTCCGGCCGGAGAAGCCACGCGGTGGGGAATATCGGCTTTCCTTTCTGTCAGGCGGTTATGGAAGGCGGACCTGGGGACGTATACGTCTGTGAATGTTCCTCTTTTCAGATGGAGACGGTGAACGGCTTCCGCCCAAGAGCCGGCGCGTTTCTGAACCTGACGGAGGATCATCTCAACCGGCATGGGACGATGGAAGTCTATGCCGGACTGAAAATGCGGATGTTTGAGAAACAGAGTCCGTCCGATTATTCCATATTTAACGCGGATGATCCGGCTCTGGAAGCGTGGATTTCCCGTACCCCCGGTCATGTGCTTCTATTCTCCCGTAAAAGGGAAGTGGAGGAAGGCGCTTTTGTCCGGGACGGACGGATCATCGTCCGGCTGGAGGGAAAGGAAACGGAGATCGCGGAAACGGGAGAGATCCGGATTCGGGGCCTGCACAGTCTGGAAAACGCGCTGGCGGCCGTGCTGCTGACTTTTGTCTGTGATGTGCCTCCGGAAGCAATCCGGAATACCCTCAGGACGTTCCCCGGGGTGGAACACCGGATTGAGTTTTGCGGGGATCATATGGGCATACGGTATTACAATGATTCCAAGGGAACCAATGTGGATTCCACCCTGCGGGCACTGGAAACCATGGACAGACCCACGGTGGTGATCCTGGGGGGATCTGACAAGCATGCGGATTTCCGGCCACTGGCCCGTGCCATGAAAGACTATTCCGCGATCCGTGGTGCCGTGCTCATCGGACAGACAGCGCCGCAGATTGAGCAGGCTCTGAGGGAAGTGGATTTCCGGTCTGTATGGAATGAAAAGACCATGGAGGACGCGGTCCGCCGGGCGGTGAAGGAGGTTGGAGAGGGAAATGTACTTCTGTCACCGGCCTGCGCGTCCTTTGACATGTTCAGGGACTATGAACACAGGGGAAAAGTGTTCAAGGAGATTGTTCACACCATGACAGGGGGATGAAGGGATTGCGGAGACACGAAAATAAGGGCGAGGAGAAAAGATGTCCTCCTTCCGGGGACAGTTTTCGTGTACCTGCAGACGAGATGACCAACTGGCAGACGGGCGGCTTCAGAATGCAGCCCACCCGGCTGGAGGAAGAGGAGGGCGTTCACGCGGGTAATGACCAGGGATACCGGGTGCCCTGGTCGGGGTCAGCCCCGGACTGGATGGATCCCTTCAATGACAGTGCTGTGGACCCCTCCATCGTCAAGGAGCGTTCCACCAATCTGGTGGATCATGTGGGCGGGTTCTGGGCAGGCTCACTGGACGCCTATACCCCTGCCCCTGACGGGACAGCCGCTGTTCGGATGCAGGGAGCGGAGGCACAGGCAGAATCCCGTCCGCATCTGAAGATAAACCGCCGTTTACTGATCCGCGTACTTGCGATTTTTGCGGTGCTCCTCACCCTGCTTCTGGTGACGAGGTTTGTTTTTCTTTCTGTCCGGGGCGTTACGGTCAGAGGGAATGCGTATGTGAGCTCAACGGAGGTCATCCGGCTGAGCGGAATTCAGAACGGTATGAATGTGCTGAGCCTGAATGCGGATCAGATCAGACAGCGCATCAGTCAGAACCGTTATCTGATTCTGAAGCGCGTCGCGCACCGTGACGATGATTACCGCCAGATCATTCTGGAGGTTGAGGAGCGGAAACAGGATGCCTATGTGATCTTCTGCGGGATTCATTACCTGATCGATGAGACCGGTATGGTTCTGGATTCGGTCAGAACCTCCTCCCTTTCCAGAAAAGATCTGGCGAACGCCGAACTGGGGGACAGGGAGCGGCAGCAGATGTTTATCCTGGACGGGCAGGAAGCCTCCAAGCTCCAGAAGCCTTTTGAAAACATGCTTAGAGTTGAGGGTATGAACATATCCAACTGCTCTGTGGGATCAAGGATCGCACTGAAATCCGGCAGCAACGGTCAGATGGAGATCTTCCGGAAGGTCATCCGGGAAATGGAGATCATGGACATGGCAGGCGTCATCCGGGAACTGTATCTGAAGGATCAGGAGAATATCTGCCTGTACACCTGTGACGGCTATTATGTGCGCCTGGGAAATGCGGACAGGATTCATGCCAAGCTCAGGGCTCTGAAGCTGACGCTGGAGGCCATGAAGGATCTTGACTGCAGGGACGGCACGATAGATGTGGAGACACCGGAAAAGCCGACTTGGATTCCCGATGGTGCCTGAGGGCGGAAACACAGTCTTGCGTGAAAAGAGTAAAGCATGTATAATCAAAAATAGGCCCGTGTCATTGCTGAAATGGACGGCCTGATCAACAGGGAGGTAAGTCAGATGAAGACCACGATTGCGGCCATTGACTTTGGGACGAGCAAGATTGTGACGCTAGTGGCTGAAAACAGCGGACGGGCCCGCTGTGATATCGTGGGGACAGGTATTGCTGCTTATGACGGATATCTGCCGGAGGGATGGAATAATCCCGGGGAGCTGGATGACCAGATCATGGCATGCATTACTGATGTGGAAAAACAGCTTCGCCACAGGAAGATTCATAATCTGAACGTGGGCGTTCCGGCGGTATTTACCAAGGTTTATGCCGTGCAGGCCAAGGTTGCTCTCAAGGGAACCGAACCACGGGTGACCAGTCAGGATGTCAGTGAGATCTTCCGGATCGCGGAGAACAATCTCGGGCCGACCATGGGCGTGACCATTCATACTTCACCCGCATGGTTCAGAGTGGACGGCGGCATGAAGACCATGGAGCCCGTGGGAATGCGGGGGCGTGAGCTGACGGCGCTGATCTCTTTTGTGGTGGCTGATCAGTCCTTCCTGGATGAGGTGAATGACCGGCTTACCAGACTTGGGTTTGTTGTGGACGGATTTTATTCCACAGCCGCGGGAGAGGCTCTTCTCTTCCTTCCCGGAGCGGACCGTGACAAGACCTGCGCGCTCATTGATGTGGGATATCTCAGCACGGATCTGCTGGTGGTGGAAGGAGACGCCATCATTTTCATGGAGACCATTGACCTTGGCGGTGCCAACATGGCTGTGGACCTTGCTTATGGACTGGATATTCCCCTGAGCGAAGCGGAGGAGAAGATCAAGAGGCAGTTTGTCTTTGGTACGGATACGGCGGACAGGGTATATGAGCTTCCCGGAGCAGACGGTCAGAAGCCCCGTTCCTTTACAAGGGATGAGGTGGCGGCCATCATTCAGCCCAGGGTGGACGAGCTGGCGCAGGAAATCCTGGACCGTCTGGAAAAGGCCAATAATCCTCTGGGAAAATGGTCCAATATCTATCTGACAGGCGGCGGTCTTTCCTTCAACAGAGGCGGGCGTGAGTATCTGGCGGCCAAACTGAAGAGACCGCTGAGGGATACGCCCAAACGCACCACAACATTTAACAGCCATTCCTATTCCAGCACGCTGGGACTGATGGACCTGATCATTGACACGGTTGAGCAGACGCATCAGCCGCAGTCCAAGGGCGGGGTCATCGGCGAGTTTTTCCGCAGTCTCCTGGGAGGCTGACAGGACGGAAGACAGGGATAATGTCAAGGAAGTCAGGAGGATGCAGAATGATTGAGTTCCAGAACGACGATCAGGGCAGTTTTGCTTCCATAAAGGTGGTAGGCTGCGGTGGCGGCGGAAACAATGCCGTCAATCGCATGGTGGAGGCGGGGCTTCGAGGTGTGGAGTTTATCTCCGTCAACACGGACCGCCAGGCTCTTGGCATGTCCAATGCGTCCGTCAAAATTCAGATCGGTGAAAAGCTGACCAAGGGATTGGGAGCCGGCGCCGTACCCGAGGTGGGCAGGCGCGCCGCCGAGGAGAGCAGGGAGGAGATCGCCGCGGCTCTGGAAGGCGCGGATCTGGTCTTTGTGACGGCGGGCATGGGCGGCGGAACCGGGACCGGGGCCGCGCCTATTGTGGCGGAAGTGGCCAGGGATGTCGGCGCTCTCACCATCGCAGTGGTGACCAAGCCCTTCACTTTTGAGGGAAAGCAGCGCATGAAGAATGCGGAAGCCGGCATCAATGATCTGAAGCAGCGTGTGGATACCCTGGTGGTGATTCCCAATGACCGTCTGCTGCAGGTGGTGAGCAAGGGAACCAGCATGCTGGAGGCGTTCCGTACGGCGGATGACGTTCTGCGGCAGGGTATTCAGGGCATTTCCGATCTGATTGCCGTACCGGCCCTCATCAATCTGGACTTTGCCGATGTGAAGACCGTCATGGAAAGCGGCGGTCTTGCGCATATGGGCATTGGCACCGGCAAGGGTGAGAACCGCATGGTGACAGCCGCCAAGGACGCGATTTCCAGCCCGCTGCTGGAGACCAATATTGACGGCGCAAGGGCGGTTCTGATCAATATCACCGGCGGCAGCGACATTTCCATCATGGATATCAACGAAGCCGCCAACATGGTCATGCAGGCTGCGGATCCCGATGCTAACATCATCTTTGGCGCAGGCATTGACGAGAGTCTCGGGGAAGAAGTCCGGATTACCGTTATCGCCACAGGCTTTGAAAAGACGCCATTCCCGCCCAGAGACCCCGTGCGCAAGCCGCGGGAACAGGAGCGGGACCGGCTCTACGGCAATTCTTCAGCCTTTACCCCTGCTTCTTCCTTCTCTTCCGCCTTTGCCTCGGCACCTGCGGGCGGGGTGGATTATGATGGTCTGAAGACCCAGCAGGGCATGGGCTCCGACACCGCACAGTATGTGTCGGCGAGCCGTCCTTCCATGGGCGTGCCGGGCATGCAGCAGGGAATGCAGGGGATGCAGGGTGGCTACAGTCAGGGGTATAGTTTCCCTCAGGCACAGCCCCAGCAGCCTGTTTATGGCCAGCCGCAGCATTTCTCTCAGCCTGTCCAGATGCCTTATCAGCCCACTTTCGGTTCCACGCAGAATATGCAGCCGGTACAGGAAACACAGAACACACAGAATACGGCCATGCAGAAGGATGACAAGGGTATTCCTGCTTACCTGAATCGTCGGCGCTGAATCTGAGACCAAGGCCTGTCCCGTGGCGGACAGGCTTTTTGATTCCTATAAAGGAGAGAAGATCATGCATGCGTTTCTGATGATCGGCCAGTCCAATATGGCCGGAAGGGGCATCATTCAGGATGTGGAACCCATCCGGAACGGGCACCTGCATGTATTGCGGAACGGAAGATGGCAGCCTTTCTTTGTGCCGGTCAATCCGGACCGGCCCTTTGCCGGGATCACCCTTGCGGAAAGCTTTGCAGACCTGTATCAGCGGGATCATGACGCGGAAACAGGTCTGATTCCCTGTGCAGACGGCGGAACGTGCCTAGAGGACTGGAGAGAAAACGGGATACTCTTCGATCACGCGGTGTTCCAGACGCGTCTGGCCATGCGAACGTCTTCCATCAGGGGAATTCTCTGGCATCAGGGAGAGTCTGACTGTACGGAAACCGGTTTCCGTTTTTACCGGGACCGCCTGGAGCACTTTTATGAAGCGCTGATTCGGGCGACAGGTCTGGGGGAGGTGCCGTTTCTGGCGGGAGGACTGGGAGATTTCCTGGAAGCAAGGCCGGAGGAGGGGCCGTATCTCGGAGAGATGAACCGGCAGATTGAATCATTCGCCTCTTCTCACACTTATACAGCTTTTGTGGACGCCTCAGGACTGCCGGGACTCAGTGATCATCTGCATTTCACGGCCGCGGCTCAACGAGAGCTGGGCAGACGGTATTACGCGGCTTACCGGAATCTGGAATCGGGCTTTTCCCGGGGTTTCGTTTCTTAGAAGAAAAGCGTGGGTCCGGCGGATTGCCTGTAGCGTGAGAACGGGAAATAGGGTATAATGTTCGAAAGTATTTACCGGAAAGAGGAGGGAGTACAATGCGCAGAGTTCTCTCGGTTGTACTGATTCTGATCCTGGTCTCCTGTCAGGTTTATGCTCTTGGGGAGAACAGGCTTTACAGCATGGCGGGTTATGAGGCGGATACCGCTGGTCATGTGTGGGATGACAATCTGTTTTTCCGCCGGATGACGGAAAAGACAGGCGTGGAGTTCACGTTTCATCAGGAGACCAGCAGTGAAGAGTGGACCCGTTACAAGCAGAACCTTCTGAAGGGAGAAGATCTGCCGGACGTGCTTTTCAAAGCGGAGCTGACGCCGCAGGAAACAGAGAGCCTGTACGCGGCGGGCATCCTGATCGATCTGAAACCATATCTGGAGACCTCTGCCCCGAATCTGTATGCCCTTCTCAAGTCCAATCCCGAGTGGGAGAAGGATATTACTCTCAATGACGGCGCCATCGCGGCGCTGCCCCAGATCAATCCCCTCACCAGCAACAATCTGATCTGGATCAATGCCACATGGCTTCACCGCCTGAACCTGGATATGCCCGCAACGGCGGAGGAGCTTACCGAAGTTCTGCGTGCCTTCCGGGATCAGGACCCCAACCGGAACGGGCAGAAGGACGAGGTACCCCTGGTCTTTACGGGCATGTTTGATCTGCGGTTCCTGGCTCATGCCTTTGGATTCATCGGCAATGATTTCTATGTGGAAGTGAATGACGACGGTCAGCTGATCATGGACCTCCAGCAGGATGGATACCGGGATTTCCTGGCCTGGCTGCATGATATGCACACGGAAAAGCTGCTGGATTCCGGCGGACTGACCTCCCTGGATTCCACGCGTCAGATCACGGACTCCAAGGCGACGATCAATTATGGAATCGTCTTTGGCCCCACCTGTATGAGTATGGTCCCCTCCTCCGCCGTTTCTGACTATGATGTCCTCCTTCCCCTGCAGTATAACGGGAAGCAGGTATACCGGGAGCTTCTGGGGGATATTATCCGGGGTACCTTCGCCATCACCCGTGCGTGTGAGAATCCCGGGGATCTCCTGAAGTGGGTGGATGAACTGTACGCGGAGGAAGGCTGCTTCCTGGCCACCACCGGCAAACTGGGAGAGGAGTATGAACTTACTTCCGACGGTCTCTGGTACTGGGTGGACGATCTGGAAACCGTGCAGTCTTCCGTGCTGAAGGATGCCACCATTGCGGAAGGGAGCGCGACACCTCTGTACATGGCGGCCGAATACCAGATGAATTTTGACGATGACAGCACCCGCCGCACGATCGAACAGGTCAGTGCCGTCAAGAAGTTTGCCCGGCTGCCCTATCCGCTGGTCAGTCTGACGGAGGAGGAGCGAAAGGTGATCGGAGAGGTATGGCCCAGGCTGGGTGAATGGTGCGAAATCCGACTGGCCTGGTTTGTGACAGGAGAGAAGGAACTCACCGATGAAAACTGGGCGGATTTCCAGAAAGGCATGAATGATCTGGGGCTGGATCGTGTCATGACGGTTCTCAGGCAGGCGATGGAACGCAGAAAATGAGGCAGGTGGATATTATGGCAGTTCATATGACAAAGGATGCCTTTGAGCAGGAAGAAGTTCTTGAACAACTCCGTACGCTGTACGGCAGCAGGGAAGAGGTTGTGACCGCCCAGTCGGAGCGTTACCGTCATCTTCTGGACCGGCACGCCCATACGTTTGAGGCTCAGGGCCCTGTCAGGCTGATTTCGGCTCCGGGACGCATGGAGATCGGCGGTAATCATACGGATCACAATCACGGAAAAGTGCTGGCGGCTTCCGCGAGCCTGGATACCCTGGCGGCCGTGTCCCCAAGAGGAGATACCCTGATTCACGTGCGTTCGGAAGGTTACCCGCCCATTACGGTGGACCTGAAGAACCTGGAGCATGAAGAAGGGGAAGAGGGGACCACGACCGGACTGATCCGGGGTGTGGCAGCCAGAATGCGGGAACTGGGCATGCGGATCGGTGGCTTTGACGCGGCTGTGACCTCCACCGTGGTATCCGGCAGCGGTCTGAGCTCATCGGCGGCATTTGAGGTGCTCGTGACGGCGATTCTGGACAGGCTCTACGGTTCCGGAGACATGGATTTTGTAACCAGTGCCAGGATTTCCCAGTTCGCCGAGAATGTCTATTTCGGCAAACCTTCCGGACTGCTGGATCAGATGGCCAGTGCCGCGGGCGGTCTGGTAGCCATGGATTTCGGAGGGGAAGAACCTGAGGTGCAGCGCCTCAGCTACGATTTCGCCCGGAAGGGATTTGCCCTGGCAGTGGTATCCACAGGGGGCAGCCATGCGGATCTGACGGACGCCTACGCCTCTGTGCCTGCGGAAATGAAGACGGTCGCGGAAGCGCTGGGCGGGAAATATCTCCGGGATGTGTCTCCCGATACGTTCAGGAATGCGATCCCGGAACTGAAGGGGCGTGTCAGCGACAGGGCGCTGCTCCGGGCCATTCATTTCTATCAGGAAAATGAACGGGTCGACCGTCAGGTGCGTGCCCTTCAGGAGGACCGGCTGAATGACTTCCTGGAGGCGATCATTGAGAGCGGAAGATCTTCCTTCATGTATCTTCAGAACGTCTATGCCTTCCCAAAGAATCAGCCGCTTTCCCTGGCCCTGGCCCTTTCGGAGGAAGTGCTCCGGGGACGGGGTGCCTGGCGTGTTCATGGCGGAGGGTTTGCCGGCACGACCCTGAACTTTGTTCCCTTCGATCTGCTGGATGACTTCACGGCCCTCATGGAGGGTGTCTTTGGAAAGGGCTCCTGCCATATTCTGAATATCCGTCCTCAGGGTGCTTCTGAAGTGACTGTACGGGATTGACTTTGCTCCGGCGCAGTGGTACCATGACGCACAACAGCATACAGTCTTTGGAGCTTCTTCGGGGAGGGGTGAAAGTCCCTACCGGCGGTATAGCCCGCGAACCTGCTTCCGGCAGGCCGAACCGGTGAGAATCCGGTGCCGACAGTTACAGTCTGGATGAGAGAAGAGCGCTGGGATCCGACAGGAAACCGCCCCTGAAAGCAAGTTGCTTCAGGGGCGTATGTCATTTGAAAGGAGGATTCGATGATGTCGAATTCGAAAGCAACTGGCAGACTGTCGGTGGAGTACATGACACGGATCGCCCTTCTGACAGCCCTCTCCTCCATTCTTTTCCTGCTGGAGATTCCGGTGATTGCCTTCTACAAACTGGATTTCTCCAACCTTCCGGTACTTCTGGGGGCCTTTTCCATGGGGCCTGTGCCCGGCCTGATCATTCTGGGACTGAAAGCCCTGATCGGCTGCACCCATTCTTCCAGCATGATGGTGGGAGAACTGGCGGATTTCCTCACCGGGCTGTTCTTTATCCTTCCGGCGGCGATCTATTACCGGAAGCACAAAACACGCAGGGGTGCCATCGTGGGCATGGTACTGGGCATCCTCTGCCAGGTGGTCGTCTCGGTGGTAATCAACAAGTTTCTGATGATCCCCTTTTACATGAATGCCTTCAACATGCCCATTGATGTCATCATCGACATGGGCAGAAAGGCCATTCCCTTTGTGGACACGGAATGGAAGCTTCTGCTGGTGGTGACGGCGCCTTTCAACCTGCTCAAGGGTTTTGCAATCTCTCTGGTGACAGCCCTGATTTACAAACCGCTGTCTCCCTATCTGCATGTCCGTTCAAGGGGGTAACGCATTGATCACCAGGTCGCCTGAGGAAACCCGGGCTCTGGGCGTTTGGCTGGCCGGCCGTCTTCACGCCGGGGATGTGATCATTCTCACCGGCGATCTGGGGGCTGGAAAAAGTGAACTGGCCCGGGGAATTGCCTGGGGGCTCGGAATCCGGGGACCGGTTCCGAGCCCGACTTTTACGATTCTGAATGTCTATACGGAGGGGAATGTTCCCCTGTACCATTTTGATTTCTATCGTCTGAACAGCCCGGATGAGATTTATGAGATGGGCATGGACGAGTACATCGGCGGAGACGGAATCGCCCTCATTGAGTGGCCTGACCTGTGCAGGGAAGTCATTCCCCGGGATCATCTCCGGGTGACTCTGGAACGAAAAGAGGATGATACCCGTCAGATTCGCATGGAAGCCGCCGGTGGTTTTCGAAATGTGGGAACATGGAGGGAAGGAGAACAGGCATGACCATACTGGCACTGGATACTTCCGGCCCTGTGTGCGGCGTGGCGCTTTTGAAGGACGGGGAGATTCTCTCGGAACACTATGTCAGGAACCGGATGACGCATTCCGTGAATCTTCTGCCTATGGTGGAGGAAACCCTGCGTCTTTCCCAGTGCCCTCTGGAAAAAGTGGACAGGCTCGCCGTGGTGGTGGGACCGGGATCCTTTACAGGAGTGCGCATCGGTGTATGTGCAGCCAAAGGGATTGCCCACGGCGCTCATCTTCCCTGCGTTCCCGTAAATGCGCTGGAAGCCATGGCAGTGGGGGCCGGATGGTTTGACGGGGTGATCTGTCCCATTCAGGACGCCAGGGCCGGACAGGTTTACGGAGCCGCCTTCAGGTGCGGGGAGCGTCCGCTTCGCCTTATGGAAGACGCTCCCTGGAAACTGGAGGATTTTCTCGCCCGGGTGGGAGAACGGGGAGAGGCCTGCCTGTTTCTCGGGGATGGTATGCCGGTGCACAGAAAAGCGATCGAGCGCATTTTGGGCGCGCAGGCGGTATTCGCACCGCCTCCCCTTGCTTCCCTGCGTCCCTCAGGGGTGGCGTCTCTGGGGGAGAGGGCAAAGGAAACCGTGGATTACAGAGAACTGATGCCTCTGTATCTGAGGCAGCCCAGTGCGGAGAGGAACAGGAAACTGATGGAGGCCGCTCATGTCTGAACTTGTGAAGATCCGACGGATGGAAATGGCGGACCTGGATCAGGTGATGGAAGTGGAGGAAAGCAGTTTCGCCAGACCCTGGACACGGGAAAACTATGTCCGGGAGCTGACAGGGAATCAGGTGGCACGGTACCTGGTGGCTGAAGCCGAAGGCCGGGTGGTGGGTTTCGCGGGTGCCTGGATCATTCTGGATGAAAGCCATATCACCAATGTGGCGGTCCTGGAGTCCTTCCGCAGACGGGGCATCGGAAGAAAACTGATGCAGGCCCTCCTTCAGTACCTCAGTAACCTGGGTGCTTCCTATGCCACCCTGGAAGTGAGGGCCGGGAATCTTCCGGCGCAGAACCTGTACGGGTCCCTCGGCTTTGAAAAGCTGGGCAGGCGGAAGCGCTATTATGAGGACAACGGAGAAGACGCCCTGATCCTTGTGGCCTCCAGCCTGCCGCCGGCAGAGGAAAATTTCGAAGAACCGGAAACCCTGCACATGTGACCGGGGACCGGATTTGAACAGGGAGGGATACGATGAAATGTCACGGTTGCGGGGAGACGGTGCGGGAGGCATCAAACGTCTGTCCGTCCTGTGGCGCCGAACTGAACATCACGTATCTGCCCGGAAGAAATCGGGAACAGAAGGATGCGCAGGTGGAGGAAACCCTCCCGGATCTTCCTGATGAGGTGATCCGGGTGATCCGGGAGGACCGGGGGATGCCCCAGAGTGTTCCCCGGGAAGAAGAGGATGAGGAGGACGGAGAAGAGGCCTCTCCGAAGAGCTACGCCCTGACTTTCTTCTTCTGCGGATTTCTGGGCATGTTTGGCGCGCACCGGTTTTACGCAGGAAAACCGACCAGCGGTTTCGTGTATCTCCTGACCTTTGGCCTGATGGGCTTTGGCTGGCTGTGGGATATGATTCAGATTCTGTCCGAAACATTTACGGACAGCAGAGGGCTGTGCATCCGCCGCCGTTAGGGGGCGGATGTTTTTTGTTCACACTGAAAAACCGCCTGAAGAGCTCAGGCGGGAAATGTCAGGCCTTCATGTGGAAGGTCTTTCCACAGCGGGGGCAGGTGATGTCCTTTTCCCCGCTGCCGCGTTTCAGACGCATCCGGGCTTTGCATCCCGGGCAGCGGAAATACTTGTATACTCTTGCATTCTTCAGGCGCAGGAAGAATGCCTTGCTTTCACGCCGGACAGTGGCCATCCATTCCAGAAAGCGGCGGTTCTCGGCATTGCGTTTTTCAAGCTGTCTGGAAAACATTCTGAAGAGGCACCAGACCCACAGGGCGATAAATACAATATAGAGAACACTGAGACCCGTGAAGCTGAAGACCAGGGACAGGATAATGGCCAGGATCATGGTGTACATGGACAGTTCATCGGGACCGTGACGCCCCTGCATGAAACGGATGATACGGGCTTTCAGCCTTTCCCAGAAACCTTTCATAACCTGTATACCTCCTTAACAGCACATAAAGTAGGATCTGCCGCACAGACAGTTCAGGAGCAGATTGGCGCCGATACAGGTCAGGAAGGGATTGGAGCACAGGGCGTCCCCAATGGTCCGCTGGCCGCCGGATGAACGATAGAATCCGCCGCTGTTCTGGAGAGACTGCAGAAGTGACTGATATTCACTGTTGGACGGGTCCAGCTGCACCGCCTGCCGGGCGTGGTTCAGGGCTTCCATCCGCTGACCCATCCCCTGAGCGCACAGAGCGCTGAGATAGTGCCAGGCGGCACCCCGGCTGGTCATGCGTCCCAGAAGGGACCGGGCATCCTGATAGCGTCCGGCGGCGATATCGCTGGCGGCCGCCTGAAGTTCAGGATCGTCATAGCCGCCCGCGGTATAGGTGTGGGTGCGCTGTTGCTGCTGCTGGCGCTGGGAATAGGCACCGAAACCGAAATCCCAGAAGCTGCCGAAGGGATCCTGGTGATTCTGCTGCTGTTGCTGTCCCCACTGGCTCTGCTGCTGACCATAGGAAGAGGAATTCCCGCCGTTCCAGCCTGAACGGTTCCAGGAAGCATAGGGATTGTTCTGCGTGCTTCCGCCGCCTTTTCTGATGCGCATCGCTTCAGCATAGGCTTCGTTGATTTCCTTCATTTTCGCTTCCGCTTGCCGGTCGCCGGGATGCAGGTCAGGGTGGTATTTTTTGGCAAGACGGTGATAGGCCGACTTGATTTCTTCTTCACTGGCAGATGAGGGAATCCCCAGAGTCTGAAATGGATCCGTCAAAGAGCTTCAGCTCCTTTCTCCGTGCACTGATCTGAAGAATCCTCCGGTTTTTCGTTCTTCTTCAGCCGTTTCTGCATGCACAGATTATATCGGTAAAAGACACCTTTGAACAGCACATGTTCCACAAGGTCCAGATCCTGCTCCACGGGCAGCAGTCGGACGGCGGCCACGGCCTCTCCCAGCATGCCCGACATGGCGTCAAATACGGTATCCTCGTAGCCGGGCTGGTCATGGAACTGGCGGAGCGGATTGAACCGGCCTTTTTTCATATCCTCATCATAGTCTTCCCAGGCGTCGCTGAGGTAGACAAACTGTCCCAGGGCGTGACCGGCTCTGCGAAACAGCGGGGCAAAGATGTCATTCCGGAAGGCAAAGACTTCCCCCAGCATCTCGCCGCTGAGGCGGCAAAGAAGGTCCACATCCTGACTTTCCGCATCCTCCAGATGATGGATTTTTTCCAGTGTGTCCTGAATGATCCGGTCCTTCTCCGGATAGATGTCCCGCAGTCTGACCGTTTCCTTTTCCAGAATCCGGCACAGCCTTTTCTGACCGCTCCGTTTTTCATCCCGCTCGTTGTCCAGACACTTGTAATAGGCCAGGAGCAGATTCATATCCGCACAGTATTCGGTCATGGAGGTTCTGCGGATCTGCCTTTTCTTCAGGGGATGCACAGGACACAGGCGGGTGTCATCCCTTTGCTCCGGCTCATAAACGGAGGAGAGCAGGATGCAGAGAAAGGTCAGATCATTGCTCAGCACAGCCCTGCCCATCTGTCCCAGGCGCTCATAAAGCGACTGACAGAGCCCGCAGTACCAGTGGCGGTAACGTTCCTGTCCTTCCTGGGAAAGATGCGTCGGGTCCACGGTGATATATCCAAACATAAGCCTCGATCCTCTTTATACGTCCATGGCACCGTCGTCATGGACTTCGGAGTTGTTCTGCGTCCAGACACCTGACTGGTTCAGGGCCTGCTCCATGGCCTGAACATACATCTCCAGACGTGCCGTGTCCTGGGAGCGGATGGCGTTTTCCAGGTCCTGCATGACCTCGTCAATTCGCTTCCGGTCATCGCCCTTCAGCTTCCGGGCTTCATGCCGGGCGCGTGACAGCAGGGATTCCGCCCGGTTTTTCAGTTCCTCCTGCTTTTTCCGATTCCCTTCCTGGGCGGCGTAGGCTTCCGCGTCCCGCATGGCACGCTCAATATCCTGCTGGCTCATGCCGCTGGCTCCGGAAACGGTGATATCCTGGCTTCTGCCCGTTCCCTGATCCCTGGCACTGACGTGCACGATGCCGTTGGTGTCAATGGAGAAAGTCACTTCAATCTTGGGTACGCCTGCCGGTGCCCGGCGGATGCCTTCCAGGCGGAAGCGGCCCAGGGAACGGTTGGCGGAGGCCATGGGGTTTTCCCCCTGAAGGACGTTGATTTCAACACTGGTCTGAAAACTGGCTGCGGTGCTGAAAATCTGGGATCGCTCCACGGGAAGGGAAGTGTTCCGGTCGATGATTTTGGCATACACATCTCCCACGGTTTCAATGCCAAGGCTCAGACTGGTTACGTCAATCAGGAGCAGGCCCCCGACCTTTCCGGAGAGCACGCCTCCCTGAATACAGGCTCCCAGGGCCACACATTCGTCGGGATTGATGCCCCGGAAGGGATCCAGACCGGTGAGCTCCCGGACCTTGCGCTGCACCGCGGGAATCCGGGTACTTCCGCCCACCAGCAGGACTTTTTTCAGATCCCGGGAGGTGATCCCCGCATCCCGCATGGCCTGACGCACGGGTTCCTCGGTTTTGTTCACCAGATGCATGGTGAGCCGCTCAAAGGTCTCCCGGGTCAGAACCTGATCCATATGCCTGGGACCGGAAGGCGTCTGGATCAGGAAGGGGAGACTGATCTGCGTGCTGGCTGCCTGGGACAGCTCAATCTTGGCCTTCTCGGCGGCTTCACGGATGCGGGCCATGGCGGAAGCGTCACGGATCAGGTCCGTATGTTCCTTCTTATTGAATTCCTCCACCAGGTATTTGGCGATGCATGCATCAAAATCATCGCCTCCAAGGTGGGAATTCCCAGCGGTTGCCAGGACCTGAATCACATCATGGCTGATGTCCAGAATACTCACGTCGAAGGTTCCGCCCCCCAGGTCATAAACTCTTCCCTGTTCAGCCCGTAGGCCAGGGCGGCGGAGGTGGGCTCATTGATGATTCTCTCCACTCTGAGTCCGGCGATGCGTCCCGCGTCCCGGGTGGCCTGACGCTGGGCGTCGGAGAAATAGGCGGGCACCGTGATGACCGCTTCTTCCACGGGGCCGCCCAGATAGGCCTCGGCATCAGCCTTCAGTTTCTGAAGAATCATGGCAGAGATTTCCGGAGGCGCGTAGGATTTGCCGTCAATATCCATTTTCCATTCCGAGCCCATTTCCCGCTTGATGGAAGAAATCGTTCTGCCGGGATTCAGAGCGGCCTGGCGCCGGGCAGCATCACCCACCAGACGTTTCCCGTCCTTTGTAAAGGCGACTACCGAGGGGGTGGTGGTTCGCCCCTCCGCGTTGGGGATGATGACGGCCTGATTGTTTTCCATGACCGACATGCACGAATTGGTGGTTCCGAGATCGATTCCAAGCAGATAACCCATGGAGACACCTCCTGTCTGTTTACAGGGCTGTTGTAGCTTCCGATCATGAACTGAATATGAATAGAAGGGTGGAGATTTTCGCGGATTTTCCCGAAAGTGTCTTCTGTGATATACTCTGGGGGAAAAGGCCGGGAACCTCCGGCGCACGCGCTTCTTAACAGACTCTGAGAAAAACAGCCGGATTTCCGGGGCATTCAGAAAACCCTGTCGGAATCCGCTGGATGAGGGATCACGGAACATGGAAAAAGTCAGCATCCGGTCAGCAGTACCGGAGGACGCGGAAATTCTGACGGGACTGGAAAGCAGATGCTTTCCTCCACAGGAAGCGGCGGACGCGGAAAGAATCCGGGAGAGAACCGCCCGTTTCGCGGACCGGTACCTGATCCTGGAAAGGAACGGGAAGGCTCTGGCCTGTATGGGGGGCTGCTGCTCCGATGAAATGCACCTTACGGACGACATGTACGCACAGGCATGGAAACATGACGCTCATGGGGACTGGCAGATGATCTTCAGCGTCTGCACTCTTCCGGAAGCGGAGAGGCAGGGCTGTGCGGCCCGGCTGATCCGCGCCTTTCAGAAGAGGATCTGTGAGGAAGGCCGAAGGGGCCTCGTGCTTACCTGCAAGCCCGGCATGCGGTCCTTTTACGCTTCCTTCGGCTTCCGGGACGAAGGGATTTCCGCGTCCCTGCACGGCGGAGCGGTCTGGCATGAGATGCGCTGGTGCCCGGGAGATCCGGCGTATGCGGGAGATGCGGGAAAGCCGGAAATGCGCGCGAAGATCCGCGCCGGATACCGGCATCTCCGGACACAGGAAATGAGGGAGGCGGATCTGCGGATCCGGGACAGACTTCTGCCCTTTCTGCGGGGCAGAGGCGGCGCTGTATTCCTTTACCGGGCTTCCGGGGACGAAGTCAGTCTGCAGTGCCTTGGTGAGCGCCTTCTTCAGGAAGGCGTGCGGGTGGGTGTACCCAGGTGCGCGGGGCACGGAATCATGGAGTGCGTGGAGATTGACCGGGACACAACCTTTCACACAGGCCGGTACGGTCTGGAGGAGGCGGACAGCGAAAGGGTGATTCCTCCCGGGGAGATCGGCACGGTCCTGGTTCCCTGTGTCGCTCTGGACCCGGACGGTTATCGCCTGGGTCAGGGCGGCGGCTATTATGACCGCTTTCTTCCCCGCACCGGGGCTCTCCGGGTGGGTGTCTCCTACGCCTGGCGCATCCGGCCGGTTCCCCGGAGTGATCATGATATACGCATGGATCTGGGCGTGACAGACCTGGAATGGATGGACTGGGAAAGGGGGGCAGGAACATGAAGGTCACACAGATACTTCCGGATGATTACCGGGAGGTTCTTTATCTGGACATGAACAGGGACACGAAAACACGGGGCCGTCTGGCACTGGTCAGCTTTGGGGTGATGGTGCTCATGACGGTGGGCATGTCCCTGCTCCGTCCCATCCGGGCCTTGTTTGACATGGACGGGGGCCTGATGCTGTATATCCTCCGCTTCGTGGTGCTGATTGCGTCCTATATGGGATACGTGGTGCTTCACGAGAGGGTCCATGGCGCGGCCATGAAAATGCTGAAAGCGGATCGGGTCCGGTTCGGATGGACGGGCATGTATCCCTGGGCGGGGAGCGAAATCGACCACTTTGACCGGGGCGCCTATACCCTGGTGGCTCTCTCACCCCTTGCGGTTTTTCTGCTTCTGCTGGGCATTCTCTGTCTGATTCTGCCCCCTGACTGGTTCTGGGTGGCGTATCTCCTGCAGGTGATCAATATTTGCGGTTCGGTCAGAGACCTGTACGTCCTGCTGCGGATCAGCCGGATCAGGGGACCCGTTCTGGTGCGGGAAACCGGAATGAACACGACGGTGTATTCAGGCTCCCGGGAGAGGCCGGATTCAGGCGATAAGGGGCGGAATCCGGCAGGAATGCCGTGAAAACGTGACATTGAGGCTGTTGTGTGATAAGATAGCCGGGCACGCCTGAGTGCCGGGCACCGGGTGTAGTGGCCGTGGAGGTGTATCTGATCATGCGTAGGCAGTTTCTGATGCGTGTTCTGTTTCCTTTTGCCTTTCTGGGGATCCCGGAAGCGGACACAGCTGGGGACGGCAGCCGGGTAAGGAAACCGGAGGGAAAACACGGAGAGAAAACTGCGGACGCTGCCAGGAGAAGACCCCGTCCGCCCAGACCGGCCCTGCGGGGTGAGCAGGCGGTGGAAGGGGAGAGGAAGGATACACTCCCCGGCCCCGTTCGCCGTATGAATCCCAGGAAACGGGCGGATGGAACTCCGGAGAATGCAGAGGCGGGGAACACGGCCGCTCTGCCCCGCAAAGGGCGGAACCGGCCGGCTCCTTCCCAGAACCGGGTTTCGGAGAACCGCAGCCGGGGTGAAGGAAAGGGACGCGGAGAAGGTCTGAAGGACAGGGGAAGCGGTCGGGAAGAGGAAAAACCGGCCGAAGGACGTAAGACCCGTTCCAGAACCAGACCTGCTTTGGTCAGGGAGAATCCCGCTCCGGGGCATGAACGCTCTTCCCGCAGAACCCCGGGCGAACGGTCTCAGGGTGAAAGCAGGGGCAGGGGTGAGGAAAAAGGCGACCGGATGATCACCGGACGCAGGGAAAAGGCCGGTCCGATCCAGCTGGCGGAGGAAGTCATCAGCCTGGGCTGCGGGGTGTTTGCCTATCAGGACGGACAGGGCAATCACCGCGGCCTTCTGGATGCGACCACCCGCATCTCCCTGGATACGCCCTTCCAGGTGACGGGCATTTTCCAGGACGGTCTGGCACCTGTGGAGGAAAAGGGCCGCTGGGGATTCATTGACGTACACGGCCGTACGGCCATTCCCTGTGTCTGGGACGCGGTATCGGGTTTTCATGATGGACAGGCTGTGGTGGAAAAACGGGGACGCAAAATTGTCATTGACGTGAGCGGACAGGAGATGGACGTGCCGGAATGGCGCAGAGGTCTCGTGTTCTCCGAGGGTCTGGCGCCTTTCCAGGAGAACGGTCTTTACGGGTTCAGGAATGAGGAGGGACAGGTGGTTCTGCCCGCCACCTACGAGAAGACGGGCCGTTTCCATGAGGGCGTGTGCACGGTTCAGAAAAACCGGAAATGGGGTTTCATTCTTCCCACAGGGGAAATCCTGGGGAGCATAGACTGGGACATGGCCCTGGAGATGAGCGAGGGCATGGGCGGTGTGTGCGTCAACAACCGGTATGGCTATGTGGACAGCAGGGGCAGGATGGTCGTGGAGCCTGTCTATGAATATGTGAGCGGATACCGGGACGGCCTGAGCGTGGTGGCCCGGGGCGGCCGCTTCGGATGCATTGATCTTCACGGATGGGAAGCCATTGAGATGCAGTATGAGTTCATCGCTCCCTTCGCCGACGGACTGGCCGTCATGGAAAAGGGCGGCAGGCGTGGCTATATCAATCTCAAGGGAGAAGTGGTGGTGGAACCTGTCTGGGAGGCCAGCTATGCCTTCTCGGAAGGTCTGGCGGCGGTGATGAAAGACGGAAAATGGGGATTCATCCGTCCCGACGGGAGCCAGGCTGTTCCCTGCGCTTTCCGTCAGGTGAGTTCCTTCACCGACGGGTTTGCCTGTGTCAGAACGGAAAAAGGCTGGAATATTATTCAGCAGGACGGTCAGTGCCTGCTGTGAAGCGGAGAGGCACCGGCATGAGTCCGGTGCCTCGCGCTGTCTGAGGGGGGAAAGGGATGAAGGGAAGATACCGCCTCATGGCCATGGACGTGGACGGGACGGTGCTCACCGACGACAAGCAGCTTCCGGACAGAGTCCTTGACTCGATCCGGGAACTGCGCGCATCCGGATGTCTCGCGGTGATTGCCACCGGGAGAGCGCTTTCGGAAATGGGACCTCTTCGGGAACTCCTAGAGAGCTGCGATCTGGCAATCCTGGAGAGCGGAGCGCTGCTCTATGACATTTTGAGGGAAAGGGTGATGAAACGGCGGGTCTTCCGGAAGGAGACAGTCCTTTCCATCCTGGAGACGGCCTGTGAGGAGGACTGCATGCTCTATGCCTTCTCCGAGGGCATGGGATATATGGGCAGAGAGGACCTTGAGAATCTGGAGCACTATCACATGCAGCCATACCGCGCCTTGTATGAAAATCATGTCTGCCTTCTGGATGATGCAGGAAAGTCCCTCAGAGGGATGGCGGACGGGATTGAAAAGATCCTGATCTACCATGCGACGGAAGCGGGAAGGGAAAACACCGCGCGCCGCTGCGCGGGACTGGATGCGGAAATGGCTTTTGCGGAAAGGACCAGTCTCGAGCTTTCCCCCGGGGGCATCAGCAAGGGCGCTTCCCTGAGGGAACTCTGTGCGCTCCTGGGGCTGGAGCTTTCGGAATGCGCCGCCATCGGGGATGCGGAGAATGATCTGAGCATGCTGGAAATCGCGGGCGTGTCCTTCGCCATGGGCAATGCCCCGGAAAGGATCAGGGCCCGGGCGGATCGGGTTGTGGGGGACAACAATCACGGGGGTGTGGCTGAAGCCGTGGATTATCTCCTGAGACACGGACTGAACGTTTATTCCTGAATCCCCGGGAAGCGGATCGGCCGGCAGAAGGGTCACGGATGCGGTGAAGAACAGTGAGGAAAAAAGCCAGTGTGAAGAATGTCCCGGAGAATCCGTGATCCGAGCCTTCTGTGTGAATTCACAGAAGGCTTTTCAATTGCAAAAAATCGTTACAGATTCGCAAAAGTTTTCCGGGTGTTCTGACGCATTCAATCCGGGAAAAATCAATATACAGCGGATGCGGGTGACAGAACCATACCATATGTTGAAACCGAGAGGGAAGACGGGATCAAAACAAAAAAGACGTAAAAATGTCGCCGACTTGCAAAATAAATGAAACATAATCTATAATAGCGTGGGGTTCTGTCAGGGATTGACAGAGACTGAATGGGAGAGATGACGATCCGGAATCACATTCCGGATCGATGATGACAGGAGGGTTTCAAATGCGCAGATCACTGGTTTATCTCATGACTCTGGTACTGGCTGCATCCCTGGCCTGTTCCGGACACGCGGAGGATATGGTGGAGGAAGAGCAGCTGGCGGGGGAGGGAACGGAACCATCCTCTGAGGGGGTCGTCGTCAGTGTGGAGGAAGAGATCGTCCTGACGGGGACGGAAGACGCTTCCTCTGAGACAGGGGCGGCGAATCCGGAAAAGGGGTCAGAACAGGATCAGTCCGCGCAGGGAAACAGTCCGGAAAGCGGTCAGGATCCGGCAGCGGAGTCCCCGCAGGAAAAAGCGGAGGAAGAAAAGGAATCCGGTCAGGCCCCGGTCCCTGAGTCCCGGCAGGACAACGCGGAGGAAGAAAAGGATGCCGGCCGGAAACAGGTGCCTGAGTCCGAACAGGGAAGCGCGGACAATGAGCAGGAATCCGGAGGGGATCAGACCGCCGCATCCGGGCAGGGGGAAATGGCTCTGAGTGAGGCCGGCTCTTCCCAGGCAGGGGCAGAGGACCAGAACCCAAATAACACGGATGATGGCGGGGCGTCAAAGGCCGAAACCGGAGAAACGGACAGCACGGAGCCCCTTCAGAATCAGACAGAGGACAGTCTTCCGGGCCCGACGGGGACAGAAGGGGGAACGGTTCCGGAATCAGCGCCGGAGACTGCGGAAAACGCAGGTTCCGACCAGGTCATTCAGCAGGAGCCGGATCCGGAATCCGGCGGAAATCCTCCCGCGGAAGAGGAAAAGGTGAAATGGGACGCCGAGATGACAATCGGCAAAGCTTTTACGGGCACCATTGACCTTGAAAAGGATCACTATCTTCTCAGACTCCTCCTGAAGGAAGCGACGGAACTGGTTTTCAGGACCGAAGATCTGCCGCTTTCCCTGGAAATTCGGATGGAGGGAAAGAACGAAGGGATCAGCCTGTCTCCGAAACGGACAGAGGACGGGTATGAACCGCTGAATGCAGTGAGGAAACTTGAAAAAGGCGAGTATCTGATCACGGTTCTTCCCGCGGAAAAAGACGGGGAGGGTCCTTTTACCCTGCGGGCGGACAGACAGACGGAGGAAGCCCGGCAGGAGGCGGAAAAACCGCTGGACGAAAAAGGCGCGGAGGAAAATGTGGAGGATGCGGACGGGTCCGCTCTCCCTCAGGAAGACCTCAGCGGGGAGGAAAACCCTGACGGGCAGGGTCTTCCGGAGTCGCAGCAGGAAGTAGCGGCTATTGTCCGGGGTGCGGATGACGGGATCTCCGGGGACACGGCTCCCGGGCACGGAGGGGATGATTCCGGAAACGGAGAAGCGTTCCCGGAGAACGGGGATGGCGGGGAAAATAACCCCGTCGTGCAGGATCTTCCGGAGCCGCAGCAGGATGAAGCGGTTATTGTCCGGGGCGCGGATGACGGGATCTCCGGGAACACGCTTCCGGAGCCTCCCGCTTCTCCCGAAGGCGGATCGGAAGACATTTCCGGGCACGGAGCGGATGATTCCGGAAACGGAGAAGCGCTCCCGGAGAAGGGAGACGGCGGGGAAAATCCCGGCGGTACCGCGGAGCAGGGACATGATTCCTCCCCCCTGCCGGATTCTGACGGCAGGATCGCGGACGGGACCGGGACGGATCAGGATGTCCTTCAGGAAGAAAAACAGATGAACACCACGGAGGAAGACAACGCTTCCTCCGGGATCAAAGAGAATGAAGACCTGATCTCCGGGGAGAAGGCGGATGAGGAAACAGCGGCGGAGCAGACCGTTGTGGTGCGTCTGGTTTCGGAGCCTCAGGCGGAATATCATTTGGGAGACGTGCTGGTCTACCGGGCGGAGATGGAAAGACCGGATGAAGAGGTCCGGATCATCTGGGAAGGCACCTTTGACGGTGAGACGTGGTTCGACCTGGGAGCCGAAGGCGAGGAACTGGTGCTGGTGATCTCGGAAAAGATAGCGGGCATGTGGGTGCGCGTACGGCTGGCTGAACAGTAAGCCGTTTCACGGGGCATCCGAAGGAGAGAACATGATGAAACACACAATGCGCAGAATTCTGGCCGCGGTGGTAAGCATACTGATCCTGAGTCAGTCTGTGCCTGTTTTTGTCCTGGCGGAGGGGAATCTGTCCAATACGGTTCAGATTCCCCAGGTCAAGGGATCGCAGAGCGGCCAGACCGCGACAGTCCCGGTGCAGATGGAGGCCCGGGAAGGAACAGGCTTTACGGCGACCCGCACAGGCAGCATGCTGACGGGCCGGGCCCAGGAGAATCATGCGCCTGTCTGGGACGGATATGTCTTCGAAGATGTGGTCTATTCGGATCAGGTCATTGATGTGATCGCTCTGGAAGGGGAAGAAGTCTGGCTTCTTCCCGCCAATTCCCTTCTCCCTGTGCAAAAGGCGTCTGACATTCCCCTGAAAGCACGGTATCGCGGTGTTTCCGGTTTTGCGGACGTGACCATGGAGGCGATGGGACGAACCCGGAAGGGTAGGATCATCCAGGGCGCAATCGGGGATCAGGCCCCGGACTGGGAAGGATTCGTGTTCCGGAAGGCGGTATGGAACGGATATGAGATCGGGCGTCTCCGGATCGAAGACGACCGGACGGTGTGGGTGGAGGACCTTCAGGGGGATTCGCATCAGGTCACGGACACGGAGGAGATCCGTCTGGAGTACACCCCCGCGGATGCCGCCACAGTCACGCTTGTGTATGGCTCTGCCACGGAGATTGCCGGGATTCCCTTTGGACCGGTCAGGGGAGAGAATCTTCCCGTTCTTGCGGGGTATCTGTACGACAGGACCGAGTATCAAGGCCTGACCGTTTATGCACTGATCCGGGAGGATGACAAAATCCTGGCGGTTACAGGGGACGGCACCAGGCTTGAAGTGGATTCAACGGAGAACATTCAGGTCCTGTATGCCCATTCCATCCTGGTGCGGATGCAGGCAGTCGGGACGGAGCAGATCCGGGAAGGCAGCATGCTCTTTGGAGCGGTGAGCGCCTCCACGGCCCCCGTCTGGACGGACCGGGCGTATCAGAAAACGGTGTATCGCAGGAACGGAGAGGACCTGGAAATCCTGGAGATCGGAATTCAGGAAGGCGTGATCAGCCTGCTCCTGAAAAACGGGGAGCAGGTGGATCAGGCTGAGGGTACGGACATCTATGTACTCTACGAGCCTGTGAGTGTTCGCCTGGCCGTGACGCCCGCCGCGCCCCTTGCACAGAAGGCGAGTCTGGGAGAACAGCTTTCCTTCCGGGTGATGATCACCAATACGGGAAGTGAGCCGGTTCAGTCCCTGACCGTGTACTGTATGGGCGGAAGTGGGGAAAAGGAGACGGTTCTGACGCTGGAAGCGCTGGAATCCGGCTCAGCATATCTTTCGGGGTTTACCTATACCGTGACAGAGGCGGACATCCTCGCCCGCGGGGCGGAAATCCGGCTGTGGGGTGAAACCTCAGCCGCCGTGACGCCCGTGAACCTGATTCAGGCGGACACAGAGGACGTGGAAGCCGTCCTGACCCTGGAAAAGACAGGGGAGGATACCGTCAAGGGCGCCGGGGACACAGTCCGGTTCACCCTCCATGTCGTGAATAACGGCAACGTGACGCTGAAAAACCTTGTCCTGAGGGATCAGGAGTGGACAGACACGAAGACCCGCAGTCAGCTGGAACCCGGGGAAATCTGGGAGGAAACTTCGGAACACCTGATGACGGAATCCGATCTGGGCTCTGACTATCTGTCCGTGGCCGGCGCAGAGGCGGTGGACCCGGAGGGAAACACAAAGACGGCATCGGCGCAGTTTTCCGTGAAGACGGCGGATTCCGTCACGGGTTTTGACCTTGAGAGAACCATTCCGGAACCGGAGCGGGTCTTTGCCGTCGGGGACAGGGTCCCCATCACCACGACACTGACCAATACAGGTTCCAGGACACTTCAGTCCGTCATGTTCACGGACGGTGAGGAAACGGAAACCCGGAGTGTGGGCCCCCTCGCGCCCGGGGAATCGGTGACGGTGAATACGGTTCACCAGGTGACGGAGGAGGACCTGGGCGGGTCCTGTGAGAGCACTGCGGAGGCGGTGGCACAGGACACGGACGGGGGAGAGGTGACAAAGACCGTCTCTGTGTCCATCCGGACGGAGGACAGCCTGTATCTGCCCCTGGTCATCCGCTCCGTGAAGACGGAAAAACAGGTCTACCAGCCCGGGGAAACCGTGCAGTTTGAAACCAGGATCATGAATCAGGGCAACAGAACCCTGTATCAGGTTACGGTCACGGATGATGAACTGGATCAGGACAGTGTGACGGAGAAGCTGGAGCCTGGCAGAAGTCTGACCCTGAATTCCGGCCATACCTTTACGGAAAACGATCTGTCCAGGGAGTACGTGAGCACAGCCACGGTCAGTGCAGTGGACGGAGCGGGGCAGAAGCTGACACCGGTCCAGGCTTCGGCAAGGGTCCAGGTGGTTCAGACGGCCCCTGCCCTGGAAATGACCTGCGTTTCCCGGGAAAATGCGGACAAAACCTATAAGGCCGGGGAGAAGGCTGTATGGGACGTGACGCTTCGCAACGCGGGAAATGTCACATTCAGCCGGGTCATCCTGAAGGACAGTCTCACGGAAACCCTTCAGGATCTGGGTTCTCTTGCTCCCGGAGAGGAAAAAAAGACAACCGTGGAAATCACGGTCACCCGGGAGATGGCCGGCAGGGAAACGGCCTTCACACTGGAGGCGGAAGCGGTCACCCAGGGACAGGAAAGTGTACGCAGGGATACGAAGCTTTCCTTCCTGTCCGCGTCCATCGTCCGGAATCTGAAACTCTCAGCCCTGGTGGATCAGGCTGTGGCTGCGGCGGGAACGGAGCTGACCTATACGGTGCAGATCCGGAATGAGGGCGAGGAAACGGAAAACAACCTGATTCTGGAAAACAGTCTGGAGGGGATGACGCTTCAGGCCAATGGTGCGGCGGCGCAGGCCGGGGAACAGACCCTGATTCCAAGCCTGGGTGCCGGACAGACGCTGACGCTGATCTACAGCCGTGCCGTGTCCGATGGCGATATCGGCAGGGACATAGCTGAGTGGAAACACGGAAGGATACACACTGAAGGATGTCATCACCCTGACGGTCACCATTCAGAACACAGGCACGGTGGAACTGAAGAACGTGAAACTCGGGGCCAGTAAATCCAGTTTCCTGAAGGGCACGCTGAGCCTGAGTGATCAGAAGGGGGCTACCCTGCAATCCCTGAAGCCCGGAGAGAAGGTGGAGCGGAAACTGACCTATACCGTGCAGGAAGGCGATCTGTCCGCCAGTGACAGAACCGCGACCCTGCGGGTGACTGCCACATCCGTCCTGGAGGGTGAAAAGCAGATCACGGTGTCCTCCAGAAATGATCTGAAGGCAAAGATTCTCTCGGGTGCCGGAAAACCTGCCATTACCCAGACCAGCAGCATGACGGAAAATGCCGTGGCGGGGGATACCATTGTTTTTGAGGCCCTCATTACCAATTCGGGCAGCATGACGCTGGATTCCCTTGTGATCCGGGATGTCATGGAAGGCAGCCGTAAGGCCGTGCTGACCGGCGTATCCGTCACGAAAAAATGGTCCACGTCGGAAATGAAGGTGACACCGGATACCCAGAACCAGACGGTTACAATCGCCTCCATGCGCTCAGGCGAAACCATCCGTGTGAAATACAGTTATAAGGTGACGCCGGAGGATATTGCCGCGGGCAAGCCGATTCTGAACAGGATCGTGGCCGCACCGAAGGAAGGCACGGAAGTGACCTCGGAGGTGTCCTGCAAACTGGATACCACCCCGCCCAGGCTGACGGTACAGGTGGAGGTGACCGGCAAGCCCAGAAACGCGTCCCTGGGGTACACGGTGGGAGAGACGATTCTCTACAGGATTACGGTCAAAAACGAAGGGAAGAGCTCCATTACGGGCATCACCCTGGGACAGGCATTCAATGGCGGGAAGAAGAGCACAATTCTCAGCAATCTGACCCTTTCCGCGGGGAAGTCCTATGAAATTTCCACGCGGCACACGGTGACCAGCGATGATGCGGCCAGCGGAAAGGTGACCATGACAGGCAGCGCTGCAGGCACGGAAGCAACGGCAAAAGACGCTTCCGTGGAAGTGAAGGCCGGGTCCGCAGCCGCCAGGGCCACAGCCACGCCCACGCCTTCGGCGGGAAGCGCGGCACAGGCAACGGCGACGCCCACCCCTGCGGCAACACCCACCCCTTCACCGACAGCCAGGTCATCCGGCACCTCATCCGGAGGTTCTTCGGGCGGCAGCAGCGGCGGGAGGAGCAGCTCCGGTGGAAACCGGTCCTCCGGAGGCACCACGAGTCCCACTGCCACACCTGTCCCCGAACCGGAAAAGGTTTCCGTCCGTGTACGCTTCCTGGATGATGCCGGGAATCCCATGGCGGACGCCTATGAAGGTGTGTACACCCGGGGTGCGGCCTATCATGTTTCGGTGCCTCAGATTCCGGGATATGAACCCAGCCAGACCCAGGTGAAGGGAAATGCGGAAAAGGACGTGTATGTGGATATTGTCTATACTGCCAGAAAGCAGAATCTGGAAATTGAGTATCTCTACGAGAACGGAACACCCGCTGCGGACAGGATTTCCAGGAAAGTCAAAACCGGAGAGACCTATGAGATTGTCTCACCGAAGGTCGCCGGATATGTGGCGACACTCCAGACGGTGAAAGGAAAAATGCCCGGACGGAATGTGCGTGTGGTGATCGTTTATGTGCCGGAAGGCATGCCTGCCATTCTGCCGGATGAATCCCTCGGATCCGTTGTGAGCAAGAACGGCAGCCCTCCTGAAGGCAGAGAGTGACCCGAAACGCAGAGAGGGAGAAAGAGAGGAAACCCGGTCTCCGGCTGCCCGGCGGCTGACGGAGACCGGGGAAAACTGGAACCATGAAAAAAAGACTGGCGACGTTTTTGTGCGCTCTGACATTTTTCCTTCAGGGGACGGCCGGCGGGCAGGCGGCGGGGGTGACGGACCTGGCGGCGAACCGGTCCGTCGCAACGCCCACGGACCTGATGGCGGCCACCATGACGGATCTGTACCCCCTGCCGGCTCTGGCCACCATGACGGATCTGGAAGAAAAAACCTATGACTATCAGACGCTTTCCATCGGACACGGTGATGCGCTGACCGGCATGTTCTTCACGGATGCCTTCGGGGGCACGGCCGCGGATGCGGATGTGCGCAGTCTCCTGGAAGGGTACAGTCTGACCCGGTATCTCGGGGAAGCGGACACCTTTGGCATGGACGCCTCCGTGGTATCGGGATGGTATGCATCACTGAACCCGGACGGGTCCAGAACTTTCCACATCCATCTGTACAGGGATATGCTTTTTTCGGATGGAAGTCCTGTGACAGCCTGGGATTACGCCTTCTCCTTCCTTCTGCAGCTGTCCCCTGCGTTCAGGGCTCTGGGCGCGCGGAACCGGACGGGCATAAACCTGCTGGGGGCGGAGGACTATGAACAGGGGACATGCGTGAGCCTGAAGGGCGTGCATGTGCCTTCTGATTATGAACTGGATCTGACGCTTTCCTGGGATACACCGGAAAATCTGGAAATGGAGTCCATGGCCTGTGTGCCCTGCCCGATTTCCGTGGTTGCCCCGGGATACAGGGTCTGCGAGAGCGATGAAGGTGTCCTTCTCCTTCGGGAAGCCGATCAGAGCACGGGACTGAGTGAGGCACTGCTGAGACAGACCATTCTGGATCCGGAAACGGGATACAGAACACATCCCGCTGTCTCCTCCGGTCCCTATGTGCTCACCGCTCTGGATGAAGAGGGTGCAGAGCTGAAGCTGAATCATCAGTACAAGGGGAACGCGGAAGGTGCCACACCCATGATTCAGGGCATCCTTCTTGAGGGGGATGATCAGGCTTCCCTGCTGGCCCGTCTGGTGCGGGGGCACATCGGGTCCGTGCGGCGCGTGATCCGCAGGGATCTTGTGGAGGAAGCCCTGCGATATGAAAAGGATGTCCGGACGATCCGGGTGGTTAAGCGGTCCGGTGGGGCCCTGGCGGTTCTGTGTCCGCTTCCGGGTTCTCTTCCCGCCCGGTCCGAAACCGTTCGGAGCGTGCTGTCCGGCCTGATGAACCGGGAACTGCTGGCACCGGCCTACGCGGGCACTTCCGGGATGCCTGCCTACGGATACTATGACCGGAAAATGTGGAGGCACCAGCAGGAAGCAGCCATGGAGGACCCGGAGGCATGGCCCCTGCGGGTCATGATGAGTCTGGAGGACGCCGTGTCCTGCCTGGAGATGGACGGATGGCTGCCCGGAGAGGATGGTGTCCGTACACGCTGGGAGGACGGACGCGTGATCCGGCTGGAGATGACGCTTCTGATTCAGGAAGATCATCCCATGAGGGGCATTCTGGAAACCCTGTATGTTCCGCTGCTGGAGGCGGTGGGAATACGACTGGCCATTCGGCCGCTGCGGGACGGAGAATTCACGGAAGCCGACCTTGCATACATGGAAATGGATGTGGAGGGCAGCGCCCTGACGCGGATGTTCACGCGGGATGAGAGCGGGGAATGGCTGTTCGGCTGTTCAGGAGTACCATCCTCTGAACTGTACGCTCTGGCACTGGAAACAGACCGGGCCGGGGACGGTGAGAAGGCGGAGATCTGGCGCGTTTTTCAGATGACATTCCACCGGATTCTTCCCGTGATTCCCATCATGGTCCTTGAACTGTTTGACATTCATACCAATCATCTGTATGCTTACGGGGCGGAGAGTCAGACCGGTTTCCCGGATGTTCTTCTTTCTTCCTACCTGAGCGACTTCACCCTTCCGGAGGAAGACGCGGGTGTGGAGGAAATGGCAGAGGATACACTGGACTGACGGGATTCAGTCAGGCCGCGGAGACATCCGCGGCTTTTTAAGGTGCGTGAATGGAGGATGCCTATGGGATATGTGGAAATGAGATGCCTTGATTCCCTCGAGAAGATCCGGCTGACAGACAGGGAGCTGCCGGAAGCCATCCGGGAGATGGAAGGGTTTGAGGAGGAAGTTCTGTCCTTTCAGGTCGCCCTGCGCCTTTCTCAGATGATCCGGCCTCTTCCCGTACATCCGCAGGTCGTCTGTGACGGGGATGCGGAGGTGACGGTGAGACGGGTGATGCACGTGCCGGTGACACTGTGCAGCTATCCCGGCGCCCGGCACATGATCGGCATGGAGCCGGGGCTGTATCCGGACCTTCTGAAAAGCGTGGATGCGCCGGTCCTGCTGACCGATTCCTGGCAGACGCTGTGGATCACGGTCCGGGGACACAGACAGGGGCGGTTCTTCATCGGAATCCGCATTCTGGGGGAGAATGGGGAAAGACTGGCGGAGGAATCCATGCCTCTGACGATTCTTCCCGGGATTCTTCCGGACATCTCTTTCATCCAGACAAGATGGATGCACTATGACAGCATTGCCCAGGCCTGCGGGCTGGACATGCTTTCGGAGCCCTGGTGGGGAATGCTGGAAAGGTATGTGCGCTCCGCCGTGGAAATGGGTGTGAATATGATTCTGACCCCGATTCACACGCCCCCCCTGGACACCCGGGTGGGAGGGGAACGGGAAACGGTGCAGCTGGTGAAGGTGATCCGGAAGGCTGACGGTTCCTTCGAAATGGATGCACGGGACCTGAGGCGGTTTGTCAGACTGTGCCTGCGTTCCGGCATCCGGTATTTTGAGATGGCACACCTCTTCACGCAGTGGGGTGCCGCCTCTGCTCCGAAAATTATGGGATGGGAAGAAGGAAAGGAGAAACGTCTCTTTGGCTGGGAGACATCCGCGGGGGATCCGGAATACCGCCGGTTCCTGGAAGTCTATATTCCATATGTCCGCCGTGTCATGCAGGAGGAAGGTGTGGGAGACCGGGTGTTCTGGCATGTATCCGATGAGCCTGGGGAGGATCACCGGGAAGCGTACCGGAGGGCGCGGGGCGTGGTGGAGGACCTGCTGGAAGGGGACCCGGTGATGGATGCCATCTCAGACCCTGCATATCAGAAGGAAAACCTGACCGGTATTCCGGTGGTGGCCACAACGGCCATGAAGGATTTCCGGGACCTTCCGGTTCAGAACATGTTTGCCTATTATTGCTGCGGGCAGTGGGAAAAGGTTCAGAACCAGTTCATTGCCATGGAGAGCTCAGCCAGCCGGACACTCGCTCTGACGCTGTACAGGTATGACATTCACGGTTTTCTCCAGTGGGGATTCAATTTCTACCAGACCCAGTACTCGGATGCTTCGGTGAATCCCTTCCTGGTGACGGACGGGAACGGCTGGGTGCCCGCAGGGGACCCCTTTGTGGTGTATCCGGGCAGGATAGGACCGGAGGAAAGCATCCGTTACCAGATTCACAGAGAATGGATGCAGGACCTGAAAGCCCTGAAGTGGCTCGAAAAGCTTGCGGGGCGTGCCTTTGTGCTGGAATGTGTGGAATCCTGCTGCTCCCGGGAAATCACATGGGAAAGCTGGCCGGAATCTCCCGGGGAGATTCTGAGCCTTCGCGCCAGGGTGAATCAGGAAATCGTCAGGAGAACCGGGAAACAGACGTCTTCTCCGGAGATCCGCCTGGCGGAGGCGGATGATTTACAGGAGATTATGGAGATTTACGGGGCAGCCAGAGCGTTTATGGCCGATCATGGGAATCCCAGACAGTGGGGAGGCACCTGCTGGCCTCCGCAGGACCTGATCCGGAAAGACATTGCCCGGAGGAAGCTGTATGTCTGTGAGGAAGGGAAGCGGATTCTCGCGGTCTTTTTCTACCATGAGGGGGCGGAGGCGGAGCCCGGATACGCCGGCATCGAGCAGGGCCGCTGGGTAAGCATGGAGCCCTATGGTGTGGTTCACCGTATCGCCGTCCGGGATCACGGCAGAGGCATTGGCAGATTCTGTCTGACCTGGGCCTTTGAGCGCTGCGGACATCTGAAAATCGATACGCATCCCGACAACGCGGTGATGCAGCGCCTCCTGGAAAAAATGGGTTTTGAGCGCAGGGGAATCATCCATGTGGCGGAGGACCGGGATGAGCGGTACGCCTATGAGAAAATCAGAGGAACAAAATGAGTACAGGCAGGGCAAACATTGCCCTGCCTGTTGTACGCCCGTCATGGGCAGAAGTCCGGATGTCAGGAATCAGGCGCGCTGAAGGCAGCAGCCCGAAAGAGAATAGGTGAGTGACGACCGGAGGGCTGGCAGAATCGCGGAGCGACTTGATTTCGGATCCGGCGTGCTGCCCTGTGCCGGTCACTGTACCGCTGACAGCGGGACCGCGTGAACGGTGATGCGTAGGACGGGGGTCCGGGCCCCCGCCTGAGCGACGGAAACTTACCGGATCTGTGCGGCTTCCATTTTCCAGAGCAGTTCCCGGGCTCTCTGTCTGTGGTCCTGAACCTCCTGGATGTTCGGCCAGAACCGGACGAGCATTCCGCCGTTATTGTTCACAGGCTGGCGGTAGGTTACCGTATTGCAGACAAAGAGGAGAGCGATATCCTGTCCTCCCAGATCCTCGCTCCTGGAATAGGGACGCCCGAACCGGAAGCCTCCGGTGGGATTTTCCAGGAATTCGCCTGTGATCTCATCAAGGGAGCGGAACCAGCAGTAGAAATCCTTCTTGGGATAAACGTGGCCGCTGGCCAGCTGATAATCCACCGTTACAGTATCGCCGATGACATTGACGTAGACCCGGCCGATATAGAACATGTTGGCGGCGACCAGCTTATAGGACTGAATCCCGTTGCGGGACAGATCCACGGGCAAGACGTTGTACCATTTGCTGGTGAGTCCCGGGATTTCATCCCGCAGTGAGATGCCGATCACGCCCACGGTGTTGTTGGGATACCAGACGGGATCCGGCTTCTTTTTCCGTTCCAGCACCAGGAGCGGTGGCAGATCGGAGGGATTGACATCCTGAGGCTTCTCACAGCTGACCCAGAGACCCTGTTCGTTCTGTTCGGACCAGCCCGCTTCCGGTGAGTAGGCATACCATTTTCCGTTCTGGGACCGGGCTGTGTAGGAGAGTACGTCCCCATAGGGATTGTAGGTGATCTTCTTGCTTTCGTCCTGTGTGTGATAGCTGTAGGCGGACAGTTCGCCTTCCCTGGCGTACAATGCCGTGACATTCTCCCGGCCTGTTCCGTCATACCGGTAGGTGTCATCCCCCAGGAGCTCCAGGGACGGATCCATGGTAAAGTAGGAAGAGATGACGGAGGCGTTCCGGAAGGTGGTGGTGAGTCCGTCTGCACCGGTGACGCGGATGAGCGCCGCGGAGAGGCTGAGTCCGTTGGGCATGTTGGAGCATTCCCACTGACGGCTGGAAGCATTCCAGGCCATGGACACCTCGGTGGATACGCTGCCGCTGTTCCATTCCAGGGTGACGGAGGTATAGCCAACATCCTGCAGGGAAGCTTTTCCGTTACCGGCGCGGAATGCCCCCAGCTTGTGATGGTAGAGGCTTTCCGGATTGACGTAAACCTGCAGATCCTTCAGGTTCACAGGGGGTGCCTTGACAATATAGGGTTCCGGGGTGGGCGTGGGGGAAGGAACAGGCGTGGGAGAAGGACCGGGGGTGGACGTGGCAGTGGGGCCGGGGGTGCCCGATGCCGTGGGCCCCGCGCTTGACGTGGGTGTAGCCTGGGGCGTCGTGCTTGGCTTCGGGGATGGGGTGATCCTGTTCGTTACCGGGGGCAGCGTTGCCACTGCGGGCTGTGTGGCCGTCCCGGCCTGAGACGTGTCTTTGGCGTTGTACACACTGTCGTCATAATTCACCACTTCGCCCGTGTCCGAAAGCCAGCGCTTGCTGGAAAAATCCCAGTGGATACGCTGGAGGAGACCGGTGGAGGAGGAACGGATGAGGCGTTCCACAGCCTGAAGCTCTCCGTCGCCGGAATAGGTCAGCTCCCGATCATCTGTATCCCTGACCCTGTAGGTTTTCAGATTTCCCAGACTGTCAAAGTAAACCACATAGTCCACAAGCGGCGTGTCACTGTTGGCCTTCTCAAGCCCGTAGGAATAGCCGTATCCCTGGGTGCCGCCGGTCTGGGTTGTGTAGGTGGCAAATTCCAGTCCCTTTTTCAGCTCTGTGGCAATCAGTTTGCCGTTTCCGTCAAGGATGATCATCTCGGAATCCTTGTCATTGGCGGCAATGCTCTCCAGAACGATACTTTCAATATTCAGGAGACTGGAGGAATCCTCCTTGTAGCGGGACTGGAATACGCCTTTGTCGTTTGTGGTTGTCAGCTTGATGGGTGAATTGTTGGTATAGGAGATGCGCACATTCACCGTGTCGCCGAACACAGGCGCCCAGTCCGTCACCAGGGTGAGATAGTCATTCTGGAGACTCAGCTGTACGGAAGGGGCCGTATAGTTGAGCTTGAGAGGAATGGCATCCACTGTCTGAGGAATGTCGGAATGTGCGGTGGTGAACAGAAAAACCAGGAGCAATGAGAAAAATAAGATTCTTTTGCATCGATCCTTCTTCATAACTGCCTCATTCTGATCCATCGAACGTGTCTTCAATACGCCCTGCAATCTTAATGGAAATGTACAATTTTGTCAACAAAAGAAATAAAAAGGACATGAAAACGTAAAACATAAGCCCGAAAGCCTGTTTCCATCCCGACCCCGGGTTTCGGGACGGCACTGGAAGGAGGAGGATCAGGAAAGGAATGGAATGACCGCAGACGGAAGGAAAGGCTCAGAATTGACAGTATTCCGACGAATCCTTATAATTTTGACAGCAGATCATGTGAGGCGGGGAGGAAAAAGACATGAACTGGAATCAGAGCGTGACAGCTCTTCTGGACCAGCTGGTGGATTTCGCGATTGATCACGGGATGATGGAGGAAGAAGACCGGCCTTATTACCGGAATCTTCTTATGGACTGCTTCGGACTTGATGCGCCGGAGACGTATGAAAGGGCAGGGGAGACGGAAATCCCGCCTACGGCCACGGCTCTTCTGAAGGAATTGTCAGATCTGGCGGCAGAAAAGGGCCTGATTGAGGATGCCGCATACGCCAGGGATCTGTTTTCCACACGCCTTATGGGCCTTGTGACTCCGGCTCCGCAGCTGGTGCGGGAGCGGTTTGCCCGCCTGGCGAGGGAACAGTCTTCCCGGGAGGCTCTGGATGATTTCTATCACCTGTGCAGGGTCAGTGATTACATCAAGGTGGACGCCATCGCGCAGAATATTCGCTATATGGCCGAAACAGATGTCGGAGAGCTGGAAATCACCATCAATCTGTCCAAGCCGGAAAAGGATCCCAAGGAGATTGCCAGACTGCGCAGCGCCCCCAGCGTCGGCTATCCCCGGTGCATGCTCTGTATCGAAAACCCGGGTTACGCCGGCCGCAGCAATTTTCCAGCCCGGCAGAATCACCGGATCCTGCCCCTGAATCTGGATGGGGACGCCTGGTATCTCCAGTATTCCCCCTACGCATATTATCCGGAACACTGCATTGTACTGAATCGGCAGCATATCCCCATGAAAATCGATGAGGGGACCTTTAACCGCCTGTTTGCCTTTGTCAGGCAGTTTCCGCATTATTTTCTGGGCAGCAACGCCGATCTGCCCATTGTGGGCGGATCCATCCTGAATCATGATCATTTCCAGGGCGGGAATCACGTTTTTCCCATGGATCACGCGCCGACGTGGAAGGAACTGGAGGTGCCGGAGGAAGGCATCCGGGCGAGTCTTCTCAGATGGCCCCTGACCTGCATCTGTCTGGAGTCCGAGGATGAGGAGAAACTGAAAAGGCACGCCATGAAGGTCCTGGAGGCATGGAGGGAATGGTCCGACCCTGCCTGCGGCATATATGCCCGCACAGAGAATACGCCCCACAATACCATCACGCCGATTCTCCGCCTTGAAGACGGAATCTGGAAGCTCCGGCTTGTATTGCGCAACAACCGGACCAGCGATGAGCATCCTCTGGGTATCTTCCATCCTCACGCGGAGCTGCATCACATCAAGAAGGAGAACATCGGCCTGATTGAAGTGATGGGCTTGTTCATTCTTCCGGGCCGTCTCAAGGGTGAGCTGGCCGCCCTGGAAGGTTACCTGACGGGTGAAAAGGAAGTGAGGGAGCTGGCCGGAGACGAAGTTCTGGCCAAGCATGAGGTATGGATGAAGCAGATTCTTGCCCGGCGGGGTCTGTGCGCCGACGCGGGTCATGCCCGGGAGGTGCTCCGGCAGGAAGTGGCAAAGGTCTGTGCTCAGGTTCTCAGAGACGCGGGTGTATACAAGCTGGATGAGAAAGGCCTGGAAGGCGCGCTCCGCTTTACGGCGCACCTGGGATGGAAGGAAGCCTGAACGTTAAGAATCCCCTGAAGGGACACAGGTCCCATCAGGGGATTCTCGTCTTATTTACAGGATGGGCTCATCCCAGGATACGCGGCGGGCCAGCAGAGCGCAGAAGGATTCCAGGAGCTGCTGGTCATCCTGGCTGAAACGGTCCGGACGGGGACTGTCCAGGTCCAGAACGCCCCGGATCTGTCCGTCTTTTCCCCGCAGAGGAATGACCAGTTCTGAACGGGAGGCCGCGTCGCAGGCGATATGTCCGGGAAATGCGTGGACATCCGGGACCCGAAGCGTTCTGTCCTCAGCAAGGGCGTGACCGCACACCCCACGTCCCCGTTCAATGAGGATACAGGCAGGACGGCCCTGGAAGGGCCCCAGGACCAGACGGCTCTGGTGGAGCAGATAGAAACCGCACCAATTCAGGTCCGCAAGAGCGTGGAAGATCAGGGACGCAGCGTTGCTCAGGGCGGGAAGGGCCAGGGGACAGCTGTCCAGAAGCGCGTCCATCTGGGAAATCAGTTCATCGGGAGAAACCACGGGGATCATTCTTCCTCCTCCTCCTCATACTCGGTTTTGTATCGGTAACATCGGAAGGAACTGAGAACCCGCCCCAGAATGAGGCAGTCCTCCTGAACCTCCTGTGTATCGGGGGCAGCCAGGTAATATCCCTGAGCATCCGCTTTCTGAACCAGGATCTCATAGTGATCCTGGGCGTAGACTACCACCAGATCATTTTCCTCAGCCCTGGCCTGCCGGTGGACCACGATGCAGTCCCCCGGCAGAAGGCCACGGGAGATCAGATTCCGCTGATGGTTGACCATAATGAAATGCTGCTCGTACCCACAGAGCAGTTCCGGAAGCGTGATATGCGTTTCGCCGCCCTCCGGCTGATCGGAGGGAAGCAGAAAAGGCACAGCGTGCACTTTGACGTACTGGGACGTGCTGGTATTGGCCACCAGCTCGATGGCGCGCGTTTTCCCGTTGCCCCTTCGGATGACACCCTTCTTTTCCAGGGCAAGAAGATGGGCGTAGACGGTAGAGGTGGATTTCAGATGCACGGCCCGTCCGATTTCCCGCACGGAAGGAGGATAGCCTTTCTCCTGAATTTCCCTGGCAATGAAGGCCATGATGGCGTCCTGGATCTCAATGCTTTTTTCCTTCATGGTTGATGATCCTTTCATGAGTCTGGGCTTCAGCGGGAGGATGTGATACAATCAGCAGACGATTGTCATGACAGGGAGGTTCATCATGGAAAGTCGGCAGTGTATCCTCTATGACCGGGTTTGTCAGGACTGCGGTGAGTGCCGCTGTGATCTGGATCCGGAGAAAATCTGTGATAACTGCATGCAGTGCGTGACCGGCGGCGCCGAATGGCGTGCCGTGTCCATCACTCGTTTTGATCTTCAGGAGGAAGAGGAAGGGGAGGAGAGGAAACAACCGTAGTTTCCGGCAGATGCACGGCCCGGGCTGCGGACCTGCGCCGCTGATCTGTCATGTCCGCATAATGCTTCCGGGTGGTATCCACAGAACTGTGTCCCAGGACATCCGCCACCAGATAGATATCCCCGGTTTCATGATAGAGGTTGGTGGCGAAGGTGGAACGCAGTTTATGCGGACTGATGCGGGGCTTGAGAGGCGCGGCGATGGCTGCGTATTTTTTTACCAGCTTCTCCACCGCCCTCTGGGTAATCCGGCGCCGCTGGAGGGAGAGGAAGAAAGCGTCCTCATGCCCTGGAAGGGTTTCCACTTCTTTTCGTTCTTCCAGATATTCCGCCAGCGCGGAAGCGACCTCCGGCGGAAAATAGAGGACCACCTGGTTTCCGCCCTTCCGGGTGACCAGGAAGGCGTTCTCCTCAAAGTTTACATCGGAAACATTCAGTCCGACGCACTCCGAAACCCGGATTCCGGTGCCCAGAAACAGAGCCAGCATGGCGTAATCCCGTTTGGCGGTCAGTTTCTGAAAGCGCCGCTGCCCCTGGGTCATTCCTTCTCCGGTTTCCGCCTGATTCAGCATGCGGATCATTTCTTCCTGATTCAGGCGCAGTATGGGTTTCTCGTGAATTTTGGGCAGGGGAACCAGCAGGGTGACGTTGGAGGGAATGCGCTGGGCACGGAAGAGAAAATCATAGAAGGAACGGATGGAGCAGAGTTTCCGCTTGATGGCCCGCTCATGATTCACCGTGGCTTTGGGGAGATCCCCGGGATTCTGGGCGTCCTCATCCCGGAAATAGTAGGTCAGGTATTCCGTGAAGGCCGTAAGATCCGATGGGGTGACACGGGCAAGATCCTGATCGTTCCACAGAATGGGACGTGTTTCCGAGAAAGCCACACGTTCATGATGCAGGAATGAAAAGAAAGTTCTCAGATCCAGTGCGTAGGCGAGCCGGGTAAAGGTTCCCGCGGTCACCGCGATGTGCTGAAGAAAGTCGCCGCAGGCCTGTGGCAGTTCCCGGCATATGGACCGGATCTGCAGGATGCGCCTGGCATCGATTTCCTCCCGGTATGTCTGTGCCATGAAATCATCTCCCGGTCATTTGGCGGTGCTTTTCACTGTGATCAGATGGATCTGGGGCGGACGGAAAAGCCTGGCGGGTATCGTGACGGTTCCGATCCCGTTGCTGATGAGAAGGGGAATGCGGTTCTCCTTCGTCCAGCCGCCGGCATAGGCGGCACTGACCGAGTCGGTCAGATGCAGAACATCGCCCAGGAGAACAATCTGCCCGCCCATGGTATGACCGAACAGTCCCAGCTGGAACCAGTTCCGTTTCCCGGCGGAATTGACGGACTGCATGAGGGAAGGGATGATCTGGGGGTTATGGCAGAGAAAAATGGTATAGCTGCCGCCTTCCACCTGTGCGGCTGTACCGGCGAGATCCGGCCAGCCCCGGGTTACATCATCCAGTCCCACCAGAGTGACCGTGCTTGTGCCGACCCTCAGGGAGACGGCATCGTTGACCAGGGGCGTGACGCCCGCAGCCAGCATGGCGGACCGGAGCAGGGTGATGCTTTCTCTCTCAAGTTCCCGGTCATGTTCCCCCAGTACGCCATAGATGCCGTAATTGGCCCGCAGGCGGTTTTCCGCAAGCCGTCCAAAGAAGAGCACGGCACTCTCGGGACTGGTGGCATAGTCGCCGCCGAGGAGAATCAGGTCCGGATTCAGGGCATTGATGCTGCGGACCAGGTCGATGGTTCTGGCACTGGTAAAGAAAGGGAATCCCTGCTCATGGATGTCGGAGACAAATACGATCCTGAGCTGCCGGACATCCGGGGACAGCATGTCAGATTCCAGGCTGGTCCTTTCCACCTGAATGCGGTAAGGCTCCAGAAAGGGATAGAGCAGAATGAAGACGAGAATGACGACTGCAAGGATGCGGATCACCCGGCGCAGCATCTGGTACTTTGCGTGTTTCGGTCGATACATGGGGCTGACTCCTTGATATTTCAGATGAAATGGGAGGCGATGAAGATGAAGGAGACGGAATACAGGGCCCTTCCGGGCACGACCATGCTGACGCCGCTCCCGGTGGCTCTTCTGACATGCAGGAGAAACAGAGAGGAGCGGACGAATATCCTCACGGCCGCATGGTGCGGAACGGTGAATACACACCCGCCCATGCTGTCGGTATCCGTCAGACCGGAGCGCTATTCCTACGGACTGATTCTGGAGTCCGGTGAATTTGTCATGCATCCCGTGGACGAGGACCATGTCAGGGCAGCGGATTTCTGCGGTGTCCGGAGCGGAAGGGATACGGACAAGCTGACAGAAACGGGAATGACATGCCGCGCGGCGGAAGGACTCAGTACGGCGCAGGCCCTGACGGGACTTCCCCTTTCCCTGTCATGCCGGGTCAGAGACCGGATTCCGCTGGGCAGTCATGATCTGTTCCTGGCAGATGTGGTCTGTGTTCAGGTTCGCTCGGACCTGTTTGATTCAGACGGTTCTCTTCACCTGGAACGGGCGGGTCTTGTCTGCTACAACCACGGGGTGTATCAGGGGCTTTCGGATGTGCTTGGATTCTTTGGCTATTCCGTGGCCAGACCTCACGTGCTGGAAAAGCGTATGCGCATCTACAGGTCTGTCAGGCGTTGTGGGCATCGCGCCATTCCTTCTCGAGAACGGACCAGAGAACCACATCCCGGTAATCACCCTTATTGAAGATTTTTTTCCTGAGCACGCCCTCCCGGTGCATGCCGCACTTTTCCATCACGCGCCCGCTGGAGGGATTGCAGCAGTCATGCTGTGCTTCCACGCGATGCAGATGCATGGTCTCAAAGGAGAGTCTGAGGACGGCTCTGAGCGCTTCTGTGGCAAAGCCCTGTCCCCAGCAGTCCTCTGCCAGACTGTAGCCAACCTCGGCGCAGAGGTTCTCCCGGTCAAAGGACATGAATCCGATGGTTCCGAAAACACGGCCGTCCTCCTTCCGGACAAGAACATAGCTGGCAGGTTCTCCCCGGCGGTACTGAGAGCGGAGATAGCGGACATAGGCGCGGCTGTCCCGGATGCTCTCATGTGCCTCCCAGAGCACATATCTGGCCACGTTCGGATTCCGGGCATACTGGAAAATGGAGGCGGCGTCCCTCCTTTTCGCGCACCGCAGAATCAGTCTCTCGGTGGAAAGGGTGGGCAGGCAGGAAAAGATCCGAATAATCTCATCCCCCCGGGACAGGCGCGATGAAATGAGTGACATGATCGGTTTCCTTTCTGCCGGATGGATGGGTACGGCGGGAAGAAAGTGAAAGGCTTAATCGTTTTGTGTCTGTGAGGCGCGCAGACACTGGGCCATCAGGAGGCCGAGACAGGTCTTGCCATCGTGAAAGCTTCCGTCCATGACATGAGCACAGGCTTCATCCAGAGGCATGCGAAGGGTATCCACAAACTCATCCGGGTCCGGATGACGGGAACCACTGTGCAGTCCGGAAGCAAGGAAAATATGGATCCGCTCATTGCAGAATCCGGGCGTGGTCTCCAGCACGGTGAGCTTCCGCCAGGAGTCGGCTTTCATACCGGTTTCCTCGGAGAGCTCCCTTTTCGCGCACTCCAGAGGATCCTCCCCGGGATGGTCGAACTTGCCTGCGGGAATTTCAAGGGTTATCCGTCCGACGGCAACCCGCATCTGGCGCACCAGGATGACCCGGTCCTCCGGGTCCAGGGCGACCACGGCCGCGGCGCCGGGGTGGCAGGATACTTCACGAATGGCGGTATCACCGTTGGGAAGACGTACCGTCCAGTGCTCCATTCTTGTGATAATGCCTTCCTGGATGACTTCTTTGGACAGCAGGGTTTCCTGAAGATCGGAATCAGTCATGTACTGATAACCTCCTGATCACAGAATTGACAAACAAGACAAAGTTCGATTTCGAAAGCGGGATTCCTGCAAGCCATCACCGAATTCTCCACGGTTTGACAGGTCATATATGGGGGTATACAATTTCAGACGGGTTCCAGATGAGGAGGTTTACGGACATGAAAACAGTTAGGCGTCTGCTGGGTTTCCTGATCGTGCTTGCGGTAAGCCTGTGCATGCTTATTCCGGGAGCTCTCGCAATGGAGGACTGGAGTCAGCTTTCGGTTTCCATGACCTGGACAGGTGCGGACGGACAGAACCATGAGATGATTCTTCCCCCGGTGACCGGAGGTACGGCGCAGGCCTTCTGGGCGTCATTTCCCGAAGGCGTGCCGGAAACCGTAACACTGCATATTTCTCATCCCATGCATGAGGATTACAGCTTTGGTATGGTCAATGACATGACCATTGATCTCACGGCCCCGGGCGTGCTTCAGGATGGACAGCTCACGCTGCAGGCCGTGGACGCCTGGGGGAATCCTGTGGATTCCTATACGCTGTTTTTCTCAACAGAACCGGTTCCGGAATCTGTGGATGATCTGATTTCTCCTTATGGCCCCGAAGGTCCGGGACAGACCGTGGTGACCGACCGGGAAGTGCAGATTCTTCTGCAGGATGCTTCCGGCACTCCGATTTCTTTTCAGAGTGTGACGCTGCATCCGGGTGAAAGCCAGATTGTATCCCAGCCTGCCCTGGACGGGTGGATGCCTGCCGGGAACGAATACCGGAGCGTAAGCGTGTCCATGGACGGATTGGGCAATCTCAGCCAGGACATCGTCGTTTTCACCTATGAAAGGATTCCTGAAAGCCGGGAAGTGCAGCTTGTTCTGCAGGATGCTTCCGGCAATCCGATTTCTGTTCAGAGTGTGACGCTGCATCCCGGTGAAAGCCAGACCGTATCCCAGCCTC
>CACYGY010000070.1 GCA_902774025.1 uncultured Eubacteriales bacterium
CGCTTGGTTTCCGGATCATATTTTTCAGTACGCTGGTATACATAGATCGACCCGTTTGGGTTCCTGCGTTTAACCTGATAGCTTTTTGTTCCACCCGTAGCCGCACGTGGCATGAATCAGTCACCTCCTTTGATTTACATGACCATTATAATGGTCATGTAAATCAAAGACAAGACAACCGAACGAGGAATAACCATGATTTTCAGCGTTTCTTTTGTTTTCTACGCATCGATGCCATAGATGGTCATGTATTCGCATGACCATTATGCGACATTTAGGTTTCCCGTCTCACCGGTTCCATGGAGATCCGTGCAGGCAGTCCATCGTGATCGTTTCCGTATCATGATGCATGCTCTGTTATTGTATTTGTCCTGCCATTCTTTTTCAAGCAGGTGCAGGAAAAGATCTGACAGATGGATGGCTTTTCCGGTCGGCTTCCGGCTCCGCAGGGTCCCGGGAATCTGAAGACAGCAGCCGGGACCTCTGACAGGTCCCGCAGCCATCTGATACGTTTTTCCTCAAACCTTCCCCGTCACGGATTTCATCTGCGGCTGCGGGATGAGCCGTCACTGTTTCCTCCCGATGCCTTTCTGCAGTCTTTGCTCCCGCTCCCCGGCAGAGAAGCGGCCTTCGCCTTACGGACCACATGGCATCATCCGATTCCACCGGATGGAAGGCATTCGCTTCCTCCGGATGCTGCACGGGGCAGGACGCTCCTTCTGTCATCACGAAGGAGCCCCGGAAGGCACGCGCCGGCTCAGCCGTGCCCCCCTGCAGGTCGGGAACAGGCCTCTTCTGCGGCAGTCTTTTCCGGTGCCATGTCCCGGAGAATCTCTCCCATCCCTCACTGCCGTTTTCACATCTCCCGCCTCCCTGTGTTCCTGTTGCCCCCTTCTCTTCCCTTCCCCTCTGCCTTCCGAAAGTTGTCCGGGGCTTTCCCGGCACCCTTGCCTCCGGAATGATCCGCCTTCTTCAGCCCTTCGCCCCCTTTTCTGACGGAAACCCTCACCTCTTTCGGATCGTTCATGAAAGGAGTCTGACCCGGCGGGAGAGTGGACAGGGTCAGCCCTGAAACGCTCCCGAAGACCCCGTATGTCCCGGAAGGACCCGCCCCTGAAGGCAGTTCCGGCCCCCGCCGCGGCTTCCCTGAAAAAGGAAGTCCCCATGGTCTTCCCTGTCCAGGCCCCGGCCGGAGACAGAGTGACGAGCAGGAAGGGCAGCAGCAGGATGAGCCTCCGGCTTCATCCCCCCTGTCCCGTCCGTCCCCGTACCCCCCCTTCCCATGGCCGGACCGTCATCTTCCGTTCCATGACGCACGACGGTGACCATGTGTCCTTTCCTGAGGATGCAGCTTCCGGTTACGGATCCGCCGCTCCTTTCGAAAACCGCACCTTGTCCTGTCATGAATCCTGTTCCTCCCCCTCCCCGAATCCATGGCTGTCCCCGTCTCCCTTCCTGCAATGGGCATCCGGATACTCCCTGCCAGCCCCGGGGCGGTGCACTGAACCGTGCATTCCATGCAATGCCCGCACTGCCGCCATCGGAAAATCACCTCTGATTCCGCATCCGAAGACCACAGGGCCGGGAAACTTCTGTCAGGACCGGGAGGTGATCAGCAGGTCCGCCCATGAACAGGGGGCCCCGTCTGACCGGCTGAAAGACAGACGTCCGGGTTCAAAGGCTGCCGTGTCGGACATTCCGGAGGCGGTATTGCCCATGACGGGACAGAGCCATGGCAGACCCGGACTGTAAGAATCCGGAGCATCCATCCGTGTAAGCCCGGTGCGTCCGGACCTGTCCCGGGTCCCTGTACGGGCCTTTTCCCTCTCATCGGGCTCCGCAGCCGGCCATGCTTGCATTGCACGCCCTGCCCGGTTATACTTTTCAGCAGGATGCCGGCCTTCCTCCCTTTCGGAAACACAGGATGCCGGTGAGTTGAAAAAGACCGGAGCGCATGCCGCTGGTCATGCACAGCCGTGCCTTTTCCCGGACGGCCCGCTGCGTCCCCGGGAAGAAGCGGACCTTTCTCCGGAAGTCCGCCCTGTTCTTCTCCGTGAAGCGGCACGGAGCCCGGGAAGCGTTCCGCGGCGTTTACGGTGTCCCTTCCGGACCCGGTGATTGGAATGGAGTCCATGAAAGAAGAAAAGAAGCCCGTCACGGTGGAGATCGCGGGCGTAACAGCAAGGATCCTGTGCCGTTTTCCGGAGAACCTCAGGTTCTTCCTTCCCTATCAGACGGAAAAAGCGCCGGTGATCCATGTGGAGATCACACCGGAGGATCTTGCGTTTTCACTCTCGCATCTGGCAAGGTATTTCGGGGAACCGTCCGTTCCCTACGACGACGCATTCCTGGAAAATGTCTCGATCCAGAATGTGCTGAGCAGGCAGATGCTGGAATTCAATGTGCTGGCCATACACGGCTCGGCCCTGTGCATGGACGGTGAGGCCATTATCTTCACCGCACCCAGCGGCACGGGCAAGAGCACCCACGCCCGTTTCTGGCGTGAGGTCTTCGGGGACCGGGTGTGGATGATCAATGATGACAAGCCCATGATCCGCGTTGAAGACGGAAGGGCCCTTGTCTGCGGCACCCCCTGGGACGGCAGGCACCGTCTGAGCCGGAACGCCTCGGCGCCGCTGAGAGCGATCGTAAAGCTGGAAAGGGACACGGAGAATCACATCGGGCCCATGAACCGGGCCGACGCTTTCCAGCTCCTGATGACCCACGGCGCATGCACGAAGCGCGGCCCGATGCGCCTGAGCGGTGCGGCGAAGCTGCGGGCCATGGCGCTGGAGACGGCGCTGCTGGACATGGCGGATTTTTACCGGCTCGGCTGCAGCATGGAAAGGGATGCCGCCCGCGTCGCGTGGGAAGGGATCCGGAAGCTTCATGGCATTTCCCGGCAGAAGGCGTTTTCCGCGGATCACAGCGGAAAGAAGGAAGAGGACAGGGACGGAAGCGCATGAGAAGCCCTGCACGGCGATCATTGCATCCGGAGCGGGAAAGGCTCACGGGAAGCAGGATCACATCCTGAACATGGCAAGTCTTCAGACGGCAAAGGGAACAGCCTTCCCGCCTGCCATGAGGCTGCTGTTTCCGGCTGTTCTGATCTGTCCCTGCCTCCGTGCCGGGCACGGGGGAGAGGAAAACGGACATGAGAGAAATCCACAAGCCTGATGCGGTGCTGGCAAAGCTTCTTCCGCCTGTCACACCGCGCCCGGATATCCATTACGTTCCTTCCCGCTACGTCCTGCCTTTTACCCATGGCGGGAAGGACTATGCGTTCCATCATCTGACCCGGCAGTGCATCGAGGGCGCGCTGCCCGCCTCTGCCTGGGCGGGACAGGGCCATGACGCACGGATCGCGGCCCGGTTCCTTGTGCCGGAGGGCACGGACGAGTGCGAACTGTACCGTCAGCTCTCCGGTCTCCTGCGGCTCTGCAGCCGCAGGAAGGGTGTGGGGACCTATACCATCCTGCCCACCCTGAGCTGCAATGCCCGCTGTGTCTACTGCTACGAGGAGGGCATGAAGCAGACGGCGATGACGCCCGGGACGGCGGAGCAGGTGGTTCGCTACATCCTGGACACCTGCGCCGGAGACGGGATCAGACTCTCCTGGTTCGGGGGAGAGCCGCTGCTGGGCGTTCCTGTCATCGATGCCGTCTGCAGGGGGCTGCGGGAAGCAGGGCTTTCCTATCAGTCGGACATGACCTCCAACGGCAGCCTGATCACCCCGGAGATCATGGAAAGGATGACAGGCACCTGGAATCTTTCCCGCATCCAGATCTCCATGGACGGCGCGGAGCGGGACTATCTTTCCCGCAAGCGCTACGCCGTCCCCGGCGATAACTACCGCAGGGTGATGAGGGCGGTCAGCGACATGAGCGCGGCGGGCATCCGTGTAACCATACGCTGCAACGTGGACTGGGACAACTGGGACGGGATCCCGCAGTATCTGGCCGATCTGGAAAGCGGCGTTGCCAGCAGGGAGCATGTGCGCATATGCCTTGCCCCCCTGAACAGCGTGCGCATGAGCGAAAATGACCTGGCCATGTATGAGAAGATCCGGGACGCCCGGCCCCTGATCCTCAGGGCGGGCTTCCGGGCCGTTTCCTTCATGGGCTTTGACCCTGCCCGCTTTCCCCGGACGCACTGCATGGCGGACGGAGGCGACGTGGTCATTGCGCCGGACGGGAGCCTCTATCCCTGCGAGCACTGCCCGCCCCGGAGCCGTTTCGGCGACATCTGGCACGGCGTTACCGATGAAGCCGCCCGTGAGGAATTCTGCCGCACGGACAGGCTGCGGGAGAAATGCCGGACCTGCCCCTTCCTGCCGGACTGCACCCCTTTCGCAGGCTGTCCCGTGCAGGACAGGCACTGCCGGCAGGTGCATGAGATGGAGGCACTGGACGCCCTCCGGCGCATGGTGGACAAGGAGGAAAGCGAAAACACAGGCAGGGAGAATGTCATCTGCTGAGGCGCACCGGAATCCGCGCGGTCCTGCCGGCCTGATGTGTGAAACCGCATCTTCGCAGATGCCCGGAGAGCGTCACCGGACCGACTTTCCGCACCCCGGAGCACCCTGTCATCCGCAGCCCCTCACTCATGGCCCGTCGCGGCCGGATGAAAGGCAGGAAAGGATGCTGGCATGAGGCTTTTCCCCGCCCAGACCGCAGCCGGGAATCCCGGCGCTGTCAGAGCCCGCAGAGAAGGGATCCTGTCTGCGGATGCCGGCCGTTTCCCTTCTCCGGGCCTTTGCCCACGCGGTGCGGATCCGGTGATCTTTGGGCCCCCCTGACCGGTCATCTCGGGGAACGCCCCCGGGAGACCCTGACCCGGCAGGAACGGAACGTTTCCCGGGAAAGCCTGCATCGGTGCGGCTGATTCCGCCAAATCCGCGATCCGGAAAACCGTGCACAGGAAGATGCCGGATGGATGGGGCAGACCGGGATGTGATCCGCCCCCGGATTCCTGCCCAGAGAGCAGGGACATCAGGTCCACGGGGATGACCCGGCGGTGGGATCCTGCCCGTCCGCAGAAGGATCCGTTTCTTCCCGGTCAGGGCTGTCCCGGGAAAAACGGAGCGTACAGGCTCCTCCGGGGATCCTGAAAGAACCGTTCCCTCCGGCACTCCCCCGGTGCGGATGAGATTGCCCCCTCTCCGCCGCAGGGACCGTCTGTCTGCCCATGAAGGAAACCGCCTTGAGTCCGGAACACGAACCGCGCTGTTTCATGCATTCTGCCGGTGAAGGCACTGAGAAGGAGGGGAAACAAGGGAATGAAACTGAGACCGACTTTTGTCACACAGAACATTGACGAAACCCAGTTTCTCGTCCCCATCGGGACAGAGGGATTTCAGGGGCTCGTGCGCAGCAACCGGACGGCGGCCTTCATTGTGGACTGCCTGAAGGAGGAGACCACGGAGGAGAAGATTGTCAACGCCATGTGCGCAAAGTACAACGCCCCGCGGGATACCATTGCCGGGGACGTGAAGGAAATCCTGGATATCCTGCGCAGGGTCGGCTCGCTAGAGGAATGAGCGTATCCCCAGGACGGAACACCGTTCCCATGCTGCGGCGGAACCGTGAGCGGGGAAAACCATCCCCACGCCACCTTCCTCAGAAGAGAACAGAATGCAGGCGGCCTGTCCTTCCGAAAACGGAAAGATCGTCCTCTCCGGCTTCACGATCCCCCTCCGGGACGGCAGACATTTCCCCGCTGAGGGGGACCGTGAAGCCGGAGAGGGACAGGGAAAATCACATCGTGCACGGATCGGAGGGACGTCTTCCGTGGCCTGATGACCCGCAGCAGGACTCCATGGCACTGCGCACGATCCCAAGCCGCGCTGAAAGGGATGCGCATTTTTCACCCCCGGAACCTCAGCATACAGGAAAGGAAGCGACACAGATGGAAGAGTATGAGAAGCCCCGCATGGAGATCATTGAGATCGAGGCGGAAGTGGCCACAAGGTGCCTGTGTTATCACTTCGACTCGGTGATTATTTCCTGACCATTCCGGAATCCCTCAGGCAGGGAGGTTCTCTTCTCCCTCTGCGCCGGGATGGCATTTCCCCGGACAGCAGCCTTATCAGCAGCGGGACAGGCCCCCCATGGCGATCATCCAGGCCGGAACGGACTGCCGCTCCGGCTGAACAGCCAGGGGACGCATCTTCCGGTTTTCAGTTCACCACCCGAAGCAGTCCGGAGGCCGGCAGACAGGGAAGACGGTTCTACCCTTTGCGGCAGGGCTTCTTCCCCCGTCACGCCGCACCCCGGTCTCCCTCCTCCCCATCCCTCCCGTCAGACATCCCGCCCCGGAAAAGAAAGCATGACAGCCCATGCCGCTTCCCGCCCTCTGCCGATGTTTGCACTGTGAAGGAAAGGGAATCAGGGAATGGAACGGCCCGCCGGCGAACCCCGGTTCCCCGTCAGGGCAGAGGGGCCGGCGGGCGTCAGCCTTTCACGGACTGCCAGCAGGAGGCGAAGATCACGGATGGCATGTGCGGAAAAAACCTGCCGGGGACGCGAAGGCGATGCCGGAGTTTCTGCGCGGAAACTGAGCCCTGAAGGAATGCATACCGACCTGGAAGCGCTTCTCCGGCGGGACGGTTCCCTGGTCTGCAGGCCCCGCGGCGTGAGCATGGAGCCCATGCTGCGGCAGAACAGAGACCTGGTGGTCATCCGGCTTCCCGTTTCCCGTCTGAAAAAGTATGACGTGGCGCTGTACAGGCAGGGGGATGAGTGTGTGCTGCACCGGGTGATCGGCGTGGAAAAAGACCATTACCGGATCCGGGGGGACCATACCTATACCGTCGAGCACGTGCCGGACAGGGACGTGATCGGCGTGCTGACCGCCTTCAGACGGAAGGGAAAGGAGATCACACCCCAAAGCCCGGGCTATATCCTCTACACCCGGCTCTGGCATGCGCTCTATCCATTTCGGGCCCTCTGCCATTTTCTCAGGAGAAAGACCGTGTCCGCGGCCCGGAGGATGGGGCTGCTGTCCCCGATCCGGAGACTTCTGAGGAGAAGCAGGCCCTCATGACGCAGTCGGCGGTTCGGCTCCGGTGATCCGCAAAACCGCTGACTGCGCCGCCGGAAAAACGCATCCCCGTTCTCACCGTCCCCCTGCATCCCCGATCCCCTTGAGGGGGCCGGAACGGGCATCCGTTACCGCCCGTCTGACAGGCTCCCCTGGGAATATTCTGCCTTTCCGCTCACCCGAATGAACCAGCCCCGTTCAGGGGCGTCTCTTTTCCGTGCCGGTGAGGTTCCTCCGCGGGGCTGCAGGGTCTTTCCTCCGCAGCAGGACAGGGCCACGGCGGGGTTGAAATCGCGCCCCGGAATCTGTCAGGCGTCTGGCCGGGCAGGTGCGCGGAGGACGGCCGGGTTCAGCAGCCGGCAGGGGGGGCGAACAGGCCCTTCGCACGAGGTTTTCCCGTCCCCCTGGTCGCCCCCCGCAGGATGAGGAAACAGCGGCAGATCCGGATTCTGTCCTGCCCGCTCCCTCTGTGTCACCCATGCACTGGGGGGAAATCTTTCGTGACAGGAGAACCGCATCCACGGAAAAAAGCGCCGGAAGGGCATCCTTTCGCGGCGGATAAAGGCCGGGCGGAACTGGCGGCATGCCATGACAGGCAGCACCTGTCCCGCGATTCACGGAAACGGGAGTTGTGAAATGATGACAGAGGAAGCGTCACACAGGACCGCGCAGAATCTGATCTGCCTCATCGGATGCGCAGTCCATGGGACGATCCCGGACCTGACGGGGATGGAAGACACGGACGCATTGTACGCCCTTGCCGCCCGGCACATGCTGACAGCAGCGTTTGCCATGGCTCTTGAGAGCGCCGGGAAAAAGGACGGAAAATCAGGCCTGGCCATCGCGGGAGCCGTCAGGCGGAGGGTCCTCTTTGAAAGCGCCTTCGCCCGGATCCGGGAAAGGCTTGAAGCAGCGGGCATCTGGTACCTGCCCCTGAAGGGAATGGTTCTGAAGGATGAATACCCAAAGCCCGGCATGCGGGAAATGGGGGACTACGACATCCTGATTCCCGCGCATCGTGCCGGGGATGTGAAAGCCATCATGGAGGCACTGGGGTATCAGACAAAGTCCTTCGGACAACTGCATCACGACGGCTATGAGAAACCGCCTTTCCTGCGCTTTGAGATGCACCGGATGCTGTTTGACAGCCATGACAAAAAGCCCCATGCGTACTACCGGGACATGGAAAGGCGTCTGCTTGGGGACGGTTATGAAAAGCACCTGTGTCCGGAGGATTTCTATCTCTACATGACCGCCCACGCATACAAGCATTATACCGGCAGGGGCACGGGGCTGCGCACCCTCCTGGACACCCATGTGTATCTGCAGAACCATCCCCTCAGCATGCCCTATGTGGAGGCAGAGGCGGAAAAGCTGGGCATGGCGGCCTTTGAAAAGACCCTGCGCACACTGTCGCAGCGTCTCTTCTCCGGCGGGGAACTGACGGAGGATCAGGAGAACATGCTGGATTCCATCCTTACCTCCGGCACCTACGGGACCGTGGAGCACCTGGTGGAAAACAGGCTTCGGGAAAAGGGATGGGGCAGACTCCGTTACGCCCTGAACCGCTTTCTCGTCCCGGTGAGCCGGAAAAACGAGGAATATTCCATTTACGCAGACACCTATCCCTTCTTTTACCGGCACAGAATTCTGCTCCCCCTCCTCCCCTTCTTTCGGATCATCCGCGGCGTGAGGACAGGCAGACTTCAGACAGAGGTGAGGGCCCTCCGAAGCGCAGGAAAAGGCCACTTCACGCATCCGGCACGGAAGGCGAAGCGCCTCCGCGGAAAACGCGGGCATTGAAAAAAGCAGAAAGGCGGTTTCACTTATGGCAACGGTATCCACCGGTATCCCGACAGAATCCAGTTTCATGAACCTGAAGGAGATCGAGCTGGAAAGTATCCGCAGCGAGATCCGTGAACTGATGATCCCGAACGAGCAGCCCGCCGCGGCTTTCAAAACCGTCCGCGACCAGGTTGTGTTCACGAACAAAAGGATCCTGGTCATCAATGTCCAGGGCGTGACGGGTAAAAAAGTCTCCTACTTTACCTACCCCTACTCAAAGGTGCAGTACTTCGGGGTGGAGACGGCGGGCCTGATGGATATTGATTCCGAGCTGGTCCTGGTCTTCAGCGACGGGGCGCGCCTGACCTTTGACTTCCGGGCCTCCGTGGATGTCCGGGGAATCAGCCGGCTCATCGCCGATGTGGTTCTGTAATCCTCCCCTGTCCGCATTCCGGCACGCTCACGGGCGTGAACAGGGCAATGGGGAAAGGAAAACGTACCCTGAACCCTTTTCCCGGAAAAGCCCGGTCCCTGCCGATGAATGTCCCCCGGGGCCGGCACCGGGATGGCACGCGCCGCCCTCCGCTCCGGACATGGCGGCTTTTTCACTTTTCACTCAGAAGGCACGAATCCGCGCCTTTCCCTTTCCGGATGACAGACAGCCCGGAGGCAGATACCCGGGCCCTTCGGAAAGGCCGTTTCATCCGTCTTCAGACCGTCCCTGTCTTCCCCTTTTCCGCACACGCAGGTTCAGCTGATGATGAACGGAAATGCCTGTTCCGCGGCATTTCCGTTAAGCCTTCCGGAAAAAATGCGTGCGCCCCTGTCTTCATGGTCTTCCCGACGCTTTGCGCCCGGTGCCCTCAGGTACTTCGCAATCGCGCTCATGACGGCGATGATCAGTGCAGGAGCCGGGGATGCCGGGAACCCGATGAAGTTGAAGCCCTCCGACGGAAAAAGGGGGCAGCCATGGCCCGGGTCGGAAACACCAAGGTCAGAGGAGACAAAAAGAGCGTAAACAGGCCGGTCATCCCGCCCTCAGAGGCTGTGAGAAGTCCGGGCAGGCCTTCGGCCTTGAGACACACGCTGCCAAAGGAGATCCGGTTCAGTTCCGGAATGTTTTCCCTTATGATCGCTTTCCCGGCCACAAGGGGAAGCAGTCGCATGGCCCCGTCATCAGGCGGGGGCTTCACGGGCGTTAGCGGGTCATGCACCTCAGCAGGAGAGGAAACCGGCGCCCGGGTTCAAATCCCGGCTTCTTCGCGTATGGAAACCCTGCAACTTCAACGTCCACAGGGTTTTCAAATGCCGTTTTTGGAGCCGTTTACTCCAAGAGAAGATCATCCAGGGTAATCACGTGTGTGAAAACACCGCTGTATTCATTCCTCTTTAATCCATAAGTGGAAATGAGTGTCTGGTGAACTGACACTTTCGGAGGGATTCTTTCCACGAGCATGCCCTGTCGGCTGAGGAGTTTGCGATAATACGTTTTATCCACAACAAATTCATCACTGTAAAACTTGATCTCACATGCGTTAATAACACGATCATCCCGTTCAATCAGCAAATCAATCTGTGTGCTTTCCGCTTCATCGCGAAGAATCCAGGCAGACTGGCTGGTTCTTACACCGGTGATTCCCAACGCGCGTTTGATCTGCGGGATATGGAAAAAGCAGACATTCTCAAAGGCCAATCCTCTCCAGCTTGTAATTGCCTGGCTGGCTTGATTATGAACCCAGAAATGCTCATCCTGCTTTGGCTGATCTTCAACAAAGCGAAGGAAAAACTGGCAAAAAGGATCAATTAATCTGTACTTTGCTTCCCTTTTTCCTTCGAGGAACGGAACATAAAACTCTACAAAATCACTTCCGATCAACGCCCGCATGCATGCGGTCAGTGTTTTTCCGGACAAGCCGGTTAATTCACTGATCTCTTTTCGGGTATATCCACCCCTGCGTCGATTCAGCAATATCACAATGCTTTTCATCGTCTCAGGGTTAACAAAGATGGAATTGAAAAGCCGGTCAAACTCATCTCTGAACATTGCGTTTCTCTGAAAGAAAAGCCTGTCTATGTTTTGCGCAAGACTCAGTTTTTCATTCAGTGCATCCAGATAGAAAGGAATTCCTCCAAAGACCATGTAACACTCGGCAAGGTCATAGGAAGTCATTTTCATCCCATTGTCCAGCAAAAACTGTCTGCATTCACAGAGCGAAAAGGGAGCTAGCCTGATTGCACAAGTTACACGGTTATATAGTCCGCCATGGTTGTTGATCAATTTGTCCATCATCCATGAACTGGCGCTTCCGCAAACAATCAGCATCAGGTTTTTCCGAAGGTATCCCCAACTGTTCCAGAAACCTTCCAGCGCAGTTAAGAATCCGGAACGAGGAGTATCCATCCAGGGCAGTTCATCCAGAAAAACCACCTGTCTGGAACCATCGTCTTTCTGTTTGAGAAGTTCCTCCAGGAGATAGAAAGCCTCCAACCAACTGGATGGCTCTGATCCATCAGCCAGTCCATAGCGAATCAATGCATGGTAAAAGTGCTTCAGCTGCCGTTTGACTTCGCTTTGTGCCTGATTACGCTGCCTTTCTTCCTGTTCGCTTTCTGCCGGAGTCAAACCGGAATGATGAAACGTAAACTGATTCTGAAAGGTCTCTGTAATCAAGGTTGTCTTTCCAACGCGTCTCCGACCATAGACCGCAACAAACTCTGCTTTGTTTCTCCTGAATCGGCGTAACAGTTCTTCCTGTTCGGGCTTTCTTCCAATCATCTGCGCTTTTCCTTTCTATTTCCCCCGCAATGTATAAAAACATCAATTCCGGGGAAATAAGCAAGCGCAGTATAACATATACAGAACATCGGGACAATCGCTATTTCCCCGGAATTAAGAAAAATAATTCTTAGTGGGGAATTTAAAGAGAATTCAGTCGTCCTCTGAATGGCTGAAATGATCATACACTACAGTCTGTCAGCGCATTTGATCAATAACTATTTTGAAATTCAGACGTAACAATAGGAAGTTCATTGATCATGTGCAATTTTTCAATCCGAAGAATGGATTTGTATTTTGTCCCGGATGCTTCCCGCCCCGGAAAAAAGCTGTCCTCCCCTCTCCCTCCGGCACGACGGGCACGGAACGTTTCCCGTTTCACGCCGCGAAGGGCAGATCTCCGTCCTCTTTTGTTCCCGGGAATGACCCGTGCTTGAGTTTGACAGATAAATCGGTTATACTTTCCTCAATGTCCGGCTTCCCGCTAATCCGGAAGCGGAAGAAGGAATCCTGAAAACGCGGCCTTCAGGCCCGGAGGCGCAGCGAAAGAACGGAAAAAACCATAGAGTCCGGTGGTATTTCCACCCCGGAAAAACTGCCCTGTTCCGACTCAGCACCTGGATGGAACGCCTTGATTCGGAAAGGACAGGCCATACCAGGACACGTTTTCACAGATTATCCCCTTCCGCTCCGGCGAAGAGGAGGGAAGGAAGCGCGGAGGAGAAGAAGAATACCATGAAAAAGCCAAAGCAGATTCCCGGACTGGATCATAAGTCAAGCCTGAACCTGCTACTCCTGGGTGCCCTTTTCCTGGAAATCATTGTCACCAAGGTGGTAATCCTCATCCGGCCGGACATGGATCCCTGGGGGAACGCGTCGGATATCAACAAGTTCTACATGGCTTCCATGGCCCTGCTGGTAATTCCCCTGTGGCTGAAAACGCCCCTTGTAATCCACTGGGGCGCTCTGAGATTTCCGAAGGGGAAAAAACTCAGACGGGAGATACTGGAGACCCTGGGCATTTCGGCAGTGCTGGTTCTGGGCATGATCGGTATCCGGCTGTGGATGAACGCCCATGACCCGGAGGCGGCGGCAAGGCCCTGGTTCGGACTGTATCTGAATATCCATGGCCGCTGGTTTTATCCCTTCAGCGCGATCCTGCAGGAGCTCCTGGTCAAGGCGCTGGTTCAGGAAAACATCCGCCGGGTGAATCCCTCCGCCAGCATACATCGGATCGTTCTCCTGACGGGCCTCTTCTTCGCGGTTCTGCACATGAATTATCCGCTGTACTATCTCCTCGGCGCCGGGCTCATGTGCGCGCTGACGGGATACCTGTACGAGCGTGACGGCAATCTCTGGGGCAGTGTGGTAATCCATTTTATCCTCGGCTTCCTGCCGCGGGCCCTGGGCCTGTGCTGATCCGGTCCGCGCCCCCTTCAAATGCCTTTCCCGGACGCCGCCGCGTCCGGTTTTTTCATCTGCATCTTACGGGAATGAAGCCCTGCCCTCAGGGATAGGACACTCCATGACCGCCTGCCGTCCCTTTCCTTCTTTCCTGCGGGATCCCGCCGGAGGCGTCCGCGCTTACCCCAAAGGCTTTCCGGCCTGTCGAAGACGTGTCCTCAGGGACAGGGAAAAAACAGGTCACAAATGGCTGGCCATGGTATAATGTACCCGGGGGCGCCTCCTCTTCCGCGCCTCAGGTATGTCGTCATCCCGCGGAACGGGATCATGGGGGGGAATTATGAAAGACCGAATCAGAACGAAATGGGTTTCAAGGTATCTTGTGCTGGTGGTTCTTTTTCTGCTTGCCGTGACCATATCCCTGGGATATCTTCTCATCGCTCAGTCCCGGTCGTCCATGATCACCCTGATCCGGACGAGAATGCTGGATATCGTGAACACGGCCGCAGCCATGATCGACGGGGACACGCTGAAAACGGTCACGCCGCAGGATGCCGGAACGGAAGGCTACAGGACCATCATGCGGACGCTGACGTATTTCCAGGACAACATGGACCTGAAGTACATCTACTGTATCCGGGACATGGGGGACGGAACCTTCACCTTCGGGCTGGACCCCACCGTGGAGGACCCCGGCGAGTTCGGCTCGCCCATCGTATACACGGAAGCGCTTTACAGAGCCAGTCAGGGCGTGCCCTCCGCGGATGACCATCCCTATCATGATGCCTGGGGTTCCTTTTATAGCGCCTACAGCCCCGTCTTCGATTCCGCAGGGGGCATCGCCGGCATCATCGCAGTGGACTTCAGCGCTCAGTGGTACAGTCAGCAGCTGGCCACACTGACCCGGACAACGCTCATTGTCGCGCTTCTGGCCCTTCTGGTGGGCGGGGGGACGGCGATTGCCATTATCACCAGGAGCAAAAGGAAGATCGGATCCATTCAGGGCCAGCTGGATGAAATGGCCATCACCCTCATGCAGGAGATGGGGAAAGATCCGTCCGCGGAGAAATCCGCAAAGGAAGAGGGCGTTTCCATGGACACCCTCAGGAAGCGGATTCAGTCCATGCAGTCAGAGCTGAAGACCCGCATCAAGCAGATTCACAGTCAGGCAAACCGGGACGAGATGACAGGGGTGCGAAGCAAGCGGGCGTACCTGGAGGCGGAGCGTGAACTGGACGAAAAGCTGGAAAGGGGCGAACTGGCCGATTTTGCCGTTGTGGTCTGCGACGTCAACGGACTGAAGAACGTCAACGACACGATGGGACACATGGCCGGGGATGATTATATCCGCAGGGCATGCCGGATGATCTGTGACATTTTCGCTCACAGTCCGGTCTTTCGAATCGGCGGGGACGAGTTTGTCGCACTTCTGTCGGGACGGGATTATGAGAACAGGAATCTTCTGATGCAGGAGCTGCACAGACGTTCCTCCGCGCATATTGCGGCCAGTGAAGTCATCGTGTCCGGCGGCCTGGCTGAGTACAGCCCCGGGCAGGACCACTCCATCCATGACGTTTTTGACCGCGCCGACACAGCCATGTACCGGGAGAAGACACTGCTGAAAAGCCTGGGCGCAGCGATCCGGGAAGCCGAGCCGGAGCAGGCGGAGGAGGAAGTCCCTGTCCTCAGGCTCAGAAAGCATCTCCTGATCGTGGACGATATCCCGGACAACCGGGAGCTGCTGGGCGATATTCTGGAGGACGATTACGATATCTATTCCGCCGCCGACGGGGCCGAAGCACTGGAAATGCTGAGAAAGTACAGGGATGAGATCGCGCTGGTCATCCTTGACCTCTATATGCCCGGCATGACGGGCTTTGATGTCATGAAGGAAATGCAGACCGATGAATACCTGATGAACATCCCGGTCATTGTCCTGACCTCAGATGCCGACGCCGAGCTTGAGAGCCTGAAGCTTGGTGCCCTGGACTTCATCTCCAAGCCCTATCCGGATGTTGAGATCGTCAGGGCCCGCATCGCCAAATGCGTGGAGCTGTCGGAAAACCGGGACCTGATCCGGTATACGGAGCGGGACAGGCTGACGGGGCTGTACAATACCGACTACTTCTTCCGCTACGTCATCCGGATGGACCGGCAGTACCAGGGGACCGTCTTCGACGCGGTTTTCTGCAACATCAACCATTTTCATACCGTCAACGACCGGTACGGAAGGCAGTACGGAGATCTTGTGCTGCGCCGCATGGGAATCAGCATCCGGAAACTGGCGCGGAAAGTCGGTGGCATCGGATGCAGGCAGGGCGGAGATGCCTTTCTGCTTTACTGCCCGCACCGGGAGGATTATGAGCAGCTGATCCGGAAGTTTACCGCGGACCTGTTTGTCGAAAAGGAGACATCGGAGAGGATCAGCCTCCGGTTTGGCATTTTCATGAACGCGGGACAGGAAGCGGATATCCGCGAGCGGTTCATCCGTGCCCAGACCGCCGCCGACACGACGGTGGGAAAGACGGATCAGGTCTGCGGAATCTGCTGAGTTCCCGGAAACAGAACAGCCTTTGACAGACCATCATCCCCCCGGACAGATCCGTCAGCAGGAAAGCCATCTTCCGCCAATGAAAGACGGAAAGGTGAACGTTCCCCGCGCTGCCTTCGGCCCCTGAAGAGGCCGGTCATCCGCCCTTTCGGACCGGTCTGTTGAATTGACCCTGCTGCATTCCGGGGGATGCTCACGATTTCGCCTTCAGCGTATCGAATGCCAGCTGCCCGATCGTCATCCCGGGCTGAAACAGGCAGTGTGTGATCCCTTCCTTCCCCCCGCCTGCCGGATTCCGGTTGTCCCCTTCAAGGCGCGACAGCATGAAAAAGGGGGCCGTGAAAAAAGACATCACAAAGATGTCTTGCATCACGGCCCCTTTCTTTGGGGAAAGCGTGACAAGTAGTCGTTTCGGTAAGGTTATAGCTCATGTCCGGACATACTTCTGCTTGCTGCTGTTGGGCTTATCTGGGATTGTGCGCTTCAGCCTGCCGCTTTCCAGCAGGGGTAAAAGTATATTACGTCTGAAATAATCCTGCGATTTGATGCCACAGAATGATTGCATCTCCGTTCGACTTCTGGCTTCCTTGCAATATTCAAGAAGAGGGTTTCGTTTCTGAACATCAAGATTAACGAGTATGACTTCACCACCGACTTCACCACTTGACTTGCCCACTTGCAAACTTGCCACTGCAGGAGTCCCTGGCCCGACCTTGGTCATGGGACTAAAGGAGATCGGACTGACAATCTCATTTCGCTCAACGCACGATTACAACCCGTAAGGAATGAATCATCAGATCATTTCCCCAATATGTATTTACTTCCCCTGCCCATGCCGATCAAAGTCACGCCTTCCTTTTCCATTTCCGCCATCAGCTTTCTGACCTGCTGTGCTGTTCTGCCGGTGATCTGTCGAATCTCCTGATTTGAAAGAGGCTGATCTTTCAAAAGCGTCAGTATTTGTGCTTTCAGCGCAGCTTCCTCCGCCTGCTCGCTTCTGCTGTACTGGACATCTTTCGAAAGCAGGCTGTGGATTTCGTTGGAGAGAGCATAGTAACGGCCACGCCCTTTTCCTCCGGCTGTCAGGATATGGCTGTCCACATCCATTTTGTTGAGCGTTTCGGATATCCGTCTGACAGACCGCTGGCAGATTTCAGCTGCAGTCTGCGCAGAGATTTCACGATGCCGCAACAGATAATTCAGAATGATCAGCTCATCCACTTCATTCCTGATGCCTTTCTCCGAAAGCTGTTTGATCAGCAAGCGGATAGAAGGGACAACCACAGATCCGAGCAGTGTCAGCTCGACATTTTCCCCGGACACCTCATAAATCGGCGTCTCTTTACCCTCCAGGAGCATGGATGAATAAATACGAGGAACGCCAAGATTGCTTCGGTTCACGAGCCTCAGCTTTTCAAATATACTGGCCAGCGCGTTATTCCTTGATACCGGCGCATGATGCAGAATGTTGTCTGGCGTAATGCCGCCGATCAGCTCGCCGGGGCTGCTGATGATCAGTTCATCCGAATACTGCTTGACCATGACCGCACCGGGTATCCGATAATCCCGGTGGACAAATGCATTCATGATCCCTTCACGGATCGCGATCCTGGGAAACTTTTTGAATTCTGGATGCAGAAAACCTATTTGCAGTGTCGATACGGGATTGTCCGCATCGATATACCTTTCCAGCTCACGAAGAGCAAGGGGAATGGCTTCACTGCCCTCATCCCGGACAGTATATTCCGTGTCGGAAGACATTTTCCGGAATGCCCATCGATGGCAGGGAACATATTTCTCGATCAGCTGCGGTTTTCCGGCCATCAGCAAGCCTGCTATCGTCAGCTTGCCTTCTTTCAATGCACCGATCGCCTGTAGCAGGTCTTCGTCACTCATGCTCAGCAATTCCTGCGGCGCAGCTTCTTCAGCCATCATCTCACGAAGCCGTTCCAGGGCGGCAGGGGAATAAGCTTCCTTCCAGGTTTCCGAAATGACAGACGCTGTCGCATCGTGATACCCCATGCTCTCCATCATTTCGCGGCGGCGCGAACCAGTTAAAGGCTTATTCTCCTTGCCGACACGAATCCATCCGGCCCCGTCACTTGTTGTGTAGGGCGGCATACCAGGAAATACCTGAATGGCCAGCAGTCTCCCAGTTCCATATTCCGTGGAGATCTCCTGAACTCTGACCGTAATGTGAGGCTCAGTCTGATCGTAAATACTCTTTTGCACACCCAAAGGATCAATGCCGCGCGGTATACCCAGGATCGCTTTCTCACAGCCTTTTACCCGCTCTTTCACACCGACAATGATCAGGCCTTCTCCCGCGTTGGCAAAGCTGACCACCGCGCGGACAAGGATTTTCATCATTTCCTTAAAGTTGTCTTCCCACTGCTTAAAATCCAACTCCTGGCCTTCAAGGTCATCAGCGATATGGCCTTCCAATTGCTCCAGCAGAGCAGAAATCTCACTGATCTGAATCATGGCTTTTCTCCTTCAGCATTGTTCCAATATGCATTTTAAATCAATAATCCAAAACCGTCAATTTTAATTACAATTATTATTGATTTATTTAGGGCAGAAATGCATTTCTCCGCAGGTAACAAAAGCCGTCTCCGGAGAGACGGACAAGTGGAGCATGATTATGCATAGACCAGTTCGTTGAGGATTATTTCTTCTGCCCGCTGCCGGATGCTATTCATGCATCTGACCCAAGCAAGTTGATCCCTTGTTTCATCTCTTCGCTGATGCCTTCAGCATCTGCCATTTGTCGGACCATACGGTCCATCCGATCAGCGCAGCAGGTATCGATTTCCGCCAGGTGTTTGTACAGCTTTCCGGAAAGGATGAGTCGCTCATACAGCCCGGGGCGATGCTTTTCAAGGTAGCTTTTGCGCATCCTGCCATAGCGGCCGATCCCCTGTTGGAGAGTTTCAGGAAATTCAAGAGCAGGGAAATAATAGTCTCCGTGAAGGATATAATGAATGCCGTTTTCGATGATTTCCTTTTTCATCTGTGCCATGGTGATGACCTCCTTTGTCACGTTTGTTGATCAGTTTGCTTGTTTCTGCCCCCTTCAACAGCGTGCCTCAGCAGATCATCTCCGGTTGTTGGTTCCACCCCAATTTCCACCCCAACCA
>CACYGY010000071.1 GCA_902774025.1 uncultured Eubacteriales bacterium
ATCCATGACCGTGGATGGCAGGGCCCTATACCTGCATGACTGTCAAAATCATGTACAGCATTCGCTGTACACTTGTTTGCGCGCACGGACATGATTCCCCGAATTCATTCTCCGGATGTCAGTGATTTAACATTTTCCATAACGCGATTCACCGTCAACAGTGCCTTAAGAAAGCGGTTCAGCTCAGCGGAACTCAGGGTGGAAAAAGCAGTTCCAAGCCTGTCAACCGCGTATTGATGAATGTTGTTGCAGATTTCTTCCCCCTTGGCCGTGATCTTCAGATAATATTTCCGCTTGTCCTTATCCATGGGCATACGTTCCATGTATCCCTGTTCAACCAGGCGGCGTATGATGGGAGCAATATTGGGTTTGCTGATATTCATCCTTTCGGCGATCTTGCCAATGGTCAGTTTCCGGGAGGCGGACAGGAAGATGATCAGCAGGTAGGAAAATGGCATTCCCAGCTTCTGCGTCATCTCGTCCGTTTTCAGAAGATAGCGTGGGAAACTCACAGAAGCAATCATAACCTGCTCGTATATGCTGTCTAAAATCATCGGACTCTGTGTTGATTTGTCAGCCATTGCGACTCCTCCTTTCACCCATCGGGGGAAAAATCGATTCCTGCATATGCGTATGATTTATTGACAATGCGGGCATTATAGACTAATATCCCTGAAATCGCAAGGAGCACCTTGTTGTCATTCTCACCGAAATTCGAAAAAGCCCACACATTCGGTGTTCTTTCATTGTATTTAATGAATAATGTATTTCCGGCATCCAGTTGGATACAGTATACAATATATGGAGAATTTCCGCCGATCCCTCAGGCCTGTCCGGAAAGCATTCCCACAGTGCCTCAGCAGCCCCTCCGTTCGCACAACGTTTATCGGATCATGGTGACAGTGGCGTTCCGAATACAGCTTCCCTTCTTATCCGTGCATCTGCCACTGCACTCCCTGTTGACCACGCCGGTGGCATATGTTACCATGCCGCCTGGAGACGCTTTCCGGAAGTACCATGCATCATATCTGCTGGGGTTCTCGGATTCCCTGCTCGGAACGGCAACGGAACCTCTGCCATACACCTTGTATCGGTATTCCGTTTCTGTCCCACCCTGACATGTCACTGTCAGGACCGGAAGAAAAGCGCTCAGTCTGCTTCCTTTCTCAAATACTCACTCTTTCCGTTCACCCTGTTCTGAATCTCTGATCATGCCATAACGCCACTCAGTCGCCCAGTGGTGAAAATTCCTTTTGTCCCCTTCAAATCCAGCGCGCGTCATTTCCTCTTTCTCAGGCTGTATTCTTCCCTGCAGGGGCAGGACCTCTTACCTCAGGAGGATTGGACATGCTCACACGTCTTCAGTTCCGCGGCAGATTTTCCGCGGCCTCTCCGGATTTACTGAAACCCCTGATTCAGCGTGCCTCTGATGAAGCCAAACACGCAGTCAGTAACAATGTTGTCATGACAGTTGGCCTGTATCAGTGGGGACGACAGCTCTTTCTGTATGTGGAATCTCTCGTGGCCTCCCTGGACCCGGAAACGCTCCTGCCTTCCCTTCTCCCTGTTCTGGAGACCTGGCCAGAGGGAGAGACAGACCGGAAGTGGGCTTATATGTATCCGGTTTTCTACCACGACATTCCTGACAGTCCGGAAAACTGGAAGCGGGGATGTCCGGAAAAAAGGATCGGACGTATCGCCCTTCTTCGTCACGAATCCCTTTTCTCCTATGTCTATCACCATCACGCGCTGGTCCGGGAAGGCAAACTGTGTGGCGACCGTTATCAGCTGATTTCCCTCCACGAAGATATTCTTTTTTCCTACCTTGAAGAGCCAAGAACACCCTGGAACCTCTGTCATGATCCTCAGCAGGAGTCCGCTTGCATTGACGACTGGATGAAAGCTGATCCGGAATCCCATTTTGTACCGCTCCCCGGCAGTCATGGACAGAATTTCCTGATTCTGCCTTCCCTGTTCAATTTCGGACAGAATGATCCGGCTGCAGTCCGGAAACCATTCTGACAGTTCTTGATGCATGAAAAAAACACCGGATTTCCGTCCCGCAAAAAAGCTTCCGGATTCCGTGAAAAGTGCTTGACATATGAAAAAAAAGAACTATAATCAGCTTGTTCGTCAGAGATGAACGAGCACCTGTCTGGGTGTGGCGCAGTTTGGTAGCGTGCTTGAATGGGGTTCAAGAGGCCGAGAGTTCAAGTCTCTCCACCCAGATGAAAAACCTGCAGAATCGCTGCAGGTTTTTTGTATTCTTCACAAGCCTAAAAAACACTCCGGACCGGGCATGGACCCGGGATTCTTTTCACGTGCTGGAAATCCGCTCCCCCGCAAGGCATCCGTTCCGATAACACCGAAAAGGCAGATTTCACATGCCGGTCCGCCTGTATGACAGGTACTCTCCCGGAAATGCACACCATCATGCGCTGCCATTTCATGCCATATTTCTCCGGAATGCCTCAGTCAATTCCATATACCGCATCAGTACCGTGAAACCTCATCGGAATGCTTACCGCACAAAAACGGCTCATGACCACAGGTCTGGATCATCCGGACGGCTGGTGAATTGCCCCTCCTGGGCAGCGATTGTACTTTCGCCCCGATGGTCCGGGCGTTAATCGTATGTCCATTGATAAAGTATAAGAAAAGCGCCGTAGCGGCGCTATTCACTGATTACCAGTTAACCTGCCATCTGTTGGAATAAAGACCATCCGGGTTTTCTGTCTCCTTTTTCTCTCTGAAAACAGACTGTCTGGAACGCTTCTCCAGTTCCGCGTCAAACAGTTCTTCATCCAGAGGCAGCCTGATGGTGGAATTACCTGTCCACTGGGACAGATAGGCTGCGTTGGAGATCGTCAGCTCATTGATTCCTTCCCGTCCGGGAGAGAGCAGAGACTCACCGTGAAGAATGGCATTGGCAAAATTCTGAAGAATCGCCGCATGTGCACCGGGAACGCTGACAGGTTCGATTTCTTCATATTCGGTTTCAATTCTGGCAAAGCTGTCAGGAGACTGGAAACGGATCTCCCTTTCGGACGTTTTCAGACGCCACCAGTGAATCTTCCCCCCCTCGAGCACGAGCTTGCCCTTCTCACCTGAAATTTCCAGTCTGTTCGTGCCAGGATATTCACCTGTGGACGTGATGAAAATGCCCGTGGCTCCATTGGCATACCGGGTGAAGATCGTCGCATCATCTTCCACTTCGATATGATGATACCTGGCTTCGTCACAATATGCCGTCACTGAAACGGGCATTCCGCAGATCCACTGCCACAGGTCCAGGTTATGGGGTGCCTGATTCAGCAACACCCCACCGCCTTCACCCGCCCACGTCGCGCGCCATGCGCCGGAATCGTAGTAATGCTGCGTTCTGTACCAGTTGGTAATGACCCAGACAGACCGCTTCAGTTCTCCCAGCTGCCCACTCTGAACGATTTCTCTTGCCCTCTGAAAAACGGCGTTGGTCCGCTGATTAAACATAATGGCAAACACCTTGCCACTGTCTTCCGCATGTCTGTTCAGGCTTCTCGCCCTTGATGTCATGACGTCCTCGGGCTTCTCTGTCAGTGTATGCAGTCCGGCATCCAGACTTTCCGACGCAATGACCGAGTGAAGGCGGTGCGGAACCGCCACAATCAGAGCATCCAGAAGCCCGGACCGGATCATCTCATGATAATCCCTGAATTGAGGTACATTCTGAAAATGCTCACTGCAGTATCTGAGACGATCCTCTGCAACATCGCACACCGCTGCAAGCTTCATTCCATGAATCCTGTTCTCGTACAGTGTGGTTGCATGGGCAGTGCCCATATTGCCGACTCCAACTACGCCCGTTCTGACAAAATCCATATGACCGTTACACGCTGTCGCGCATCCTCCCCCGATTTTTCATCGTCAGTATAGCACATGTCCGATTCAAGTCAACCGGTAGGCTGTACACCTTCTGTATCCCTCTCTCTGTCCGTCTTGTCTTTTTTTTTCAATTATTATATAATCCTGAACACCGTTCATGGACAGGAAATGAGCAGGAAATCCTAAGCGGAAACCAGTTGAGGATTGCTCATGAATAATGTCCTGCGGGGCATCAGGGAACGCTGAGCCAGTCAGTATCTGATGACGGTACCGTCGTGATCCGTGAAGACGTGGTTTCGTCGTGAAATCAGTTGGGCTTGATCTCAGGCATATCGTCCCCAGAAGCGGACGGGTATGCCTTTTCCTGTGAATTCAGAAGGGAGAAGAAAAAACGTGGAACAGACTGCAGAAAAAAAACAGGTAATCTTCTCAGGTATTCAGCCCTCTGGTACTCTGACCATCGGTAATTATATCGGGGCCCTCCGGAATTTCGTCACGCTTCAGCACGATTATGACTGCATTTACTGCATTGTGGATGAACATGCCATTACCGTACGGCAGAATCCCGCAGATCTTCGCCGCAGGTGCCTTGAACTGGCCGCCATTTATATCGCATCCGGACTTGACCCCAAGCAGAACCTGATTTACTGCCAGAGTCACGTCAGTGCCCACGCTGAACTTGCCTGGATTCTGGGCTGCTTTACCTATATGGGAGAGCTGAACCGCATGACACAGTTCAAAGCCAAATCCGCCGCTCATGAGGACAATATCAATGCCGGCCTTTTCACCTATCCTGTATTGATGGCCGCCGACATTCTGCTGTACCAGACCAATCTTGTCCCTGTCGGCGTGGACCAGAAGCAGCATCTTGAGCTGTGCAGAGATATCGCCCAGCGGTTTAATGCTGTCTATGGAAATGTTTTCACAATTCCGGAGGGCTATATTCCCAAAGTTGGCGCTAAGATCATGAGTCTTCAGGAACCCGGAAAGAAAATGTCCAAATCTGATCCCGAGGACACGTACATCGCCCTGCTGGACTCTCCCGATGTGATCCGGAAAAAGATCCGCCGCGCTGTAACTGATTCTGACGGTGAAATCCGTTTTGATCCCGAAAACAAGCCCGGTGTCAGTAATCTTCTTTCCATGATCAGCGCTTTGACCGGTACTCCGGTGAATCAGGTGGTTTCCGATCTTCAGGGTGTCGGATACGGCGAGCTTAAAAACCGTACGACAGAAGCTGTCGTGACTGCCCTGGAACCGCTGCAGCGGGAGTACCAGCGTCTGATCGCCGATAAAGCATATCTCCAGTCTGTCATTGATGAAAATGGCCAGAAAGCGTCAGCTCTTGCTACCCGCACGCTTCGCAAGGTCCAGAAAAAAATCGGATTTGCACCAAGAGGCTGAACACCTTGTTCCCGGGCTGCCTTGTCTGACTGAACACGCAGAAAAACCGACGTTCTACGTCGGTTTTTCTGCGTAAATCACGTCGGACGATTCTGTCCGGGATTTTTATTCACGGCTTTCCCTCGCCTTTTCTTTCAGAAATACCTCGAAATCCTCAGCCGGAACCGGTCTTGAGAAATAGTAACCCTGCACAATATCGCATTTCATTTTTTTCAGGGCCAGTATCTGCTCCTCTGTCTCAACGCCCTCGGCAATCACGGGAACCTTCAGATAATCCGCAATATCAATCATCAGTTCCAGCATCCGGGTATCTTTGCGGATCAGGAACGCATTTCGAATAAGCTGCATGTCCAGCTTCAGGGCATCGATGGGCAGTGTGGATATCATATTCAGGGACGAATATCCGCTGCCAAAGTCGTCCATTTCGATCTGAAAACCCAGTTCCCGCATTTCGCCGACCATTTCCACAATCTGCTCAGAATCCTCCGTATACGCCGATTCTGTGATTTCCAGATGGAAATCCTTCGGGGTCAGCCCGGCCCCCTGGATAACCTCCATAATTTTCTGAGGAAGATGCGGGTCAAACATGTCAATCCGTGAAACATTTATGGAAACCGGCACCAAATGATCATACTTTGTCTTCCATTCGCTGATCTGCCGTGCGACTTCGATCCAGACAAAAGCATCCAGAGACTGAATCAGTCCGTTTTCCTCAAACAACGGAATGAATTTCTGCGGTCCAATCATGCCAAGACTTGGATGTTTCCATCTGACAAGCGCTTCAGCTCCGCAAAGAACCGCCTTCTCAGGGCGGATATCAAACTTGGGCTGGTAGTAAACGCTGAATTCCCGATCTGAAATCGCCTGGTGGAAATGCTCAATCAGTTGTTCCGCATACAGCTCTCTTTCATTCATCTGATGATCATAGATCCCGATTGATTTGGCGTAATTATTCCTGACCGTATCAGAGGCAAGCTTCGCCCGGTCAAACCTGCGTGCAATTTCCAGTGACTTGTCAACACAGGCATAAACGCCCATCCGGAGACGGACCCGGTTCTCCGAGGTATCCTCAGCAGTCAGGCCAATGGACGCGCTGTCCAGAATCGCTTTGTAGTCTTTCCCATGCGGGCAGTATACCATAAATGTATCCGCCGCTCTCCGACAGACGATTCCACCTGTGTCCCGGACCATTTCCCGGACTTTCTCGCCGATCCGGCGAAGGATCTCATCACAGTACGCTGTCCCAAATCGCTCGTTGATCATATGGAAATGATTCACATCCAGAACGATGGCGTCCATTTCCATCTCCTTGTGGTGCTGATCAAACTGCTCCGCGTAGTGGTAAAAATACTCCCTGTTGTAAAGGCCTGTCAGCGGATCTCTTTCTGTCAGGCTGATGATCTCCCGATCCTCCGAAAGCTCTATGGAGCGCAGAATCCGGGCCTGTACCACACTTTGTACCGGGTACGGCTTCGGAATAAAGTCGATCGCTCCCGCATTCAGACTGTCCACCTCTGCCGCCTGGTTGGAAGAAACGATGATGACAGGGATAACAGATATCTGCGGATCTCCTTTGATCCTACTCAGAACCTGCAGCCCCGGTATATCGGGCAGAGTCAGATCAAGCATTATCAGAGAGATCATATCATGATGCAGAGCCGCGAGTTCGAGTGCCTCCTTTCCGCTGGAAGCAAACAGAAGCTCATAATCATTCGCGAGGATACCTTCAAGATCCTTCTGCTTCGCTTCCTCGTCTTCAACAATCATAATCATCCGCTTTCCATTCGCGGAGTGAAATTTCACACGACTCTTCAGCATGACAATCTCCCACTCAGAATAGTGATCATTCCAGCATGGTGCTCATTGTTCAGCAGGCACGCTTCATTCTGTTTATACCCAGCATCCAACGGGTCCCGCCCGCACGTGGTCAGGACTCTGCATCTGGCTGCCCAACCATCCGGCAGTCTGGCACAGCATTCCCCATAACCACCTGAACGGAATGCACGGAACCGTTCCATCCATACAGAGCTGATTATACATCTATACCCGCTTTGGCACAACTATGCATCTGATATTTCATCAATGTCCGTGAATGGCTGTTTTTTTCAGAAATGCAGTTATATATTCATATATTTCATCTTTCCTGTATACCATACAATTCATCAATTACCATGTGATTTCTGAATGGTTCTTCCAAAGAAAACCATCAATTCTGTGAGTCACCACTCTGCGGACCTTCCTCCCGGATAAAAAGGCATGGATCATGCCAGAAAAAGGGTTCCACATCAGATTACCCGGGAAGACAGCCATTTGGACAATCCTTCACCATTTCTACATTTTTCCAATCCCGAAACCCATCTGAACCAGTGATGCTTCATATCATGTCCCCCGCCATTGTAAAAAACCCCTGCTCCATCGGAGTAGCCTGTGAGTCGGAGGAATATCTGAAGAGCAGCGGAACATCTCATGGGCGGGAGTTTATCTTTGCGAAAAGGATCTTTTCCCAGGGACAGGCCTTTTTCTCCTGCAGACAGTCATTCAGTTTATTTTCCACTTCACTGCTGATTGGATATAAAAAGTCTGTATCACCTGTTCTCGCCCTGGAACATTCAGCCATCCTCTCACAAATGCCGGACTTCCATCCGCATCAGCAGGGTATCCGTACGGAATCCTCAACCGCCGCTTCGGAACAGTTAACGATTCCTCCTACCCTGAAAAACCGGAGTGCAGACATCCAAACCGGTCTCGCCCGGAAAGCACGGGAAAACCGGAAAGGACCAGCTCATCCATGAAGCCGGTCCTCCGAAAGCAAATTCCCATGCTATCGGCGCCACCCCGAGAGAACTACCTTGCATGTCCTAAGGAGCCATATGTGGGCCAAAGCAGTCAAGTATAGCAGTAATGACAAGCTACTTTGGGCCCGTTCAGTGGAGAGGGAGAGTTTGTGCCCTTTTCACGACTTTCGGGCGGTCGGGTTTGATAGAAAAAATCACAGGAGTCTGTGTTGTATCTGTAACGGAGATGCTCTCAGATTCCCATTTCTTTCTTCACCTCGCCAAAGCAGCGGATTACAAAATCAAGATCTTCGATCGTATGTCCGGCGGAAACCTGTGTGCGGACACGTGCCTTGCCCATAGGCACAACCGGATAGGAGAAGCCCACGACATAGACTCCTTTTTCCAGCATCCGGGCTGCAAATTCCTGTGCCACACGGGCATCATAGAGCATAACCGGAACAATGGGATGGCTTCCTTCCGGAATATCAAATCCAAGCTTTCCCAGTTCCTTACGGAAATAGGCCGTATTAGCATGTACACGGTCCCGCAGTTCCGTGGATTCATTCAGCATGTCAAAAGTCTCACAGGCAGCAGCCGCAATCGCCGGCGCAAGCGTATTGGAGAACAGATAAGGCCGGCTGCGTTGGCGAAGCAGGTCAACGATACACTGCCTAGCCGCGGTATACCCTCCGCTTGCGCCACCCAATGCCTTACCCAGCGTACCGGTAATAATATCCACACGTCCCATGACACCGCAGTATTCCGGAGTTCCCCGGCCACGCTCACCCATGAACCCCACCGCATGGCTGTCATCCACCATGACCAGAGCATCATACTGATCTGCCAGGTCGCAGATGCCCTTCAGATTGGCTATAAAGCCATCCATGGAGAAGACTCCATCCGTAGCGATCATGATTGTCTTCGCGCCTCCGGCCTTTGCCTCCTCCAGCTTCGCTTTCAGATCGTCCATGTTATTGTTCCGGTAACGAAATCGCATCGCCTTACACAGACGAACTCCGTCAATAATGCTGGCATGATTCAGTTCATCGGAGATAATCGCGTCTTCCTTGCCAAGCAGGGTTTCAAACAGACCTCCGTTCGCATCAAAGCAGGAAGAATACAGTATGGCGTCGTCTGTACCCACAAAACCGGCGATCTTCCGCTCCAGTGTTTTATGCACTTCCTGGGTGCCGCAGATAAAACGCACGCTGGAAAGACCGTATCCCCAACGGTCATAGCTGCGCTTTGCCGCTTCAATCAGGCGCGGATTGTCCGAAAGCCCCAGATAATTATTCGCGCACATGTTGATCACGCCGTTGATCCTGGTTGTGTCGATTCTGCTCCGCTGCGGCGTGGTAATGATGCGCTCGTCCTTGTAGGTGCCCGCTTTACTTATCTCCGCCAGTTCCGACTCGTAACGTTTCAGTGCTTCCTTCACAGCCTCATTCCTCCTGTTCAGCGCATGTCCAATCCAGTACGACCTTGCCAGCCATGCCGCTGTTCATTGCGGCAAAACCAGCTTCGAATTCCTTATAGGAAAAACGGTGTGTAATCATAGGCTTAAGGTCAAGACCTCCTTCGACCATGGTGATCATCTTATACCAGGTTTCAAACATCTTCCGTCCATAGATTCCCTGAAGCGTCAGGCCTTTCATGATCACATGGTTCCAGTTGATCTGCACACCCGGCTGCTGAATGCCCAGTAAGGCAATCTTTCCGCCATTGCGCATATGCTCAATCATGCTGTTCAGGGCAGCGCCGCTTCCGCTCATCTCCAGCCCGACGTCAAATCCTTCCACCATATTCAGCCCTTCATAGATACCATCAACGGACTCGCGTGTCAGATTGATGGTTCTGGACGCTCCCATCTTCTTCGCCAGATCAAGCCTGTAATCATTGAGATCAGTAACTACCACGCTGCGTGCACCGTTTTTCCGACAAATCGCCGCCGCCATAATTCCAATGGGTCCCGCGCCTGTTATCAGTACATCCTCACCAATCATATCGAACATCAGCGCGGTGTGGGTTGCGTTACCGAAGGCGTCGAAGAAAGATACCACTTCCTCATCAATGCCTTCCGGAATCGGAATCACGTTATACGCCGGAATCACCAGGTACTCGGCGAAAGCGCCATCACGGTTAACGCCCACACCCTTCGTGTTCTTGCACCACTGACCGTTTCCAGCCCTGCAGTTGCGGCAGTGTCCGCAGACGATATGACCTTCACCGGAAACGATCTGGCCAATGTGATATTGTGTGACGCCTGGCCCCAGTCCGGCTATCTCTCCAACATATTCGTGCCCAATGATAACCGGTGGCTTTATGTTTTCCTGACTCCAGGGGTCCCAGTTGTATATGTGCACATCCGTCCCGCAGATCGCAGTTTTGTGAACTTTGATCAGCACTTCTCCCATTCCCGGCTGCGGAACGGGCATTTTCTGAAGGACAAGGCCTCTTTCGGGTCTCACCTTGACCAGGGCATCCATCATTGTTTTCATAGCTACCTCCTACCTGATTCAGTCAGTTTTCCCGTCCCAGACTTCACGACGAACCTTCACAAACGTCTCAGATTGTTTCCATAGGATATTTTGAAACTGCTGTCTGGTTCTTTCAGCCTTCCGTGATTCACAAAAGATAGAACCCAGACCTTTCGCTGCTCCTTCCTCCGCCTTCAAGTTTGATCTGTCCTCCATCGTCACGAAAAAATCGCTTCAATTGACAATATGCGCTCAACAGGAGTTCCAAAGAAACGATACGATTGGGGTCTGTGAGTCATTTCCCCAAATAAACAGCAATACAGAGAGACACAGACTATCTTGCTATTCCGATGAAACATCCGAACAACCGGGCGTAACAGGAAAACCGTTGGTGCAATCCTTTGGATTGCTGCAGTCCTTTCCGCCATCGCAATGTGTTCGGCATTGAGTTCCGCCAGGTTTCTGTTCAATCAGACCGTTCCCGATCGTGTCTGCTTATCTGTAAAATCACAAGTGATTCGTCAGGAAGAAGGGTGTGAACAACTTATCCGGAACCAGGGATGAGACTCCTGCACAGACTGTTACGCTGAATACTGTCAAGCATGACCATCTGCAGCCGGATTGCTGATATCTCTGGGGGAGTCTTTCTGCCAAACCGCTTCCCTGCTACCTTTTTCATGTGGAAGTTATCGGTATTTACGACGAGCATCCCGAATCAAGCATACTTATTCGAGGTTCAGATTTTACTTTTGCCTTTCTATCTGATCTGTTCCGTACGCTCAGAATTATGAATTTGACCAAGAGAGCAATCATCGCACCGATATGCTTATTCTATCACAGGTCTGTCAGGTTTTCAAAAACTCCTTTAAGAAAAGATGATTATGCAGGTTTACGATCATGTCACGAATGAACGTAATGCTAAGGCAGTTGAGAAACTGAACAGCCTGTTCGAGAAGTAATGGAAGAAACGGTAGTCAGACCATCGTAGTAGCTGACTACCGTTTGACTACCATTTTAAGAGTATTGAGGCTATTTCAGCCACTTTTGGCCAAGATTTTCCTTCTGATTTTTACGACAAAAAATAAAGAGAAGCCTTATTTTTCAAGCTTCTCAGGAAATGAGCCCGGCGGGATTCGAACCCACGACCTTTTGATTCGTAGTCAAACACTCTATCCAGCTGAGCTACGGGCCCAAGGTCAAAGGACAATGTCCTGCTGACTCTGGCATGATACCACTTGCATTGAAGAATGTCAACATCATCCGGGCATAAACATGTTTTTCTTTTTATAAACTCATTCACTTCCTGGCAATCCAATGAAACAGCTCCAAAGATGAGGCTTTCCGCATTTTCCAGGTTTATCTTCCAGAATCACGCTTGTCTGACATCTGTCAGTTTCACCAGCTTCCTTGTATTGCCGCTGCGAGGTGTAATCTGAATCCCGTCAAGCCTGAGATTATCCAGATGTCTTGCCCAGATTCCGCTGGCATCCACATCACCATGAGCATTACTTTCCGGATAGTTTTCATAAAACTCCGGAATCTCTTCAGGAATATGCAGAATTTCCTCATTATTCCTGTAGATCATCGTAAAATTCCGAATCGTGATATTTTCCGGTGCCTGACGAATCCGTTCTCCGGATCGATTCTTCCTCACAAAGCCCGTGAGAATGCAGGGCAGTTCAGCATTCTCGGCATATACATTTTCAATAAGGACGTCCCGAATGCTTCCTCCCCAGTATCGATTCACCCCCTTCTGACCGATATATGGATCCCCTGCCCGGTTCCTCATATTCAGACACAGATAAACCGGACAGAGAACCTTATTCATCCGTATATTGGTCACTCTGATGTCCGACACCGAAGAACCATCGCAGGACTCAATCGCGATGCCTGATGTGGAGCCAGGATAAATGTCCGGCAGGCAGAAAGCACAGTCCTCCACCGTTATATGACGAATGTCATGATATGTTTCCGTACCGATCTTAAAGCAGTTCATGACCGTCATGACCATACAGTCATGGATTCGGACGTTTTCCATATCCCGTCCTGTGGATGCAGGATTTTTTATAACGATGCCATCGTCGGCACAGGATATAAAGCAATGCCGGATATCTACATCAGATGAACCGCACACATCAATCCCATCCGTATTCGCCACATGGCGGTTATCATCAATCACGATATCATGGACTCTGACATGATCACTGCACTCCACTTTCAGCGTCCAGGCCATGGAATCATGCAGAATGACATGATCAATCTCAACATTTTCGCTGTCGTCCACCCAAAGCAGGCAGGACAAACGCCGCAGAGGAATCAATCCCTCGTCATATTTGTCCTCCGCATATCGGATGCGATTCCTGTAAAATGTTCTCACCGTCCCCGGGACAGTGTTGATCTCATTCTCCTGTTCTCTCGTAGGGAGCATTGTAACCGGAAATGGAGAAAGCGCAGGCTTCTCCCTAGGTTCGAAAACAAACCATTCTCCACTTCCGGAAATTCGCCCTCCCCCGGTAATCCGCACATGTTTCGCCCCCTGTATGCAGAGCAATCCACCGCCTGATGACTCCTTCCCCTCCTTACTGATTTTCCCGCACCCGTCCGGTGTGTCATCTTCCTCCGGAAGGAGATCTTTCAGGTTCCTGGATGAAATCAGGCTGGCATCTGGCGCGACAAAGAGCGTCGTAAAGGAAGGAAGAGAAATGCTTCCAACAATGTATGATCCACCACTGACCAGGATTGTACCCCCGCCCTGCTCTTCAGCAGCCATTGCGGCCGCCCTGAATGCTTCCGTCACCACCACGCCCGAATCCGGTACAGCCCCAAAACTGCGCAGGTCAAAAACTCTATCGTTTTCAGATATCTGTATCTGTGAACCAATGTATTCACTGTAGGGTATATCCGGATAGTAATCACCGGGATAGACTTTTCCAAGATCCGGATAAGACGGCCTGTCCTTTCTGTCCATTTTCCACATCTCCACGCATTACGCTCGCTTTTCGCTCTCCAGGGATAATCCGGCAACAGATTTCTTTCCTCCTATCTCACTTTCCTGATGAATTTCACCGAAAACTGCTTCAGAAAAGAGAAATGACATTTGGAATCCTTTTCCAGAACGCTGATTCCGGGATTGTCTCAGAAAGGGATCCGGGAAAAAAGGAGGATACCTTCCGGGCAGGCTCCTCCTCTTTCAGGAATCTGATCGTACTGAAGTCCATGCCTGATCTCCCGGAGCAGGGGATGGCTTCCATTTCTTCCCTAATCATATCCGTTCATATCTGTTTTCTGGAAATGGATGGTGTGGGGCGAAAAGCGCACTGAAAGACCAGTGGCATTCCATTCGTGATGCCGCCATTGATCCCTCCCGCATGATTCGTGGCTGTCCTGATTTTCTCTTTCTCCAGTTTCCACGGGTCATTTGCCTCGCTGCCTCTCATGCCGGACAGTTCAAAACCGCTGCCAAATGAGACCCCCTTCACACCGGGAATTGAAAAAAGCATGTGCGAGAAAAGGCTCTCCGCAGAATCAAAGAAAGGTGAACCAAGTCCCGGTGGCAGACCTTTGATCCTGACTTCCCCGATCCCTCCCACTGAATCCCCCTCCTCCGCAGCCTGCTCGATGACAGAACGCACCTGCGGAACAAGTTCCCGTCGAACCAGCGGAAGTTCCATGTCCTTCAGAAAAGAAAGATCTTCCTCTTCCGGAATCTCCTCAAAAGCAGTGTCCCTGACAGTACCTACTGAGGCGATATGCGCTTCGATCTGAATTCCCTTGGATTCCAGGTATTGATCGCACATAGACCCTGCCACAACAAGCGGAGCAGTAAGGCGCCCTGAAAAACTGCCTCCGCCCCGGTAATCCTCAAAACCATGGTACCGTATGTGTCCGGTATAATCAGCATGCCCCGGGCGAAGCACATCCATCGCCTCGCCATAGTCTTCAGGGCGTTGCCCATTCGAACCGATGATAACACATACCGGCTGACCTGACGTTTTCCCCTGAAAAATGCCTGAAAGGAAAACAGGTTCATCCGCTTCCTGACGGGCCGTTGTGGTGCCGTCCCTGCCCGGTCTCCTGCGCTTCATATTCGCTTCAAGACGCGCCAGATCCAGTTTCATTCCGGCAGGAAATCCATCCAGGACCATTCCCACACATGGCCCATGGCTTTGCCCGAACACCGTGATGCGCAAGCAGAGCCCGAATGAACTGCTCACTCAGCAATCCCTCCCAGAGCCCTGTACGTATCCAGATACCCCGGCCAGGATTTGTTCAGTGCTTCCACATTTTCGGTTTCAATGCCTTTCTCGCAGACAAGGGCTGCAATCGAAGCAAGCATGACCATCCGATGATCATTCTGTGTGTCTATGCGGCAGCCTCCCCGCAGTTTCTCAACGCCCCGAATGACTATGGAATCGCCGTCTTCCCTTGCGCAACCCCCCAGAGTGTTCAGAATCTGTACGGTTCCCCGCAGCCGGTCGCACTCTTTCGCACGGAGTCTCCCGCAGCCTGTCAGTCTGCTCTCCCCTTCTGCGTGCTGACACACCAGCGCAAGCATCGGCGCGATATCCGGAGTATTGCTCATGTCCATGACAATTCCCTGCATTTTCCCTTTTCTGACGGAAACACCCGTATCCGACCGAATGACGGAAGCCCCCATTTTTTCCAGACAGTTCAGTACTTCCCGGTCACCCTGCATGGAATCATCCTGCAATCCGTCCACCGTGACTTCACTGCCCTGAGCGTCCGCGCACAGGACCACAGCAGCCTGTGACCAGTCTCCCTCCAGTCTTTCGGAAACCGCATTGTAATGCTGACCTCCCGGAATCAGCCAGGTATACTGATCCTGCTGCTGCACCTGAATGCCGCTCTGTTCCAGTGACCTGAGCGTCATGCGAATGTATCCGATAGACTCGATGGGAGGAATGACTTCCAGTACGGAAGCATCCCTCAGAAGAGGCAGCGAAAAAAGCAATCCCGAGATAAACTGCGATGAAACAAAGCCCGGAACAGAATACTTACCGGGTTCCAACCATCCCGCAACAGTCAGCTCTGCGGCTCCGTCAGCGCCCTCCCCCATGTGCCACTGTACTCCCCTGGGGACAAACAGGTCTCTGTATACATCCATGGGTCTCTGTCCAAGACGGCCATGCATTCTGAAAATCCCTTTTCCGCACAGGCTCAGGGCCAGGGGAACAGAAAAACGCAGCGTGGAGCCACTCTCCCCGCAATCAAACACAGGAAACAGATCCGGCTTGCCGGCATGCCCCCGTACCGTCATTACATCACCCGAGACGCTGAAAAACGCGCCAAGTGTTTCAAGACATTTGGCGGTTGCCCGCACATCCTCTGACTCCATATAGCCCTGCAGTTCTGTCTGTCCGTGTGTCATGGCGGCACAGATCATTCTGCGGTGCGTATCGGACTTGGAAGCCGGCGCACTCATCCTGCCCACAAGTTTCCCGGGTTTGAATACTGTTTTCACTCCGCGGTCCTGCCTTTCGTGCTATTCCTGTGTGATTCCATCCTGTATGCTATCACGGAATGGGCCTTTTGTGTTGTTTTCTTACTGTACCCTGATGTTTTCCCTTTGTTTTCCTTTCTTTATTTATATGGTTTTTCTTACAGTCCGGCATCCGTCTTCCGTCTTGATTTCTGACCTGGAAAAGATTTCCGCCGACCTATTGACAGCATGCTGCAATCTGTGGTTTAATGGGGACCGTCTTTGAGTTTAGTTCTCCTAAACTCGCATTCTTACTTTCGGTTTAGTTTTTCTAAACCCGGATAGAAAGGAGGCCAAGGCATGGACATCGGGAATGCGCTTCGGCTTCTCCGACTCCAGCGGGGACTCACGCAGGAAGAGATGGCAGATCGGTGCGAACTGAGCAAAGGGTTTATTTCCCAGGTGGAACGTAACCTGGCCTCACCGTCTATTGCGACGCTCACGGACATGCTTGAATGTCTTGGAAGCAGCCTCTCTTCCTTTTTTGCTGAGCAGAAGGATGAAAGAATCGTCTTCACGCCTCAGGACATGTTTGAAAAAAAGGATGAGGAGCTCCTGCGGGGCAGCGTAACCTGGCTGATCCCTGACGCCCAGAAAAACCAGATGGAACCGATTCTTGTCGAGCTCGGTGAAGGCGGTCAGAGCTATACCATGCCCCCTTCGGAAGGCGAGGAATTCGGTTATGTGCTGTCCGGAACGGTCTATCTGATCACCGGTCAGGAAAAAACAAAAATCAAGCACGGCTGCAGTTTCTGCATTCACCCCCGTTCCGAGCACCGTCTGATCAACGCAGGAAAAAACTGCGCACGGATCATCTGGGTCTCCACCCCGCCCAGTTTCTGATTTTCCCACAGAAGGAGTCATGAACCATGATCGAGCAGGAACACCTGATTGAATTGAAGCACATCCGCAAGGAATATGACGGAGTCACAGTTCTGGACGACATCAATCTTTATATCCGGAAAAAGGAATTTGTGACTCTGCTCGGCCCCTCCGGATGTGGAAAAACAACGACACTCCGGATTATCGGCGGTTTTGAAACCCCCACGGAAGGGGAACTGTACTTCGAGGGACGGGAAATCTCCGCATTGCCGCCCTATAAGCGCCGTGTCAACACGGTTTTCCAGAAATATGCTCTCTTCCCGCATCTGAACGTGTTTGACAACATTGCCTTCGGTCTGAAACTGAAAAAGATGCCCCGCCAGGAGATCAATCAGCGGGTCGGGCAGATGCTGGAACTGGTAAATCTGAAGGGGTATGAGAAAAGAAAAGTCGACGCCCTTTCCGGCGGCCAGCAGCAGCGTGTCGCCATTGCACGTTCTCTTGTCAACGAGCCTGAGGTCCTGCTTCTGGACGAGCCACTGGGCGCTCTGGACCTGAAACTGCGCAAGGAAATGCAGCTTGAGCTGAAAAACATGCAGCAGCGTCTGGGGATTACTTTCCTCTATGTCACACACGACCAGGAAGAAGCACTCACCATGAGTGATACCATCGTTGTCATGAGGGAAGGTCATATTCTTCAGATCGGGGATCCCAAGCATATCTATGATGAACCCGCCAATGCCTTCGTAGCGGATTTTATCGGAGAAAGCAACATTCTGCGGGGTACCATGGTCCGCGATGAGCTCGTCTCCTTTGCCGGCCGCGGATTCCCCTGCGTGGACTTCGGATTTGGGAACGACACACCTGTGGATGTGGTGATCCGCCCGGAAGACATCATGGTCGTCGGAGAGGATATCGGGCAGTTGGTCGGAACCATCCAGTCCGTTCTCTTCAAGGGTGTTCATTACGAGATGATGATCGACTGCGGCACATTCACCTTCAAGGTGCATTCCACCACCATGCAGCCCCAGGGCAGTCGTGTCGGACTGAGCATTGTACCCTTCAATATCCACATCATGAGGCCTATGGATGCCTCTCCGACCGAGGAGGCATGATATGCGCTATGATGTGACACTGCCCTGGTGGGCCTACACGCTCATGGGGGTGGGAGGGCTGTGTTTCGTGGTTCTGGTCATCCTGTCGATCCGGCGTAACCATGGAATCAAGCGTTCCCTGTTCGCCTCCCCCTATACCCTCTGGATGATCCTGTTCACGGTTCTCCCCTGTATCCTGATCGGCTATTATGCCTTCACCGACACAGACGGCAACTTCACATTTGCCAATTTCCGGCACTTCTGGGACAGCAATGCGGAGATGAAGGAAATCGTCGGCGAGGAATTCGCCTCTTCCATTCCCAGGGGCACCGTCAACGTGGATACACTGGTCTATTCTCTGTGGATGGCTTTTCTGTGCACGGCGATCTCCCTGGTGCTGGGATATCCCGCCGCTCTGTTCATGGCGGACCGGGACATGAAGCTGGGAGCTTCTCTGGTGATCCTCTTTGTGGTACCCATGTGGATGAATTTCCTTCTGCGCACTATTGCCTGGATGAGCCTCCTGGAAGACAACGGTCTGATCAACCAGCTTCTGGTGGCCGTGGGTCTTCCCAGAGCACAGCTGATGTACAACTCACCTGCTGTTCTCCTGGGCATGATCTACAACTACATGCCCTTCATGGTCTTCCCGATTTATACTTCCCTTTCGAAACAGGATATCAGTCTCTCTGAGGCGGCCGCAGATCTTGGATGCAGCAGCTTCCAGACCCTGACCCGGGTGACCATTCCCCTGTCTCTGCCCGGTGTGATCTCGGGCATTACCATGGTGTTCATGCCAAGTGTCACGACCTTCTTTATTCCCCGCGTGCTTGGCGGCGGAAACACCATGATGTTCGGCGATCTGATTGAAAGCAAATTCCTGACGGAAGGCAACTGGAACGGCGGATCCGCCCTGTCCCTCCTGATGATGCTGCTCATTCTGATCAGCCTTTCAATCCTGCGAAAAGCAGATCCCAACGGAGAAGGGAGTGGTCGGATCTGAACCGTGTCGCACGTTTCTTCAAGCGTTTTTACCTGGCCATCATCCTCGTCTTTCTGTATGTGCCGATTCTTGTTCTCATTGTACAGTCCTTCAATGCGGGCAAGTCCAGAGCGAAATGGGAAGGTTTTTCCTTCCGCTGGTACGGGGCCCTGTTCCAGTCCGTTTCCATTATGGACGCATTGAAGGTCACTCTCTCCGTGGCTCTTCTGGCCACGGTCATCTCCACCATTCTGGGCACGCTGGCCGCCATCGGCATCTATTCCATGAAAAAAAGGCCCCAGTCGGTGATGATGACCATGACCAATCTGCCCAATACCATGCCTGACATCGTCACGGGCATTTCCCTGATGCTCCTGTTTATCTTTACCAGAATCAACCGTGGATACCTCACCATGCTCATGGCGCATATCACCTTCGATACGCCCTACGTCATCCTGTCTGTCATGCCAAAGCTCAAACAGATGAACAAGCATACCTACGAGGCGGCCCTGGATCTTGGTGCTACACCCACCTATGCCCTTCTGCATGTGCTGATCCCGGAATGCCGGCAGGGTATTGTTACCGGAGCGCTCCTGGCCTTCACCCTTTCCCTGGACGATTTCACCGTTTCCTATTTCACGACGAGCCCTCTGGTGCAGAATCTGTCCACGCTCATTTATTCCGCTGCACGCCGGGGCATTGAGCCCACCCTCAATGCCCTGTCCGCGCTCATGTTTGTCACCCTTCTGGTCCTGCTGCTCATCGTGAACCATCGAACCGAAGAACGTAACTGAAAGGAGTCAAACTCATGAAAAAAATCTTCTCCCTGCTTCTTGTCTGCTGCATGCTCCCCGTCTTCGCCCTGGCCGACGAGGTGGTCAATGTCTTCAACTGGGAAGATTATATTGATGAAAGTGTCCTGCAGGAATTCACCGTCGAAACCGGAATCCGCGTGAACTACATGCGCTTTACCACCAACGAGGACATGATCGTACAGGTGGAAACAAATCCCGGCGGCTTCGACGTGGTGTTTCCCTCGGACTATATGGTCGAGCGCATGCTGGCCAAGGGACTGCTGGCGGAAATCAACTATGACCATATCCCCAACGCGAAATATATACTGGAAAACCTGCGCAATCCCGATTATGACCCCGACGGAGCCCACTCCATCCCCTATATGTGGGGAACAGTCGGCATTCTGTATAACAAGACCATGGTGGACCCCGCTGACGTGAACACCTGGGGAGTCCTCTGGAATGAAAAGTACAGGGGTACTGTATTCATGCTTGATTCCATCCGGGACACCTTCGGGGTCACGCTGAAGTACCTGGGCTATTCCGTCAATTCCCGCGAATACCCGCTTCTCAAGGAAGTGGCCGACAAACTGGTGGAGCAGAAGACTTCCGGAATGGTCAAGGCCTATCAGGTGGATGAAACCAAGGACAAGATGGTCGCCGGTGAAGGCGCTCTTGCGCTCATGTGGTCCGGTGACGCTCAGTACGCCATTGACCTTAACGATGATCTGGATTACGTGGTTCCCAAAGAGGGAAGCAATGTATGGGTGGATCCCATGGTCATTCTGAAAGACGCCCGGAACCTGGAAAATGCCGAGAAATTTATTGACTTCCTGTGCCGGCCCGAGGTTGCTCAGAAAAACTGTGAGGAAATCCGCTATTCCTCTCCCAACTCCGGCGCCATTGAACTGATGGGTGAAGAATACACTTCCAACAGCGTTCTCAATCCTTCCCAGGAAACTCTTGCCAACTGTGAGTTCTTTATCGACATTCCGGAAAAAGAACTGAAGGTTTACAATGCCCTGTGGACGGAAGTCAAGAACGCCAAGTAAGACCGGTCCGCGAAAACGCCCCGGAAGGCTGCTGCCTTCCGGGGCGTTTTCAGTGATTCCCGTTATTCTCACGGATCCCGTCCGTACACATCCAGCTGAGTCAGGGATGGAAAGGGGGACGGATCCTCCGCCTTGACCAGTTGGTCCAGCTCAACCCACCGGCACCTGTGTGTACCCGGTTCAAACATCTGTGCTTCATCTGTTTTCCGCAGCTCCAGGATCTGCTCTCCCCCGTCGGACATGCGCAGACGCACCGACTGCCACCATGCGTCATGGGGAAAATCCGCCCGCAGGGTCAGCGCAACCCTGGAGATTTCCACGGTTCTGCCAAATTCAAGGCGCAGACGCGCATCCTGCCTCGTCCCGATACCCCAGGACTGATAAGGCCATTCTCCGTGCCCATGATTGATCCGATAACCATCAATCACATTCCGCGCCGCAAAACAGCTTTCGGAGCGGGTTTCCACATTTGCCGTGCAGTGGGGATAAAAATCCGTATGGCCCTTCAGGTCTGACGGATTGAGGGAAATCAGCCTTTCCCCGTGAATGGCCTGTTCCGTCATGACATGGGCGGAAACAAAATGCCTTCGCATTTCAAACAGGCCGGGGGCGTAGGCGTTCCGGTCCTCTCCCGATGGCACAGGCCAGTGCATGACCTGTGAGGGGATATAAACCTCACCGGGCATCAGGCCGGTATCCATGCGGAGAAGCAGGTGCGGAAAATCCGAGTGGATTTCCCACACGTCCCCCTGCTGATAAACGCGTTCCGCGCACAGTTCCACACCCTCGCGGCCTTCCCCCTGTACAAGTATTTCACCACAGCCATTCTTCAGGATCATCCGGATCATTTCCCGTCCGCCTCCCCTTCCTTCCCTCGTACCCGGCCGGAACATCTGTTTTCTTTCCGATAACTGCTTTCCGGGCCGGCATGCCTTCATCCCTGTCATGGGATATACATCTGATCAATGGAAACAACCACACCCGCGGCGTTCAGGGTATAGGTCAGCTGCCATTTGTGGGAATCCGCGGTATTGGCAATATACCGGATCATCTTTCCGCCGCCCTCCTGAACCAGAATCTTGCCCTTGCCCTCCGTGACCTCGTACAGGCCTCTGTTTCCTGACGGACTGGCAACCTGTCCCATGTCTCTGAACTGGCTGACAACCTCATGCTCGCTGTTCCCTACTCTGGTATTCCTGGGGCCCGGAAACAGGTTCGTGGTGCAGTACAGTTCCTGAAGCAGATAAGTGCCTGAATTCCGGTAGAATACCGCATATCCCCAGCGGTAATTCTGCTTCTGGCAGATACTGTCCAATCCTGCGACCGTGACCTCTTCCATGGATTCGCTCTCCCCATAGCTTGACCGGAAGGAATCCCACGTCGTATAGGCAAGGCGGACATTTCCCGCCACATCCTCCGTGGAATAGGCCTTTAGCGGATAAGGTTTCTGAAGGATCTTGTACTGCACCTCCAGTGTGTTGCTGGCCTTCCCGTATCCGTTAACCGCCACCGCGTGAAGGGTCACGTACCACCCGGGAAGCTCAATGGGCACGCCCGTATAAATGGGGCTGTCCGCGTCCGGAATGGACCCGTCAATCGTGTAGTAGATCGTGATATCCGTGTCGTTTTTGTTATCTTCGCCGGGACGCAGTCTCACCCGCTGGCGTGTCTTGTATGTGTTCGGTGCCAGATTGGCAGCGGGCTGCTGAGGGCTTGGCATAATGATCCGATAGACCGCTTTGAGCTCGTCGCTGACCAGTTCCCCATTGACCGCCACAGCCCTCATGTTCCAGACGCCCTCATCCAGATAGATCGGTTCCGTATAGAGCGTGCCTTCCTCCGGAAGAACCGCTTCCTTACTGAAGGTATAGTAGATTTCAAATCCTTCCAGGGACTGGATGGTCACATACTTCCGCTCCTCATACAGTCCCGCGCCAAGGGATGTAACAGGAGGAGGCGGCAGAAGATCGGAACGCTGCCGCTGAAAGGCTATGTTTCCGGTCATACTGTAGGCCCGGCTCAACAGTTCTGCCGCCTCGGCATCTCTCCCGGTTGCCCGCAGAATACGGATCTCATGGGTGTACGCCTCCGAGGCGCTGGGCACGATATCCGTATAGATATGAACGTACAGTTTTTCCGCGTCCTCCGTCCGTCCCACGGCTTCGTAGCAGGAAGCCAGCATCAGCAGACCGGTTACCGAGACGTTCTCCTCTCCGTCCATCTCTGCGGCGTGCTCAAAATCCGAGATGGCACGTTCCATATCCCCCGTATCCATCCGTTCCGCGCCCACTTCCCAGTAGGCCGTGGAGGAGGCATCCCTGCCCATGCGTGCCATTATTCTCTGTCCGTTGTCGGTACGTCTCAGATAAACCAGAACACCCAGCATGAAGATCAGAAGGGCCGCTGCAATCCAGATACCCACATGAACCCAGTTGATGCCCCTGCGGGTATAGTCCCGTCCCTTTCTGTGCCGGGACATGCCGTAGGTGATCACGGGCTCCCTGCCTGTATCGTCTCCATAATACTTCCGGTCCGGGCTGTCAGACATATCACTGTTCGATGTCATGGGCTGTCCGTCTGACATGTACACGTCCGAACCCGCATAAACAGGAATCTGACCGCTGTTCTCAGGCCGGGTCATGGGGTCCACGTATACCCTGCCACTCCCCTGCCGTTCATGTGAGATCGGGGGAGGTGTGTTCTTTTTCTCCGCCTCCCTTGAGTCACGGCGTCCCTGGCGAATGGCTTTCACTCCGGTGTCCCGGTTTTCACCCCTGGGCAGAAGTTTTCCGCAGCTGGGACATACAATGACGTCACTTCCGGCATAGGTGCCGCAGAAAGGACAGAGCATCCCAATCACCTCCCCTGCGAGATTCCGCGGTCACCGGTTATTCACCGATTCCCTGCAGCGCTTCAAAATCAGGATCGTCCTCAAAGTTTCTTTCGGGGGCCGTCCCTCCGAGAGCCTCAATGGCACTGCGGATTTCCAGATAATCCGCATACCCCGTTTCCGCCGCCATCGCTGCCTTCATCAGTACAGGAACAGCCCGTTCGTCTCCGAGTCTGGCCAGATATCCGGCAAACAGAGCCCGCTTTTCCGGACAGTTTTCAAAATGACGGACGGCAGTCTGATAGACGATTTCAGGCCCTGGATACCGGCAGAGAATATCCAGCAGGGCCGCCTGCCCCGCTTCTCCCGCCCTGGGCAGTGCTTCCAGCATGGCCGGTACGGCCGACTGCCCCATTTCCCGGAGAGAATCCAGGGCGTTGTCCGCCATCTCGTCCTCTTCTTCCCGCTGAATCTGCCACTGAATGTACTGCATCTTGGGCTGGGTGGAATCCATGGCCCGCAGAAGCCCGATGGCGGTCATCTTCTCTTCTTCTCCGGCTTCCTCGTCCCGGAGAAGGGCACAGAGCCGCTTTTCACAGGGTTTCCCTACATTTTCGATCTGCTCCAGCAGAAGATCCGGAACGGGAACACCCTTGCGGATATAGGCGCACATCCAGTCCACCAGATCCTTGGGATCCTCAAACTGTGTAAAGTATGCGCCGGGGGTAATACCCTGAAGCCACGAGGCCGGCGTGTTAAGAAAACGCATGTAGATCCTGGGAATGTCCGCTTCCATGGCGTCCACATTCCTGTATTCCTTACGGTGCTCTTCCACCCAGCGGGCAATGAAATCCGCTGAATGCTCATCAAAATTCAGGCATTCAAAGATCATGATCCTGTCTCCTCTTTCTTCAGTCCACGCCTGAGCAGTTCCTCCAGGTCCTCCTGAGAAAAGAAATAGGTTTTCCTGCAGAAATGGCATCCCAGTTCCGCTCCCTGCCCATCATCGATCAGGGATTGGAGGTCTTTCTGTCCGATGGCCAGCAGTGCCTTTTCCATGCGTGCCCTGGAGCATGTGCAGCGATATGCCAGGTCCGTCCGGTCCAGCAGTCTCAGCTGAAGACCTCTGAACCACGCTTCCGCGAGTTCTTCCTTGGGGGCCGCTGCCAGTTCCCTGGATATTTCCGCGAACATGGGAGACCGCAGTTCCAACTGCTCCAGCGTATTCTCCGTGCAGCCCGGAAGGGGCTGGATCAGGAGGCCACCTGCTTTCAGAACCCGTTCTCCGCTGGTCAGAACCCCCAGGGCCACCAGGGAAGGTTGCTGCTCGGACACGGTGAAATACTGGGCAAAATCCATGCCCAGTTCACCGCTGACCAGCTCGCACTGGCCGATGTAGGGTTCCCGCATGCCCAGGTCCTTCACCACGCTCATCCGTCCGTGATGCCCCACCGCGGTACCCACATCCAGCTTTCCATCCTCCCGCAGGGGCAGCTCCACTTCCGGATGGTCACATGTGGCCCGGACAAATCCATGATCGGCAACCGACACCATGGTTCCGATGGGCCCGTCCCCCCGGATGGTCACCGTCACCGATTCCTTCTCGCCCTTCATCATGACGCCCAGCATGGCGCACCCTGTCATCAGCCGCCCCAGGGCCGCCGTACAGACCGGACTGGCGTTGTGCAGATCCGAACACGCCTGGACCATCTGCGTTGTCTCGCAGAACATGACCCGGGCTTCGCCGTTCATCAGGTCCATGTGAAGCATTTCGTCCCGTGTCCGTCTTTCCATCATTCCGTCTTTCCTCCCGCTTCTTCTCTGCGCATGGCCGTGAAATGCCATCTTTCCTCCTTTTCGGAAGGCGGGTTCAGAGAACCATTGGCAAAAACCCGGATCTGTTCAAATCCCGCGTCCCTGAGAAGCCTCATGATCTGCTCCATTTCGTGGGCGCGCTGTTTCTGTTCCTCATCCACGCGAGTGTACCGGCCGTCCTCCTGTCTGACAAAAAAGCGCAGATTCATGTCCACCAGACCGGTCCTGGAATGGAAGTGATTCTCCCACAGAAAGGTAATATGATCCCCGTCCTCCCAGATCAGCCTGTCTCCCAGAAGATGCTGCAGCTTATAGGGGGTGGAAATATCAAAAAGCAGAGCACCTCCGGGCCGGAGAGAAGCGTAGGCCGACCTGAAAAAACGGAGAACATCCTCATCCCTGAGAAGATAATTCACCCCGTCGCAGGTAGCCAGAACCGCGTCCACGGGTTTATGCAGATGCAGAGATCTCATATCCTGACAGATGAAGGGAATCGCCGCTCCGCTTTTCCTGGCCTTCTGTGACGCGACCCACAGCATCTCCTGGCTCAGATCCACGCCTGTCATCTGAAACCCCCTGCGGTATAAGGGAATGGTAAGTGCGCCTGTACCACAGGCGCACTCACAGATCTTTCCTTTCCGGATCCCGCAGAGTTCCATAAGGCGGACATAGAAATCCGCCCATGTTCCATAGTTCACATCCTGCATGAGCTCATCATACAGTTCCGCAAACCCGTTATACATGCCTGAAGCCTCCAGAGACTGAGATTACGTTGACTGAGCGGATCCGTCCGTCGTCCTCTCCTCCGTGTCATCGTCATCCCCGTCATCGTCATCCTCCACACGCAGACCGCGGTTCACCTTGGCCCCTTCAATGCGACTGTTGATGAAGCGGTCGAATACCGAATTTGTATAGCTTGCCGTCACAAAACGGCTGAGGGCAAAACCAAAGAGCAGATAGTAGAGAATCGCGAAGAGTATGCCATAGGAAGGATTCCAGTACAGGGACATCACCAGGGCAATGGCCATGGGCACACAGTGCAGAAGACGGAAAAGAGCACTGAAAGGCAGCCGGGCAACACACAGCAGCAGCCCGTTGCGGATCACGTCCCGGAAGCGCAGTCTGTAGGATACAATCAGGGGATACATATAGGTCACAGCCATCGCCCACAGAATTCCGATCATCATGACCAGAACCTGGGGAACCACCAGAATGGGCTGTGTGGCCGCCATGCTCCCGTAAAAACGCCAGCACATGTATACAATGACGGGCATCACACTGGTAATGACGGAAATCGCCAGTCCCTGTTTCCAGTTTTCCTTGATGGCGTCCTTCAGATCATCCCAGATGAAGGCGTGTTCATCCCTGGCCCAGTTTCTCGTCACATAGCTCACGCCGGCGGTCACGGGGCCGGTGATGGCGATGGAAGGAATGAGCAGCAGAAGGGTCATCATCACCAGAGACAGAAACTGATCCTGGGCCTGATCGTGGCTGAGAACCTTCAGATATTCCTCATTGACGACAGCTTCTTCTCCCTTTTCCACAGCCTGTTCCGCCTGCAGTTCCGCCTGAATGGAAAAGGTGGAGCGCCCATCCCCCAGGTCCGTCTGGTTCAGAATGCTGATGGTTCCAAGTGCTCCCAGGAGAAGGACAATGATGGTGGGAATCCAGACCACCACATACATCAGATTCAGTCTGAAGAGCGCTGAAAACCGGACACGCAGTGTCTCCCTGAACAGCTGCATCCGGGTCGTGGGGAGATCCTCCTCCGTAAAGTCCGCTTTTCCGCTCTTGCCGTAATAGTAATTATTTAAAAACTTTCCGAACACGTGCCTGTCCTCCCGTTCTCATTGCCTGTGTATCCTGTCATGTCCGTGCCGGATTATAGCATACCCTTCCTGCCCGAACAAGAATCCGATATTCGGCAAAGGGGCTCACGGCATGTGAGCCCCGGCCTTTCACGTCGCCTTCAGATCCGCAAGAATAGCCTGAGCCGCTGTCTTGCCGGCACCCATGGCCAGAATCACGGTGGCGGCACCCGTCACCGCATCACCACCCGCGTAGACATGCTCCCGTGAGGTTCTGCCTGTGGTCTCATCCACCACAATGCCACCCCACTTCTGTGTTTCCAGTCCTTCCGTGGTATTCTTGATCAGCGGATTGGGACTGGTGCCCAGAGCCATGATCACGCTGTCCGCCTCCAGGACTTCCTCACTGTTCTCCACAGGGACGGGCCGGCGGCGGCCCGATGCGTCCGGTTCGCCCAGTTCCATTCTCTGGCACAGCATGGCTTCCACCCATCCCTGGTCGTTCCCGCGGATTTCCAGGGGATTGGTCAGGAAGCAGAACCGGATGCCCTCCTCCATGGCGTGCTCCACTTCCTCCTGTCTGGCGGGCAGTTCAGCTCTGGTTCTTCGATAAACCACCGTCACCTCGGCTCCCAGGCGTCTGGCACAGCGGGCGGCGTCCATGGCCACGTTGCCGCCTCCCACCACCGCCACCTTTGCGGAAGGAATGACGGGAGTATCCGCATTGGGCTCATAGGCTTTCATGAGATTGATCCGGGTCAGGAACTCATTGGCGGAATACACACCCTTCAGGTTCTCTCCCGGAATCCCCATAAAACGCGGAAGACCGGCACCGCTTCCGATAAAGACCGCCTCGAATCCATATTCATCAAACAGTTCGTCAATCGTAATGGTGCGGCCGATGATCACATTGGTCTCCACCTTCACGCCCATGGCCTGAAGCCCCTGGATTTCCCGGCGGACAATCTCCTTAGGAAGGCGGAATTCGGGAATCCCGTAAACCAGCACACCGCCGGCCAGATGCAGCGCCTCAAAAATCGTCACCTGACATCCGGCTCTGGCCAGTTCTCCCGCGCAGGTCAGCCCCGAGGGACCCGATCCCACCACGGCAACGCTGTGGCCGTTGGGAACGGGTTGATCCGCCGCCTCATCGCCCCGTGCCAGGTGCCAGTCGGCCACAAACCGTTCCAGACGTCCGATCCCGACGCTTTCTCCCCGGATACCCCTGACACATTTTCCCTCGCACTGGCTTTCCTGGGGACATACACGCCCGCAGACCGCCGGCAGCGCGGAAGCGGCGTGCAGAACCTCATAGGCAGCGGCAAAATCACCCTCAGCCGTTCTGTGGATAAACGCGGGAATGTCAATGTGGACAGGGCATCCGCTGACACAGGGATGATTCCGGCACTGAAGACAACGCTGTGCCTCACTCACGGCCGTCTCCGCGTCATACCCCAGAGCGACCTCCCGGAAATTTTCACGGCGCTCATCCGGGCTCTGGGAAGGCATGGGATATTTCTTCTCCGTCATATTCGGCACGTTACTGCACCCCCTGAAACAGACGGCACGTCTCTTCATAGGCGTGTCTCTCAAATTCACGATAGGTGGAATTGCGGCTCATGGCCTCATCGAAATCGATGGCGTGACCGTCAAACTCCGGTCCGTCCACACAGGCAAAGCGTGTCTTCCCGTCCACCGTGAGACGGCAGCCTCCGCACATCCCCGTTCCGTCAATCATGATGGGGTTCATGGAGGCAATCGTTTTCACCCCGAACTCCCGGGTGAGCTGGCAGACAAATTTCATCATGATCAGAGGACCGATGGTGATCACTTCATCATATGTTTCCCCGGCCTCCAGAAGTGTTTTCAGCGCCTGGGTCACCAGTCCCTTCTCACCCCAGCTGCCATCATCGCTGACACGGAAAAGCCGGGTGGAATGCGCGGCAAACTCATCCTCCAGAATCACCAGATCCTTCGTGCGGAAACCGATGATGGCATCCACATGCGTGCCCTGTTCAAAGAGTTTGCGGGTGACCGGATATGCGATGGCACAGCCAACGCCGCCGCCCACTACCGCCACTTTCTTCAGTCCCTCCGTGTGGGTGGGCCTGCCCAGCGGCCCCGCGAAATCATGAATGAAGTCGCCTTCCCGCATCCGGTTCAGCTTCATGGTGGTGGCACCGACCACCTGAAAAATGATCGTCACATGTCCCTGCTCACGGTCAAAGCCGGCAATGGTCAGGGGAATCCGCTCCCCCTCCGCATCCGGACGCAGAATGATGAACTGTCCGGGCTCCGCCTTTCTTGCCACCAGCGGAGCGTCCACCACCATGCGGGTCACTGTGGGATTCAGCACCTGCTTTTCCAGGATTCTGTTCATATTCGTACCTCCCGTCAGTCTCACTCTACCACTCAAGGGGATAGGTTTCCACGGCGTATTCCAGCTTCCTCCCGTTGGCCTTCAGGGTCGTCAGAACACTGTCAATGGCCGTGGCCTTGGTCAGAGGCGTGGGAATAAAGTCATTCCGGTCGGTTCTGGAGGAAATGCGGATGGGAATGATCCGGAATCCCTCATTGGACACGGTCTTTCCATCCCCGGTCTCCCGGACGCGGAAGCGTGTCTGGAACACAAAGGATGTCATATCGTCCGGTTTCTTGTTCCCCGAAAAGCAGAAGTTTCCCAGACTGTAGCAGATATAGACGCCCTTGTACTGTTCAATGGGGTTGATGCGGTGGCTGTGATGTCCCAGGACCAGGTCTGCCCCGCTGTCCACTGCCAGGCGGCCCATGCGGATCTGATTGCTGGTGGGAGCATAGTCCTTTTCATTCCCCCAGTGGAAGGAAACGATCACAATGGGATATGTCTCCTTGGCCTTCCGGATGTCCTCGGGCACTTTGTCCCACAGCTGCTCATACCGATCAATGCACAGATAGGTCAGCATGGCGATCTGTACACCCCGCACCTCATAGACGCCTGTCTCCGTGGAATTGGAATACACAATGCCTGCTCCCCGCAGGGCGTTCTTGGTATCCTCCAGGGCCTGTTCACCGTGATCCATGACGTGATTGTTTTCCAGGGCCACCGCCTCCACACCGTTCTGGCTGAGCATCTCTACATAGGAAGGCGGAGCACTGAAGAGGAACTGGTTGTTTTTTTTGCTGGCGGGCACATACGTTGAGTCCGTGAGGGTTCCCTCAAAATTCACAATGGTCAGATCATCGGAGAGCAGAATGTCCCGGATGTTCCTCATGGTGAAATGAATGTCCCCGCCCTGCCGTTTCAGCTCATCGGCAAAGATGTCAGCTTTTTTCCGGCTGTCCCCGCCAATGGTAAAATCGCCGGTGGCAGAAACCGTGATCAGCACGGAGCCATCCGGCTCTGTGGCCCTGTCCGCAAACCGTCCCGGATCCAGCCCGATCCCTGCCTGCTCAACTTCCACCACGGGCACAAGGACATCTTCCGAAAAAAGTTCCTCCTCCCAGAAAATCTCCTCCTCCTCTCCAAGTCCCACGGAGGGCACAAGAAAAAGCAGAACCAAGAGAAAAGGGATGATGCGCTGAACTCTGTTCATCCTGTCTGACTCCTTTATTCGTGAAATGTGAAGCCTGCAGGTGCAGTCTGATGCTCTTCCGGACTATGATTCCGGCGTTTCCAGAAAGCGGCGGATTCTGTTCATGGCCTCATCCAGCTGGCGCATACCGGTCGCATAGCTGCACCGGATATAGCCTTCGCCTGAGACGCCAAAGGCTGTGCCGGGCACACAGGCAACATGCTCCCGCAGAAGAAGCGACTGGCAGAAGTCCTCCGAGCTCATACCACTCAGGCGGATGGAAGGGAAGACATAGAACGCGCCCATGGGTTCAAAGCAGGAAAGCCCCATGCCCCGGAATCCATCCACCATAAGTCTGCGTCTGCGGTCATAGCTCTCCCGCATGCGCTCCACATCCTCATACCGGTTCTGGCGCCCTTCCCGCAGGGCTTCCAGTGCCGCCACCTGACTCATGCGGGGAGCGCACAGCATGGTATACTGGTGGATCTTGTTGATCTGCTCCATGATCTCCTCCGGACCGCATACATAGCCCACGCGCCATCCGGTCATGGCGAAGGACTTGCTGAATCCGGAAATCGTGAGCGTGCGTTCCCTCATGCCCGGAAGAGAAGCGGCGCTGACATGGGTGAGGCCTCCGTAGGTCAGTTCCCCATAGATCTCATCGGAGATCACCATCAGGTCCTCCTTGCAGAAGATCCCGCAGATCTCCTCCAGGTCCCTCCGCTCCATGATGCCGCCGGTGGGATTGTTGGGGTAAGGAAGGATCACCGCCTTTGTGCGGGGGGTGACAGCCTCCCGGATCCTCCCCGGCTCCAGGCGGAAACCCTGCTCTTCCCTTGTCAGCACCGGGACCGGCACACCGCCGCAGAACTGAACCCCCGGTGCATAGCTCACATAGCTGGGATCCGGAATCAGAACCTCGTCACCGGGGCTGAGGAGAACACGCAGTGCCAAGTCTATGGCTTCACTGGCGCCCACCGTTACCACAATGTCGGTTTCGGGGCGGTAGCAAAGGCCAAACCTGCCTTCAAGATAAGCCGCGATTTCCCGCCTGAGCTCCGGAAGCCCCCGGTTGGCCGTATACTGGGTGCCGCCGTCCAGAATGCTGTTCACCGCCGCGTCCCGGATATGATAGGGCGTCACGAAGTCCGGTTCCCCCACGCCCAGGGAAATCGTATCCTTCATGGAGGCGGCGATGTCAAAGAAACGCCGGATCCCGCTGGGCGGCGCCTGGAGTACGTTGGGATTCATCCTGTCGGCGTAGTTCATGGGCTCACCACCAGACGGCCATCTGACTGGCTCTCCTCAAAGATGACACCCTCCTCCTTGTACCTTTTCAGTACAAAGCTGGTGGCGGTGCCTGTCACCATTTCCAGGGTGCTCAGTTTCTGGGACACAAACAGTGCCAGCTCCTTGAGGGTTCTGGCCTTCACCAGGACCAG
>CACYGY010000072.1 GCA_902774025.1 uncultured Eubacteriales bacterium
TTCTGGAGGAACACCAGTTTCCCTACGGTGTCAGAAGCAGGCTTGAGCACGGTACTACATTCTGGTTTGAGGTACCCATCGTTCCTGAGCCCTCCCCTGACCCCGCGGTTTCCCGGCACTGACGCGGTCTGAACACTTTCTGAAGACTGAAAGGGGCCGCAGCCACCAAGGCTGCGGCCCCTTCATGGATTGACCCTTATGCGTCTTCATGGCGGATCTCAATCGTTCTTACACCGGGATCCTCGTCCGGTTTCTCTTTGGGAAGGATAACGGTGAGAATCCCGTCCCTGTATGTGGCTGTGATATCATCCTGCCGGATCTTCTCCAGCCGGAAGGCTCTTTCCATATGTCCGCCGCGCCGTTCCGCGTAGAGGTAGGCTCCCTCCTGGTCTTCCTTCTTCTGACTCAGATCCGCCGAGATGGTCAGCACATCCTTCTCCACACTCAGGGAAATCTGATCCTCCTGGACTCCGGGCAGCTCGGCTTCCAGTACGTACTGGTCCGGTTTTTCCAGAACATCCACCCTGAAAGCCCCACCTCCCACCATCTCATCCATGTCAAAGAAGGAACGGAAGAAACGGTCATTGAGAAAACTGTCCATCACGGGCCGGGTCATGGTATGACGGGTGCGATAAGGAATCATCGTATACATAAAATCTGCCTCCCTTCTGATCTGTCTGCTCACTGTGCCTGCTCATTTTTCGGTTCTTCCGTGGGATTCAGGGACTCTTCCCCTGAAATGGCAATCTTCCTGACATCCACTTCCCTGCGCGCTTCCAGCTTGGGCAGAGTCACAGTCAGAATCCCCTGCTTCATGCTGGCGGTAATCTCCTTCTGGTCCACGCCTTCCAGGGAGAAGGAACGCTCCACGTGGCCGCTGCGGCGCTCGCTGTACACATAATGACGGTTTTCTTCCTTCTTCTCGGTGTTCAGATCGGCGGCAATGGTCAGGACATTGTTCTCAATCTGAACACTCACCTGATCCTCCTTCACACCCGGAAGCTCCGCCTCCAGCTGATACGCCTTCTCCGTATCCTTCACATCCACGCGGAAACCTTTCACCCATCCACCGTTCTCCATACCCTCTCCCCAGGGATTCATGCTCATCCAGGGATGGTTGCGTCTGATCATCGTATACATAAGGACACCTCCTGTAAATCTCTGTTCTGAGTTCCGGTTCCGGCGCCCTCCCGGGGCTCTCCCTGAACCGTGACTGGAGTATACACTATAGGTCAAAGAAAGTCAAACTCATGAAAGGTCAGTATTCCCGCTGAATATGTAAATATCTTCTTGTTTTGAAGTATTTTGAATTATTTCAGCTGATTTTAAATTATTTTGAATTCTCTGATCGTCTGATCAATTATGGTTCTGCTCCGGTTCAGCCCGGAATTTGCGGCAAAAAAAGACAGCACCCCCTGATGCTGTCTTCCTGACCTCCTGTCTCTTCACTCCGCGGAAGTCTGAATGTAAGCCTGAACCAGAGCCGGATCACCTCCCGAAGCCAGAAACGCGTCAACAGCCTTCCCCAGGCGCTCGTGAAACTCCTCCAGGCAGATTCCTTCACTCATGATATACCAGGCCACATCCCTGCCCACATAGCGGAAATGCCAGGGCTCGAAATTGATTTCCGTCACATCCTCCTTGTCGCTGGGATAGCGGAGAATGAATCCGTACATGGCGGCATGCTCTGCCATCCACTGTGCCTCTTTGGTTTTGGCAAAATCCCTGTTCAGAGATTTGGATCTCCATGCTTTGGACACAATATCGCAGCCCAGACCTGTCTGATGATCGCTGGCGCCCGGTTTGCTGACCCATCCGTCATCCCTGCCGTTGTTCTTCTTCAGACGGTTATAGTACATGGTGTTCTGCGTCTGATAGCTGCGGTAGGCCGATTTGAGATACAGGGTGATTCCGTCCTCCAGAGCCGCCTCGAAAAACTCCACCAGGGCAGATGCGCATTCGCCCTGCAGCTTCATGGAAGAAGAGGAGGCCTTGTTCACGCCACCGTTGATGTTGTTCCCCTGCTTGTCCGCCTTCCTTGTATTCATGGTCACAAGGGGATCCGGCACATAATCCCTGGAGAGAAGCACATGCTTGTTGGCCAGACGGATCAGTTCCGGATCCATCTGCGAAAGCATCAGGGGGAAATCCCATTCCACATCATTGTAGACAGGGACCTCCACCAGTTCCACCTCATCCTCCAGGGTAAACACAATCTCCTCCTCTTCCGCAAGCCCCGCGCAAAGAGGCATCAGACTCAGAAGGAATCCGCAGATAAGCGCACGAATCCGACGGTTCATGTTTCCTCACTCCTGTTCCGCTTCACACATTGTGAAGTATCCGCATGCACTTTGATAAAACGGCATCTGAACCGCTTCATAAAAGAAGAAAAGGGGGCGGCAACCCCCTCATTCTGTGGATCAGCCGATCCCGAAGGAAATCCCCATATGCTTGGCGATGGTCACCATCTGGTGATCTTCCGGCACAAGCTTCGGAATTCCCGCGATCTCCTTCAGGGGATTGTGCACGATGCTGTTCCCTCTCAGGGCCACGCTGACTCCGTAGATTTCGTCCCGGATCAGTTCAGCGGCGTGCACGCCAAACTGGGAAGAAAGAACGCGGTCATAGGCGCTGGGCGTACCGCCCCGCTGGATGTGGCCGGGCACTACGCTTCTGGCCTCCACGCCCAGCATCTCCCGCAGCTGACGGGCCACCTCGCCGCTGGCGGAATAGTGTTCCGAAGCCCGCCGGGTCTCCCTGTCCTTCTTCTTCATTTTTGCGTCTTCCTTGCTCATGGCGCCCTCCGCCACGGCAATGATGGTAAATCCTTTATTATTCCGGGCACGGGCTTCCACGATGTCCGCAACCTTCTCGATCTTGTAGGGAATCTCGGGTATCAGAATGACATCCGCGCCGCCGGCCACGCCGGAATACAGGGTCAGCCAGCCGGCTTTGTTACCCATGATTTCAATGCACATCACGCGTCCGTGACTGGCCGCCGTGGTGTGAATCCGGTCGATTACCTCCGTGGCAATGTCAATGGCCGTGTGAAAACCGAAGGTGAAATCCGTGCCGTAGATGTCATTGTCAATCGTCTTGGGCAGACCGATGACATTCAGGCCCTCCTCGCTGAGCAGGTTGGCGGTCTTATGGGTGCCATTGCCCCCCAGCGTCACCAGACAGTCCAGTTTCAGATCCCTGTAGGTCTTCTTCATGGCGCCGACCTTGTCCACCTTGTCTTCCCCGATGACCTGCATGTCACGGAAGGGGGTGCGGCTGGTACCCAGAATCGTGCCGCCCAACGTCAGGATGCCGGAAAACTGACTCCGGTTCATGAGGGAATAGTCACCCTCGATCAGACCCCGGTATCCGTCATGAATACCGATGATCTCACAGTCGAACATTTCGTAGGAAGCTCTGGCAACGCCGCGAATTGCCGCATTCAGTCCCGGACAGTCTCCGCCGCTGGTCAGGATACCAATTCTTCTTTTCATACTCACCGTTCCCCTTTCCTAGTCCGCAGAAATTCGCCACCCCTACTCATGATCCCTTCAGACGTCCTGCCTTTGCCAGTCCCGCTGTCAGCCTCCGGCGCAGGCCGTTTAGGGGAGTATAACACGACAGAATGCCCTGCGCAAGGAAGATGCCTCTCTGTCCGCGCCCCGGACAGGCCACGTTGATTCTTATCTCTGCTTCATGCTATACTGAGGCTGTGTATTTCCATGTCCGCGCCTCTCGCGCCGTCAGGAGGGTCCCATGAGTCAACAGACACTGATTCTCGAATACCTCAGCAAACTGCCCCTGTCCTACGAGCTGCACCATCACGCGCCGGTCAGGACAATGGACGACTGTCTGAGTCTGCCCTTCATCACGGAAGATATCGTCTTCTGCAAGAATATCCTGCTGACCACCCGGCAGAAGGACGCCTTCTTTCTGTTTCTTACGCTCCCCCATAAGCCTTTCCGCACGGCGGAGGTGAGCAAAAAACTGGGAACCTCCCGACTCAGCTTTGCCCCTTCCGACCTCCTGCCGGAACTGCTTCAGCTGGAAAGCGGTTCTCTGAGTCCGCTCGCCCTGTGGCTGGACAAAAATCACCGGATCATGCTCGTCCTGGACCGGGACATCTACGCCTATCCCCGTCTTGCGCTTCACCCCTGCGATCATACCGCTTCAGTCGTCCTCCGCATGGAGGATTTCAGACAGGTGGTTGTCCCCTCCCTGAAGGCCATCGTCACGGAACTGACCCTTCCGGTCCCCTCCTGACCCGCCCGTTCCCGGGCCCGAATCCTTTTATGACAGGAGTTCTGATACCTTGAGTGAACTTCCCTTTGATCTCATCCGAAGCCGGAGAAAAACCTTCTCCGTCCAGATCCGGGACGGCAGGGTCATTGTTCGTGCGCCCATGTCCACCACCAAGGAACAGGCTGCAGCGTTTGTGAACCGCCACAGGCAATGGGTGCTGAAACATCTGGAAAAGGAACGCCGAATCCTTGAGGATTCCAGGGGAATCCCTCCCCTGACCGAGCAGGAGCTCCAGGCTCTGTCGGAATCAGCCCGCCGCGTGATCCCCGGCCGGGTCAGGCACTATGCGCCTCTTGTGGGAGTCACCTACGGAAAGATCACCATCCGCGCCCAGCGCTCCCGCTGGGGAAGCTGCTCGGCTGCGGGAAATCTCAATTTCAACTGCCTGCTGATGCTGATGCCCCTTTCCGTCCTGGACAGTATTGTGGTCCATGAGCTGTGTCACCGTAAGCATATGAACCACTCACAGAGCTTCTACCGGGAAGTCCTGCGCGTCTATCCCAATTACCATGAGTGCCAAAAATGGCTGAAAACCAACGGCCGTGCCCTGCTCCGGAGACTGCCCTGATCACCGGGGACCCGAATGGATCGCCGGGAGCAGAACCATGCCCGTCCTGTCCCGGAAACCGGGACGGCCGGCAATGGCTGCGCAGCCGGTACAGATCTGACCGCCCCTTTTTGAAAGCCCTCCGCCGGAAAAACGGCGGAGGGCCTGATCTTACTTGGTGATCCGGAATGTATGCCTGAACTGTTTATAGACGGTATCCTTATAGACCTCCTGATAGGCTTTGGGCCACATCATCTGCAGAATATACAGCTTCTTGTTCAGGGACACGGCATGGATGCGCCCGCCCACCTCCTGGCCGGTACTCTTCAGCGTTCCGGTAAAGTCGGCATACACGCCGTTCTTGTCCAGAAGCGTACGGGTGGCGGTGTTGGAGGGACTGTAACTGTTGAAGAGCGCCTTGTTGCTTGACAGGATACTCCGGACTTCCTTGGTCAGCTCCGACTGGGAGTAATCCGAATTCAGTGTGTACACATACACCGTCAGCGTCGCATGATAGTCCATGCGTGAATCCGGGTTCGTCAGTGTATAGGTGTCATTGGCATCATCATTGACCACCCAGCCCGTGGGAGCGTTAAAGGCAACCCCCAGCTTGGTGGCGTCATAGGTGGCGAACTCCGTGAATGTAATCGGCGGGGCCGGCGTGGGGGTCGGCTTGTCAATGGGATCAATCACCACGGGAGTGGCCCCGGCGTAAACGCTGTTCATGGTGGGAGCCGGTGTCGGCGCCGTATAGACAGTCTCCTCATAGGGGGTCCATACAGGCTCATCCACATCCTCCAGCGTGTCCATGACGCCTTCCTCCGAGGCGGGATCATAGTCCCCATTGTCAAAGTCATACTGGGCAGGTCCGCTCACCACGTCCGAAACCACTGTACCCGCCTGACTGGACACCTGGGTAACCTGCGGCTGAACGGACACCACTTCATACTGCTGACTCTGCCCCTGCTGAGAAGAGCAGGCAGTCAGAAGAATCAGCACAGCTGCCAGCAGCAGCGTGATTCCCAAATTCTTTTTCACAGGCTTAACCTCCATTTCTGCCCTGTTTACTCTGCACCGTCCCGATAGAGCGGATGATAAATCCTTCTGTTCTCCAGGGCGGCTTTTCTTTCTGATATGGCTCCCTCCGGCAGTTCCTGCAGAATTCCCTGATAGATGGCCATCTTGGAATCCAGTGTGTCCAGCAGGAACAGGGCTTCCGCCTCCGGAATCTTTGGCAGCTGCGGACTTCCGTACTCCGGCACGCCATGATGCGAAATCAGCATGTGCTGCAGAAGCGTCAGCCACTCCCCCGTCACCTGCGTGTTTCTCCCTGCAACCTCCAGGTTCGCCACACCCCGCACCAGGTGCCCGATGAGAACACCATCCCGGGTATGATCCTGGACCCGTCCCATCCCGTCGCTGACCATTTCATCGATCTTGCCCAGGTCATGAACGATCACGCCTGCCAGGAGGAGATCCCGGTTCAGGAAGGGATAACACTCCACCATTCTTTCCGCCATGCGCAGCATGTCCGTGATGTGGTGGAGCAGTCCGCTGCGCTCCGCGTGATGGATCACCATGGCCGCCGGATAGTAGTCCAGCCTGTCCCCCGCCATGCGGAGCATTTCCCGGACCAGCTTTTTCAGCTCCCCGCTCTGCATGCTGTCTATGGTTTCCTCCACCATGGCCCTCATGGTCTCCGGCGTGTCCGGCGCCGCGGGAATCAGTTCGGACATGACCACATTCTCAGGATTCCGGCTGATCTCCTCCGCCTTCATCTGCAGACGGCCGTTGAATTTCTTGATCTGTCCGATCACACCGATCACACTGCCCTGCTGGGGAAGCCATTCTTCTTCCTTCCACATCATGCAGTTGATGCTGCCCGTCCGGTCCTGCAGCGTCATGGCCAGGTAAAACTTGCCTCTCTTGTCGACTCTCTTCTCCGCTGCCGTCACCAGCAGAACACCCTGGTAGGGAATCGGTTCACTGTCATCGCCCAGATCCGAAGCCTGCCGGATCAGTTCCTGAAGGGTGACCCTTTCCATATGCCTGATCTCCTCCAATTGCCATATTAGTGCGTCGGCACGCCGTTTTCCGTAGCCAGATTGGCATAGGTGGCATACTCCGCCAGCCAGGCCACCCGCACCGTGCCGAGAGGACCATTCCTCTGCTTGGCCACAATCACTTCGCCCACATTCTTCTCCTCACAGGTGGGGTCATAATAGGCCTCCCTGTGCAGGAACATCACCACATCCGCGTCCTGCTCAATGGAACCGGAATCACGCAGATCCGACAGGACCGGCCTTTTTTCCTGACGGGTCGCGGCGGCGCGGCTCAGCTGGGCACAGGCCACCAGGGGTACCTTCAGTTCCAGGGCAATGGCCTTGAGGGAGCGGCTGATCTCGCTGACCTCCAGCTGACGATTCTCCACTTTCCCGTCCGTCCGCATCAGCCCCAGGTAATCCAGGACGATCAGGTCCAGTCCGTGATCCATCATCAGGCGGCGGCACCGGGAACGCAGCTGGGCAGTGGTTATACCGGCTGTATCATCCAGATAACAGTGGGCACTGGCCATGGGACCGATGGAATCAGCCAGATGCATCCATTCGTCCGTGCTCAGGGTACCCTGCCGGACTTTCTGCATGTCCACCCGCGCATCCGAACAGAGCATGCGCATGGCAATCTGCTCCCGGGGCATTTCCAGGGAAAAGAAGGCCACCGTCCTGCCCGCGGAAAAAGCGGCGTGACTGGCGATATTGATGGCAAAACTGGTTTTCCCCATGGAAGGACGTGCGCCGATGAGGATCAGCTCACCGGGATGCAGTCCCGTCAGAAGTCTGTCCAGGGCGGTAAAGCCCGTGGGAACGCCGGAGATCCTGCCTTTGAGTCTGCTGAGTTCCTCAATAATGCCATAGGTGTTCAGCAGCACTTCCTGCATGGGCACAAGTGTCTCGCCTCCGGAGCGGCTCATGACGATATCAAAGATGGACTTCTCCGCAATGCCCAGCACTTCCTGCATGGGCTTCTCCTGGGTGTAGCATTCATGGGAAATCGCCTGGCTCGCCTCAATCAGCCTGCGCAGGGTGCTTTTTTCCAGGACAATACCGATGTGGGACCGGATATTGGCCGTGATGAAATGATAACTCAGAAGATCCGCTAGATATTCCTCGCCGCCCACGCCCTCCAGCGTGCCTCTCCGCTTCAGTTCCGCGACCAGGGTAATGACGTCCACCGGTATCTGATTCCTGTTCAGGGTCACCATGACGTCAAAGATTTCCCTGTGCTGCGGCTGGTAGAAGTCTTCCTTTTTCAGCCTCTCCACGCTCTGCAGCACAGCCTGGGTATCCTGCAGCATGGCACCCAGCACGGCCCGCTCCGCTTCCAGTGAATTGGGCGGCACCATGGTGCGCACCTCGCTCATGCCCCATCCCCCTTACTTTTCCACGGGAACCACATGCACCACCATCTGGGCGGTAATTCCGCTGTAAAGCCAGACATTCATGATCACGTCCCCCACCTGCTTGATGGGTTCGGTAAGCTCAATCTTTTTCTTGTCCACCCGGATACCGTACTGCTTTTCCAGAACCTGGGCGATCTCGGCTGTGGTCACGCTGCCGTACAGACGGCCGGTTTCGCCGCATTTGACCGCCAGCGTCACGCCCTTATCCTTGAGCATGAGAGCCTTGGCCTGCGCCTCCGCTTTCCGCTCCGCTTCCCGGGCAGCCTCCGCCGCACGCTTGCGCTCCACTTCCTTCATGGCGCCGGGCTTGGCCTCCATGGCCAGCTTCTGCGGGAACAGGAAATTTCTTGCGTAACCGTCGGACACATTGACGATATCATCCCGCTTGCCCATATTCTTGACATCCTGCAGCAGTATGACTTTCATTCTGAATCTTCCTCCTTCCCCGGAACCGGGGCTCTGATTGCCTGTCATTGTACAACCGGAATGAACCTTTGGCAAACAGACTCATTCTGGATTATATGCAAAAGACCCGGAACTGTAAAGGATTTCTCCTTCGCAGCACGGGTCACTGACTGTCCGGGGCTTCTCTCAGCGCGGGTAAACGCTCACTTTCTGAAGCGCCTTCAGAAGTTCCTTTCCCGTTTCCTCCGGGGGATTGATGGCATTCAGGGTCTCCCGGAGGGTATAGACGGGATATTCGCTGTTCTCCTGCCGGGCCCTCCACAGAACCCTGGGTTCAAACTGGTCCAGCACCCTGCAGGCTTCCTCACTGTTCATCAGGTCCATGATCAGGGTCTCCTCGCTGAAGGGATGGAGATAGTCCTTCTTCGGCATGTAGACCCATTCATGCTCTCCTTGTCCCGTACGCCCCGGCTGGTTCCCGGGAAAGTCCGGCAGCCGTACATCCGCCTCGGCCCCTTCCGGAACCTCCAGCGTCACCCGCAGCTGACCATCCTGAAGGAGAGCCCATCCGGCCTTCCACCTCCCCGAGGGAGAGTCAAAGGTGATGGAAACGTGTCCCAGTCTTCCGTCCACGTGAGGCGCCATTTCCGCTTTCCTCCAGCCGCTCTCCAGATTCCTCAGGCCCATCACACGGCTGTAGATCGCCTCACATACGCTGCCGTAGGCATAATGGTTGAGACTGTTCATTCCCGTTCCGGTGATCCGCCCCTGCTCATCCAGGCTGTTCCATCTCTCCCAGATGGTGGTGGCCCCGAGATTCACGCAGTACAGCCAGCCCGGAAAGGTTTCCCGCAGGAGCATCCGGAAGGCCACATCATCCATGCCGAAGTCAAAGAGAACCTGCAGAATCTGGTAGGTGCCCGTAAATCCGGTCCTGATGGCGTAGAAGTCCTTTCTCAGCCTGCTGCGGAATCCCTGCTTCATCTTCTCAAGATCCCGATAGAGTCCGTAGCGAAGGGCCAGCACATAAGCGCACTGCGTGTCCACCGCCAGGCGTCCGCCCCGGGTGACAAATTCATCCATGACGGCACAGCGGACTTCCCGTGAAAGACGGCCGAAGCGAAGAGCGTCCTCTTTCTCACCCGTCAGCCAGGCCGCCTTTTCCGTCAGTTCCAGACTGTTCATATAGTATACCGCCTGGATCAGCGCAGGTTCCGTCCCTCCGAAAACGCTCTGGGGCGTCAGTCCGTCCTGAGCCACCCAGTCCCCGAAGGTGAAGGCGGAAAAGCGCACATGGCTGCCTCCGTCCTTCTCATCCTGCCGGATCAGGTAGTCACAGTAATCCCGCATCATGGGATAGTTTTCCTTCAGCAGTTCCATGTCCCCGTACTGCTGATAGATATTCCAGGGGATGATGGTGCCCGCGTCCGCCCATACGGCTCCGCCATGACTGCCTGCCCCCTTCAGGGAAGGGGAATAGCAGGGCAGATCCCCCTCGCCGTAGCGCACCTGATCTTCCCGCATGTCCCGCATGTATTTGGCGTAGAAATCCCGGCAGTCCATCTGGTAGCAGGCCGTATTCACAAACACCTGGGTGTCGGCGGTCCATCCAAGGCGCTCATCCCGCTGCGGACAGTCCGTGGGCACGTCCACAAAGTTGCTCATCTGTCCCCAGAGGGCATTGTGCATGAGCTGATTGATCCCGGCGTGTCCCGTCTCCACCTCAAGGGTCCGCTTCAGATCCGAGGACAGGGCCAGTGCCGTAAAGTCGTCGGGATCCACCTTTTCCGGGCCCGTCACCAGCATGTACCGGAAGCCGTAGAAGGTGCCCAGCATCTCCACGTCCTTTTCCACGCCGTCGGAGGTATAAAGGTATTCTGCCCTGGCGGAGCGGAGATTGTCCCGGTAAAAGCATTCCTCCTGCAGGACCTCACCGGCCTGAAGACGGATGGTTCCCCCCCGCTTCAGTCGGCTGTGAAACCGTACAATGCCGGCCATGTTCTGGCCGAAATCCAGCACATTCTCCCCTTTGGGCGTGCGGAGAAGCTTCGGTTTAATCGCCGCCCGCACCCTCACGGGCGGGGTGAATGTCTCCGTGAGCTCTCCCTTCAGAGCGCAGGGACGGCAGGGCACGGGATCCCCCGCTTCCCGGGTGTCGTCCCGGACCTCCCCGTCATAAATGTCGCTGAAGGAGATAAAGGACCGCACGGCTTCCCAGGTGCTGTCCGTTTCAAGAAGGGAAACATTTCCGTCCGCATCCCGCATCTCCAGCCTGGCACCCAGCATATAGCTGTCTCCCCAGCGCTTGTCGGAGGGATCCCCGAATCCGATGCGGCCCCGGTACCATCCGTCCGTGAGAATGACCTCCAGGAGATTCTCCTCCTCCATGGCCCACGAAACGTCCATCTCCGCACACCGCACATAGGCGTCGTAATCATTGAAGCCCGGGGACAGATACTCATTTCCCAGGCGCTTTCCGTTGAGATAGGCCGTATAGATGCCCAGGCCCGTGATGGTCAGCCGGGCAGAGGCAAGTTTTCCGGGCGCTGAAAAACGCCTGCGGATACAGGGGCAGGGGATGAAAGAAGATGGTTCAATCATGGACAGATGAATCATGCGTTTCCCTCCGTATGCGCTTTTTTCTGCATGATATCCAGACATGTCCTCCCTTGTCAAGCATCTTTTCATTCCCGCGCGTGTGTGGTAATCTCCCCCTGTCCGGCCCCGTCATGAAAAACACCGCGGCAGCTCAACGGTTCCGAAGCATCCGCGTGTCACGGGGCAGCTCGCAGGATGCCGGAAGGTGGAGAGGACCTATGAAGGAAGGCGCTGGGGATTTTTCAAGAGGGGCTGTCTGGAAACAGGTGTTGCGTCTGGCCCTGCCTCTGACGGTGGCCGAACTGGTCCAGCTTCTGTACAACATCGTTGATCGGATCTATCTGGGACATATGGGAGAAACGGACAGTCTCGCCCTCACCGGGGTGGGGCTGGTTTTCCCCGTGGTTTCCCTCATCGGGGCCTTCACCAGCCTGTTTTCCAGCGGAGGCGCTCCCCTGTTCGCCATGGCCAGAGGTGCGGGGAAGGAGGAGGAAGCCGGCAGCATTCAGGGACAGGTCTGCACCCTGCTCGTTTCCTCCGCACTCATTCTGACCCTGCTCCTGTACGCCCTCATGCGCCCCGCTCTGTATCTCCTGGGCGCCAGTGACGCCTCCTATCCCTATGCCCGGGACTATCTGGCCATCTATCTGACGGGGACGCTCTTCTCCATGCTGGCCACGGGGCTGAACCCGTTTATCAGCGCACAGGGCAGTCCCCGCACCGGCATGATGACCACCCTCCTGGGGGCTGTGGCCAACCTGATCCTGGACCCGCTGTTTATCTTTGCCCTGAACATGGGTGTCCGGGGAGCCGCCCTGGCCACGGTTCTGAGCCAGGCCCTTTCCTTTGCCTGGGTCATGCGCTTCTTTCTCTCCTCCCGCGCTCTCCTTCCTCTGAAAAGGAGCACCCTGCGCCTGAAGCGGAAAACCGTGGGGCGTATCCTCTCCCTGGGCGTTGTGGGCTTTGTCATGAAGTTCACCAATTCTCTGGTGCAGATCGCCTGCAATACCACACTGCAGCAGTGGGGCGGGGACCTGTATGTGGGCGTCATGACCATCGTCAACTCGGTCAGGGATATTCTGTCCCTGCCGGTGAGCGGCATCTCCGGCGGTGCCCAGCCGGTGATCAGCTACAACTACGGCGCGCGGGAATACGGCAAAGTGCGTGGCGCCATCCGCTTCATGAGCTGGCTGTCCGTCCTCTATACCCTCCTGACCTGGGGACTGGTGATGCTCATCCCCGCCTTCTTCATCTCCATGTTTTCCCCGGACCCCCGCATGCTTTCCCCCGGACAGGAAGCCCTTCACCTGTACTTCATCGGATTCTGCTTTCAGGCCTTCCAGTTTTCCGGCCAGTGCGCCTTTCAGGCTCTGGGGGACACCCGCCACGCCCTGTTTTTTTCGCTCCTGCGCAAGGTGGTCATCGTGGTGCCCCTGACCTTCCTTTTGCCCGCATGGGGACTGGGGGTCAGCGGCGTCTTCCTGGCGGAACCCATATCCAACGCCGTGGGTGGCATGGCCTGTTATCTCACCATGTATTTCCGTCTTTACAAGCCTCTTGAAAAGCGCGCTGGCGCTTCCGCGAAAGGATGATCCTTCATGCGACAGATCGGTTCGTGCACCCTGGAAACCCGGCGGCTTCGCCTGCGTCCCCTGAGGATGGAAGATGCAGAGGCCATGTACCTGAACTGGGCCCGGGATCCGGCAGTCACCCGTTTCCTGACCTGGGCTCCCCATCAGAATGCTGATCAGACCAGGGCCTATCTGGCCTTCTGTCAGGAGCAGTACAGAAACCCCGCGGTCTTTCACTGGGGCATTGTCCTGAAGGATACGGACACGCTGGCGGGCACCATCGGCGCGGTCCGCACAGATGAGGAAACGGGTACGGCGGAGATCGGCTATGCCCTGGGCCGGGCCTGGTGGGGACAGGGCATCATGACGGAAGCCCTGCGGGAGGTGATCCGTTTCTTCTTCATGGACGCGGGCGCATGCCGGGTCACGGCCAATCATGATATCCATAACCCGGCCTCCGGCAGGGTCATGCAGAAGGCCGGCATGCGCTATGAGGGAACCCTTCGGGGAGGTGGAAAAAACAACCAGGGGATCGTGGACATCGCCGTGTATGGTCTTGTACGGAAGGATGCCTCCGCCCTCCCCGGCGTCTACGCCCAGCATGATCCCCGGATTCCCTATATTCCCCTGCGTCTCACCGGCTCTCCCGCCTCCGTGGAGGAAGTCCCTCTGCCCGCTCCCTTCCGGTATGCCCTGTACCGGACCGGTGACCGGGATGCCTGGATCGATATCGAAATCCATGCGGGAGAACTTCGGGACCATGAGGAGGGCGTCCGGGTCTGGGAAAAATACTATGGACCGCATGAGCAGGAGCTGGAGGACCGCATGTTCTTCGTGGTCAACGCCCGGGGGGAGAAGGTGGCCACGGCCACAGCCTATTACGATCCCTTCGCAGGGGATGACGGGAAAACAGGCTGGCTTCACTGGGTGGCCGTTGCGGACCGCGCCCAGGGGCAGGGGCTGAGCCGGCCCCTGATCACCCATGTGCTGCGGCACATGGCGCATCTGGGATACACCTCCTGCATCATCCCCACCCAGACCCTGACCTGGCTGGCATGCCGGATCTATCTGGATCTCGGTTTCCGTCCCACGCCGGAAAGTGCCCGGGAACAGGCACAGGGATGGCGGATTCTCAACGGTCTGATCCATCATCCCGCTCTTTCGGAATTCGGCACGGCCGTGCCGGAAACGCCCTGCGGGACGGAACCCGCGCTCACCATCCGCCCGGCTGATGTGAGGGATCTTCCCGACATTCACCGTATCCTGGAACAATCCCTTCCCTGTCCGGATGAAGCCCCTGTCTCCTTTTCCCTGACACCGGAAACGCTCCGGGCATGGATGGACAGGGAAAACGCTGAGATCTGGGCAGCCTTCCGGGATGATAGACTCTGCGGTGCGGCCCTGGTGAGCCTGTCCGCCGCTTCCCCTTCCGTCGCCGTGGATGCCATCTGCGTGGATCCCGACCTCCGGCGTCAGGGAATCGGACGCGCCCTCATGGAAAAGATCCGGGAGGATGCCCGGAAGCACGGCGCTGAAACCATTCATCTTTCTCTCCGTTCCTGCCATGACGCCGCCCGGGCCTTCTGCAGGGCGCTGGGTCTGATCCCCCTTCAGAGCCTGTGGGAAATGTCCGTGTGATCCCGGGGACGAACGTCTCCCGGCCTTTCTTCCCGGTTGACAGGACACTTTTTTCTGGGTAAGATCATCGTGCATGTGAGGTGAACAGGCGGCCGCATGTCTTCGGGCATGAGGAAAGTCCGAGCACCGCAGGGCAGGGTGCCGGTTAACGGCCGGTGGAGGCGACTCCAAGGAGAGTGCAACAGAAAGAAACCGCCGGATTTCTCCGGTAAGGATGGAAAGGCGAGGTAAGAGCTCACCCGCGGCCTGGCAACTCGTCCGTGATGTAAACCCCACCTGGTGCAAGATGCAATGGGGTACAATGCAGTAGCCCGCTGCGCCCCGCAATCGCTGGAGCCTGCACGGCAACGTCAGGCCTGGATAGATGACCGCCCAATACAGAACTCGGCTTACGGTCACGCTCACATGCTTTTTTTCTCTGCGCGCTGGAGGTATAAGGAATGTCTGGACGGGTTCGTTTTCTCGTTTTTTTCCTGTGCCTGATCAGCCTGTCCGCCGCCTTGGGCACCGGGCAGGCTGAATCTTTATCGGACCTTCCTCCCCTGTCCATTCAGGATGGGACAGCCGGAGGGGATGAGGCGCTTCGGCCATCCCCCCTGCCGCTTCCGGACGACAGGCCCTTCATCATCCGCTTCGGAGACCGGAATGTGCCCAGAATCGCTCTGACCATGGACGACTGCTATGAGATCCCCTTTGTGCGCAAAGCCTTTGAACTGTGCGGGGAACTGGGGATTGTCATGACCTTCTACCCACTGGGCTGCATGCTGAAGGAGGAGGACAGGGAACTGTGGCAGGCCATCGCCGATTCCGGCTGTGAAATCGGCACCCACACCCTGTATCACAATGATATCGGAAAAATGGACAAGGCCACGCTCCTTCGGAATCTGCTGAAGCCTCAGGAAATCCTGGACAGCCTTCTGGGTTATCACTACCCCATCCGTTCCATCCGTCCCCCCTACGGCAATATTGAGGACGAAAACGGAAACCCCTCCCGGGCCGTGCGTGTGCTTCGCCAGGCCGGGTTTGACCACGTGGTGAACTGGGACGTGAGTCAGACGGATCCCTGGAAGGCGCTTCCGGCTGTCCGCAACGGGTCCATTCTCCTGTACCACGCCCGATGGAAGGACATGGAATGCATTTCCGTTCTGGTGCCGGAACTGCTGAAGAAAGGCTTTGAATTCGTCACCGTGTCGGAGCTGCTGGATTTCCCGCCCCTGGCCACTTCCACGGATCTGTACACTTACCGTCTTTCCGACTACCAGGGGCGGATGTGAACTGCAGGGATACTGAAGAGCTGAGGAAGAGCGCATGAACCGGGAAACAGAAATGCATCAGGCCTATATGCGTCTGGCCCTCCAGGAGGCGCGCCTGGCCATGGAGAAGGGGGAAATCCCCGTAGGCGCAGTCCTGGTGAGGAACGGCGAAATCCTTGCCCGCTGCCACAATCTCCGGGAAACCCTTCATGATCCCACAGCCCATGCGGAGATGCTCTGTCTCCGTGAGGCCTCCCTGCATCTCCCCTCCTGGCATATGCGGGACTGTACCCTCTACGTTACCCTGGAACCCTGTCCCATGTGCTGCGGTGCCCTGATTCTCGCCCAGACGGGACTTTGTGTTTTCGGCGCCCCGGATCCCAAGAAGGGATGCTGCGGCAGCGTCTATGACTTTCCCCATGACCCTGCCCTGCAGAGCTGCACGCGCTGGGAATGCGGCATTCTGGAGGAAGAATGCCGTTCCCTGCTTCAGACCTTCTTTCGCGGACAACGTCACTGATCAGGAGGCTTTCATGAACGCTCAGGAACTCATCGCATTTTTCATGGACCTGCACCGCCATCCGGAGCTGGGCCTGCATGAATTCGAAACCACACGGAAAATCAGGGAGAAACTGGAAGCCCATGGTGTCCTCTGTGTCCCCTCCTCTCTGGCCACCGGACTGACCGCTGTCATTCAGGGGAGTGCCCCGGGAAGGACCATCGCCCTGCGCACCGACCTGGACGCCCTACCCGTGCAGGAAGAAACCGGGCTTTCCTATGCTTCGGAGGTCCCGGGGGTCATGCATGCCTGCGGCCATGATTTCCACGCCACGGTCATGCTGGGCGCGGCCCTCCGGCTCCAGGCGGCCCGTGACCGCCTGAAAGGCTGTGTCAAGGTGATTTTTCAGCCTGCGGAGGAAATCAGCGAAGGCGGTGCCGCCATGGCCCGGGAGGATCTTTTCGGGGATGTGGAGGAATTTTACGCCATTCACACCTACCAGCCCTTTGAAACCGGGACCCTCGGCATCAAGGAAGGCCCCGTGATGGCCGCCCCGGACAGCTTCTCCCTGACCTTTACCGGAAAGGGGACTCACGCGGGCCAGCCCCACAAGGGAGTGGACCCCATCCCCGCCATGTGCGCCTTTGTGCTGGAAGCGCAGACCATCTGTTCCCGGACTGTCAATCCCTTTGAGCCCGTAGTGGTGAGCATCGCCCACGTGAGCGCGGGTACGGCCTGGAATGTGATCCCCGGGACCGCCTTTGCGGAGGGAACGGTCCGGACGCTGTGCAGGGAAACCCGGACGGACATCCGGAACAGGCTGGAACGCATGGCGGCGCATATCGCGGAAGCCCACGGCCTTCAGGCTGACTTCCGCTGGCGTCCCGGTCCCGACCCCGTGATCAACGATCCTGACCTTTGCAGGGCCTGTGCGTCCCTCGCCCGGGAAATGGGCTTTCATGTGGCCCGTCAGGAGGACTGCATGCTGGGCGAAGACTTCAGCGAGTTTCTCAGACGCGCCCCCGGCGTTCTCATCCGGGTGGGAACCGGCGGTCAGTTTCCCAACCATCATCCGGGATTCACCGCGGACCCTCAGGCCCTGGAGCGGGCTGCGGACTTCTTTGCCCGCCTGGCCATGGAACGCGCGGGACTGACATGAAAAAGGGAAAGCCGCTGCTTTCCCTTCCAAAGACACAGGATTTTCCGGAACCGGATCCGCCTGACGGATCCGGTTTTTTCATGTCTCACGGATCAGATCCATAAGGGTTTTTCCGTAGAAAAAATCATGGGTCATCCGGTCATATTCCGTCCACACCGGGAGCGTCAGGCATTCGGAAGCCCTGGGACAGCACACGGTCCCCCCTGCGAGACAGGCCACCGGTGCCAGAGGGCCTTCCATTTTCTCCAGGATTTCTCCCAGGGTGTACTGTTCAGGTCTGCGCACCAGTCTGTATCCGCCGCCCCGTCCACTGATCCCCTGCACCAGGCCTCCGCCCACCAGCTCCCGCATGAGAATCTCCAGATACTTTTTCGAAACATCCTGCCTCTGGGCGATATCCTTCAGCGGAATCACGCCCTCATGCTGGGCCAGGTCCAGCATGACGCGCAGCGCGTATCTTCCCTTGGTGGTAATCATCCTATCCCTCCCCTCGCGGGCATTATACCGAATCAACAAGATTCACCTATTGACATAGTCGGTTTATAGGTTTATATTCAGTCCCGTTCCCGGCATCCGCAGATTCCGGGAGCCATGGAAGCAAAGAACCAGGAGGATTCTGCGCATGATTTACGCTGATCACGCAGCCACGACCCCGCTGTGCCCTCAGGCACGGGAAGCCATGATCCGATGTATGGACGAAACCTGGGGCAATCCCTCCAGTCTGCACACCCCCGGCCAGAGAGCCCGGGAAGTCCTGGAGGAAGCCCGGGGAGACATCGCCGGGATCATCCACGCGGATCCACGGGAAATCCTGTTCACCTCCGGAGGCAGTGAAGCGGATAATCAGGCGCTGCGCTCCGCAGCCCTGGCCGGCAGAAAAAAGGGAAAGAACCATATCATATCCACGGCCTTTGAACATCATGCCGTTCTGCATACACTGAAGAAACTGGAGCAGGAAGGCTTCCGCATCACGCTTCTGGATGTGCATGAGGACGGTCTGGTACGTCCGGAGGAGGCAGAACGTGCCATGGATGGGGAGACCTGTCTGGTTTCCGTCATGCATGCCAACAATGAGATCGGCACCATTCAGCCCATCCGGGCAATCGGAAAGCTGTGCAGGGAAAAGGGTGTGATTTTCCACACGGATGCCGTCCAGACGCTTGGTCACCTCCCCATTGACGTGGAGGCGGACTGCATCGATCTTCTCTCCGCCAGCGCCCACAAGTTTTATGGACCAAGGGGTGCGGGCTTCCTCTATGCCCGCAGAGGGATTCCCGTCATCCCCCTGATTGAGGGCGGCGCCCAGGAGAAGGGAAAGCGCGGGGGCACGGAGAATGTGGCCGCCATCGCAGGAATGGCCGCCGCTCTGAAAAACGTATCCGGCCGTATGGATCAGGTCAGCGCGCACCTCACGGCCATGCGGGACCGCCTGATCCGGGGACTGAAGGAAATCCCCCACTCAGCCCTGAACGGTGATCCCATCCGGCGTCTTCCCGGGAATGTCAGTTTCTGTTTTGAGGGCATTGAGGGGGAATCCCTTCTGCTGTACCTTGATGATGCAGGCATCTGCGCATCCTCCGGCAGCGCCTGTACCTCCGGATCCCTGGATCCCAGTCATGTGCTTCTGGCCATCGGCCGGGTGCATGATGTGGCTCACGGTTCCCTCCGTCTGACCCTGGGCGAGGAAATCACGGAGGCGGATGTCGACCGGATCATCCTGAAGGTCCGGGAAACCGTGACCTTCCTGAGGAACATGTCTCCCCTGTGGCGGGATCTTGAGAGCGGGAAAAAACCACATCTTCTGTGAGGAGGAAACAGCATGGCACTGTACAGTGAAAAAGTCATGGATCATTTCCGGCACCCCCGGAATGTGGGTGTCCTGGAGGACGCTGACGGCGTCGGTGAAGCCGGCAACGCGAAATGCGGCGATATTATGAAGATGTACCTGAAAATCGATAACGACACCGTCAGCGATGTCCGGTTTGAAACCTTCGGGTGCGGAAGCGCCATTGCTTCCAGTTCCATGGCCACGGAGTTGATCCGGGGCAAGCCCCTTTCGGAGGTCATGGCACTGACCAACAAAGCCGTGGCGGAAGCCCTGGACGGACTTCCCGATTACAAGATGCACTGCAGCGTGCTGGCCGAGGAAGCCATTCGCGCCGCTCTGGAAGATTACTACAGCCGCCATCCGGAGAAGAGGGCGGTCTGATCAGACCCGCATGAAGGAAAGGAGCTACAGATTATGTCCGGTATTCGTCACAGCATGTCAGAACTTATCGGCCGCACGCCTCTTCTGGAGACCGTACGCCTGGAAAAGGAACTGAACCTGAAGGCTACCCTGCTCATCAAGCTGGAGAGCATGAACCCCGCTGGAAGCGTCAAGGACCGGATTGCCCTGAACATGATCGAGGACGCGGAAGAAAAAGGCCTCCTGCATCCATCTTCCGTCATCATTGAACCCACCTCCGGCAACACCGGCATCGGTCTTGCGGCGCTTGCCGCCGCCCGGGGATACCGGATCATTCTCACCATGCCGGACACCATGAGCGTGGAGAGAAGAAATCTTCTGAAATTCTACGGTGCCGAACTGGTCCTCACCGAAGGGGCAAAAGGTATGAAGGGCGCCATTGAAAAAGCCATGGAGCTGGCCCGGGAAATCCCGGACAGCTGGGTCCCGGGTCAGTTCGTCAATCC
>CACYGY010000073.1 GCA_902774025.1 uncultured Eubacteriales bacterium
TCATCCTGCCATTCGCCATTGCCGCACCTGTACTCACAACCCTCAATCGCTTTCAGCGTCACGCTGTTGACGGTAACGCTATCCGCTGCAGGCACCTCGGCAGGAATAGGCTGGTCGGCGTTGTTTACCGTAACGGTGAAAGTACCGGCAGAATCCTCATGATCAGGCGCGCTGGCCCTGTAGTAAAAGAGCCCGCCATCGCTGACGTTTGTGACAGTAGGCATAGCCCCGAAAGGCCCGTCCTGCGACTTGCTGTAGGTAAATGTCACAGTCGCTCCACCAACAGCGGTCGCCGTGGCGGTGACCTGCGGAGTCTGAGCATCGCCTGTGTAAGTCAGGGGACCATTCGGAGATACACTGACATTTGTCAACGTCGCCTTGGCGATCGTAAACGGCACACTGGCAGTCGCTCCACCCCAGTTCATCTGCGCCACATAATCTCCCGATACTGCAGGAGCACCGGGAAGCGCGTCGCCATTCCTGGCTGTGCTTCCTGGACCGGTTGACGCGTAGTATGTAACTGTCGTCGGCGCAGCCTCAATAAAGTCGGGAGCGTCTTCTGGATAACCGCTGATAACCGCCTCCTTGGCGTTTCCATCATAGGTGAGATCCGTGGGTACGGCTATTGTAAGCGTAATCCCGTTCGTGTGATAATCATACCCGTCACTCGAGCAATATTCGTGACTGCAGGTGGCCGTGATAGTATTTGTGTTCTCGCCTGTTCCGGTAGCATAAATCCATGTATGGTTGTGATTTTTGGTTCTGAAAACCGCGTAGACGCTCTCTGGAGAAGTGTTGTGAGTCGCATCCTCTTTCACTCGCTGATAAAATCTGTATTCTGAACCAATGTTAAGCCCTTCGAAGGTAGGTTCATCCTGCCAATCGCTATAAGCAGTATAGTCTCCATATGAGTGAGAGTACCTATACTGTCCGTTTTCGATGGCATTCAGCGTGATGGAGTTACAAGCACTTAAAGCCAAAGTCGGCGCATCAGGGGCGGGCTGAGATGCTTTAAATTTCGCATATCCTTTGTTAACGTTATAAGTTATTTCACTCCAGTTTGGTTCATTATTTTCATCACCATCATCATAATCGCTTTGCAACCCGCTCATTCCGGATCCAATTGTTATATTCCCTTTTATCGCTCTCTTTGCTCCGCCTGGCCCCGTACCAGTCTGCGTACCAGTGGATCCCTTTGCAAACAGCACTCCACCTGTTATTGTAAGGCTGCCACTTATACCTTCGAGGACTTTTCCTTCAACGGTGACAGTTCCACTGTCAATGGTCACAGAACTATCAATACCATAGTGATGTCCACAAATATTGATAATACCGGCGTTTTCCTCTATGGTAACAGACCCCGCATTAATTCCATAACATTTAATACTCTGACCACTAACATAGTGCCAAGCTTTTACTTCAAGATTACCAGATCCCTTGATTATTAAATCATTATCTACCCGAATTCCGTAACCGTTAACGATATCAGTTCTTTTAGAACTGTATGAATGTACAAAATTGTCACCCTCAAGTTCAATTGTTAATGAATGTTTGCTGTATATACCATAATATCTGTATCGATTCTGGCTTTGATATTTATCTGATTGATCATGAATATGATAACTATTCGAAGGTATTATTTCACTATTATAATTGTTCAGTGTTAAAGTTTGAGAATTCGGGTCATAACTCCAGCCCGTACCACTATAATTCTCACTCGTTACCTCAACTTCCCCAACCCAGAGCTCGTAGGATGTTGGGTCCGCTTTAGCCGTCAAACTCACCCCCGACAACAACCCCAGCATCATCGCGATGGTGATTAGAAGGCCTAACAGCTTCCTTCCTGTTTTTTGTTTCATGAAATTCTCCTTGTCATTATTCATGTAAAAAAATACCGCTAAACTCGACAGAACATAGTAACCCCGTCAAATCCGACGGTTATCCATCTCGAATGTAATATGCAGTTTCAAGCGCCTCGCAAGGCGCAAAAAGGGCGCGGTCAGCCCATGCTCTGCTCTAAGGAGCGTAGTTCTGTTCCGCATGGCTGTCAAGCCCCTTTACATCAAAAATAATGAGAAGTTCCCATCTCATGCATCGGCCTGCCAGCGCGGATTCTTAATCCCTGCACGTGAGCATGAAGATACGCCTATATTATAGCAAAATCTTGGGCTGTTTTCAACGGTTTTTTCAGAAATTTTCCTGAACGAGAAACAGGCGAGAACCATCGCCTCGCCTGCGAAGAGTGTATCACAGGTGCGGATATGAGCGCAAGTGGGAATTTGCCCATGTGATCACCCTCATAAATAAAAACGGGCAGCCACATCACCATTTTCACAGTGATATGCTGCCCTGTGTTCCCGCTCAAATCTCAACCTCCACAGTCACGCCTGCCTTGACCTATAGGAAATACCATCCGATTCTGATTGAAGATGCAAAAACTGGTTGTAAAACGACCAGATCAACCATCATTCTTATATTTCGAACTGTTTGGTATTGGAATATCTGCTTTGCGACGTCGCTTTGAGGGCGGGTCCCAGACGGTTTTACCATCGAAGACATTATCGTTTTCCTGTCACGCAAAACGATAAGCTTTTCCGAATCCAACACCCGGCGTGGGGTTCGGAAAAAAAGCGGCCCATATCGGACCACCAGCAGATCTTGCAGAATAAACCGGTCAGAGCGCCTTGCCGGAAGCCAAAGAAGGCAGACTTTTCCCTGAAGCTGCAAAACCATATGCGAAACCGCATACAACGCGGATCAGATACCACGCCGGCCTCACGGAAGTCCCCCCCTTCCTCATCTTTGCGTCGTCATATCATGAGCTGCCCGTCCTGTCAGATTTTCCGCCTCCCCTTTCCATTGAGCGGAAGCAGAAACGCACCCTGCTCCCGGTCATAATACATTCTCAAACCCGGTGCTTGCCTCAACGTCCGTTTCCTATCTCCCCGCAGGTGTGGGCTGCCGTTTTCAGCGTATCCTTATGGTGCATTTCCACTGCCAGGCTGCCCTGACACTGTTCCCCATCTTTTTATGGGTTTCCCCGCAGGTCAGCCCTCTGTCTTTTTCACCGGACGCCTCTTCGATTTCATCCGGATCCAGGTTCATCCGTTCCATACCGAACTCCTGCCTTTCATCACAGGCCGTATACCAACCGGACACTCGCTTCGATGTCTGCTTCCGGCAGCCAGTCGCCGTAGGCGAAGATCAGCATGCGCAGCGCATCCTCGAAGGTGCGTTTGCAGCGTTTGGCTGTCCTGGCAACGTTCTTCACCAGTTCCAGGGCTTTTTCCATGGACGGATCCGTGCCGTTCCCGCCGCATACCATTTTGATTTCATATTTCCCTGATTACGCTTTCCATTTTTACGCCTCCTGCTTTTCAGCTGTTTTTTTCGCGGTGCCCTGACAGGCACTGGCACCTCTTTATATGCAGGCGTCCGTCGGGATGGCAGTAGAGCAGCATTTGCCGCACAGATGACAGAGGGCGCGGAACGATGGGGACAGACGGTTCTTTCCGTTCTGCTGTCAGAAATGAGTCTTTTTCGTTTTACTGCAGGCACAGCATTCTGCATACCCCTCAGGGATACACAATTCCCGCAGTCAAGGCAGGCGCTTTTTGTCAGAGGCGTACGAAAAATGGTACGCGGATCAGCGGAGAACCGCAACCCCCGGGAGGCATTTCGTTCCCATCCACGAGCATAGCTTTCGTGATGTTCTTCATCAATCGTCCGGACATCCGGCAGACACCTCAGCAGGCATTCAATATGCCGGCGTGTACGTGCATCCGTTTCAGGAACAGAACGGAAAAAGCAATGAACAATCAAGTATTGTTTTGCTACATCCGTCGCCGGCTGTGGGCCTGACTGAAAAAAGCGATTCCTTTTGTGGCATGGATCTGATTTTCATAAATGCATATTCGATGGATTTCCCAGGTCTGCCTGTCAATCCTCAAAAAGGATTGAATGGCTTATGATTCCTTTCCGGTAATGCCATTGCGGGTTTGCGTTTTTCAGGCATATCGGTCAGAAGGGGCTGGCTGATCCCGTTCTCCCACACCACCGCTCATGCGGGCCGCAGGCAGCGGTTCGGTGACCGACGAGGCCGCACGTCTGGTCGGAAATCGTCACGCTCAGCGATGCTGCCCTGCCTCGGGTCGCTCAACTGCCCCGGGCAGACATCCTTCCTCGAGCCACCGCTTTCAATACGCCCGATCCCTGACATGCTGTATGATCAGCAGCCGCCGGGCCTTTTCCTCCATCGGCTTTCACCGATTTCTCAGGTACTGTGGACCGGACTGACTTCTGTGGGTTCAGCCATGCTTCACAGCCCGTGCGCTGCGTACCCCCGCAGATCTCCCCGCATAAGGTGCAATCGTCTTCATTCCATGCAGGCACTGGATTTACGTGGCAGAGTCCGGGGAGCATGGGATTTCCGCCTGTCCTGCTGCCTCGTTTCCTCTGCTCCGCCGTATATGCGATTTCTGTTCTTCGGCCCGGATCTTTGCCCGTCAGGGTTTATCGTATCTCTCCGGCTTCCTTCGGATTCCACTTCACGGTGGACACCCCTGCCTTCAGCTGACGTTCCCTGCTGCCAGGCGCGCAGCGGACTTTCGTCACCATGCGATTGCCCATGGCGGGCGTATGAGAAATACTGACCAGGCGTGGCCCGGTCAGTTGCCCAATGTCATACAGTCAGGGTCAAACCATCAGCTCCGCAACAGAAAAGGGTGTTGAGTCAAGTGTTTCAGCGCCCGATCCGTGGATCGAAGAAAGGAAGTACGTCGGGAGAGAAGAACAACAGTGAAATAGTGGCACGATGAAAAAGAGAGGCTGAAAATCTGTAAAAAAGCGCGATTCCTCTCACCGGACGATTTCTGGAACACGCAGCGAACCGCCGGGGCGGCGGACATGATTTGCCACATACGCTTCAGGGCACGGCAGGGAACGGCATTGAAAGGGAAAAACAGACAGAGAGGGGAATGCGGAAAAAAAGTTTTCTCTCCGCTGCCATCCCCCGGGGAATGTGCGTATCAAAGGGTGCAGGGGGAAAGAGAGACCCCGCAGAACACAGGCGGATGCAAACCGCCGGAGAATGGAAAGGAGATATGAAGAATGAATACTCAGATGATGGAAATGGATATGGAAGAACTGGAAAGGGTCAACGGCGGCAATTTTCTGGACCTGCTTGGCCAGATCTGGAAGAACCGGGAAACGTATGTACAGGCCGAAAAAACGTTCCTGAAGCACGAGATCCAGAAGACCGATCTTCCGATTCCCGATTCGTGGAGAAAAAAGGCCCTGGACTGGTAAACCGGTAACGGGCACATGAATGAAACCGACGATATGAAAGGACAGGTGATGAGCAGAGAACAGAGGACAGCATGAAAGATTCTACGGCGCACCCGGAGTCCGGAGGACAGTGGAGTGAAAGCGTGGGAACCTTTCCGCCCCGCGGGGACGCGCCTTTACAGATATAGACAGGATATTCCGCAGAAGCCTGAGCCACTTCTGCGGAACAGAGAACCAGAATCATGGGACCTTCCTTCTATCCGGAGCCGCCTCAGGCGGCTCCGTTTTCGTTTTCATTCCGAATGCGGCCACGGGAAAGGAAGGCAGGGGAGGGGAAAAGGACTGCTCTTTCCGGATCCCGCGCCTTCCCCGGCCGGACGGGTGAGGCTGTGGGGCGTTCCTGTCCCCGATTCCCCGCAGGCCTTCCGGCGCTTCCTTTCCCCGCACTGTCTGAAGGTATCCAAGGGGTATCCTCCTGATCCCCGTCCCCGGACAGGGATCATCCGGGCTTTGTGCCGGGCCCGACCTTTGCGCGGGCCATGGATCATTCCCCCTCCGGGATCTGTGTACGGAAGTAGAGAACCCCCAGATCCTCGTCCCTGCCCACGCTGTCGGTGAAGGAATCCCCCGGTGTCTCCCCGGAGAGAATGGACCGGAGGAGCTGAAAACTGCTTTCAGGGGAAGGCTCCCCGTCTCCACGGAGCGCCTTTTCCGCCTCCACGGCCCTTTCATACCATTCCAGGGCCCAGCCCCTCATTGTACATGCGGGAAACGGCCAGCATGGCATCCACGGATCCGGAGTCAGCGGACCGGAGATACCACCCCAGGGCCTGCCCCTCATCCCGCTCTGTCCCCAGGCCCTTTTCCAGCATGCGGCCCATGAAGTACATGCCCCGCTCATCGCCTTCCTCCGCGGCCCTTTCATACCATTCCAGGGCCTTTCCGGGATCCGGCTCCGTGTCCCGGTCCTCAAGGCGGATTTCCGCCGCCTTCAGCATGGCTTCCACAGAGCCGCTCTCCGCCGCCTTTTCCAGGAAGAACAGGGCGCGTCCCGTGTCCTGCTCCGACCCGTCCCCCTCCAGGATCATGCACCCGATGTCATACATGCTGTCCGGACATCCGGCGAGGACACTTTTCCGGAACCATTCCGCGGCCTTTTCGTCGCTCTGCTCCGCGCCCTGTCCCGTCAGGAAGAGCCATCCGATTTCCGACATGGCCTCCCCGACGCCCGCCTCGGCGGCGCGGAGCAGCCATTTCATGGCCGTCTCCGGGTCGGGCTCCACGGTTTCCCCGTCCAGGAGAAGATCCGAAAGGGCCGTCATGGCGTCCGGATCCCCCGCCTCCGCAGCCCGCTCCAGCCAGAACATGCCCTCCCCTGGATCATGATTCGTCTCCTCATCCCACAGAAGGAGGAAACCCATGTTGTACATGGCGTCCCGCACGCCGGCCTCCGCGGCCCTGCGCATCCATTCCAGGCCCTCCGGAAGGTTCCGTTCCACGTCCGGTTCCCACAGGAGGAAGGAGGCAAGGGCGAACATGGCTTCCCCGTCGCCCCGCTCTGCGGCCATGCGGAACCAGGGGAGTGCAGGCTTTGCGGAGGAGAAGAGGAAGAAGCAGTATTCCCCCATATGGACCATGCCGCTGCGGGAACCGGCCCGGGCGGATAAGCGGAACCATTCCTCCGCCTGATTCAGGTCCGGGGGATTCCCGTCAAGGGCCATCATCCCCAGGGCGTCCATGGCCTCCCCGTTCCCGGCCTTCGCGGCGAGGCGGTACCATTCCGCGGCTTTTTCCGGGTCCTGCCGGACGCCCTGACCGGCCTCGCAGCACCGGCCCAGCTGCGTCATGGCATAGCTGCTTCCCTCGCCGGCGCATTCCAGCAGGATTCTGTACACATCCTCCGCCTCCCCGCCTTCCAGAAGGGCCAGGTGCGCCCGCCCACCGGGGCTTCCGGCTTCGGCGGCCCTGCGGTACCACAAAAGGGCCTGGGGCATGTCCTGCGCTTCCTCAAAGAGGAGGCCCATGGCTTCCATGGCGGAGACGTTCCCGAGATCCGCTGCCAGACGGTACCATTCCATGGCCTTTTGGGGATCCCGGTCCCCGTGGGTGCCGGAAAAGGCCATATGTCCGAGGTTCAGGGCGGTCAGATCATCCGTGCCCATATCCCGGATGAGGCACTCTTTGTCCACATCCACGGGGGGCAGGGTTTCGGAGAGGGCGATTCCGGAAAGGGTGAGGCAGAGGGTGAGGATCAGAAATGTTTTCATGGCGCATATTCCTCCCGGTTCATGGATCTGTCCGGGATGGTGCTTTTCAAACCTTCCCGGGCATGGTATAAAGAGACAAAACAGAGACAGAAGGAGGCGGGTACAGATGAAAGAAGGATCCGGGGCACCCTGGCTGGGAGTTGCCTATTATCCGGAGGACTGGGATGCGTCGGAAATCGACGGGGATATCCGGCGCATGAAGGAGATCGGCATCACCGCGGCGCGCATCGGGGAGTTTGCCTGGCAGAAGATGGAGAAACGGAGCGGCGAGTTTGATTTTTCCTTCTTCCACCGGGTGGTGGACAGACTGGGGGAGGCGGGGATCGCGGTGATCCTTGGCACCCCCACGGCCACGCCGCCCCGCTGGCTGAGCCGGCTGTATCCCGACGTATTCGTGGAGCGGGAGAACGGACGGACCATGAACCACGGCGGGCGGCGTCACTGCTGTTCCAACAATCCCCATTACAATGAATACTGCATGCGCATCGTGGAAAAGATGGCGCAGGAATTCGGGGACGATCCCCATGTGACAGGCTGGCAGATTGACAATGAGATCTACACCGGGGACATGGGCTGCTTCTGTCCCCACTGTCAGGCGGCCTTCCGGGAGAGCCTGAAGAAGAAGTTCGGGACCATTGATGCTCTGAACGAAGCCTGGGACCTGAACATCTTCAGCCAGTGGTATGACGATTTCGCCGACATTCCCGCTCCCCGGGACGCTTGGCACAATCCGCACCTCATCCAGGCCTGGCGCGAGTTCCAGAATGATTCCCACATCGCCTTTGTGCACCGGCAGGCCGAGATCCTGCACCGGTATGTGAAGGTTCCGGTGGGCACGGACACCATGCCCGTCAACGGCATGGATTACCGGCGGATGACGGAAAAGCTGGACGTGGTGGAGTTCAACCATTACAACGTGCCGGAAAATCTCCACGCGTGTTCCTTCTGGTTCGATTTCCTGCGCACCCTGAAGGAAAGACCCTTCTGGAATACTGAGACGGCTACCTGCTGGAATGGTTCCACCGCCATCGGACAAAGTCTGAAACCCGAGGGGTTCTGCCGGGCGAACTCATGGCTGCCCATTGCCCTGGGGGGCGAGATGAACATGTACTGGCTGTGGCGGACCCACTGGGGCGGCCATGAGCTGATGCACGGCGCGGTCCTGGACGCCAGCGGCAGGGAGATGCACACCACCGGGGAGGTCTCGGAGGTGGCACGGGGGTACCGGAAGGCGGAGGAGATGATCCGGGGCACCCGGGTGGTGACGGATGTGGCCATGCATTTCACGTCCCTGAGCTGGAACATGAACCTTGCCCAGAATGTGGTCAACGGTCTCCGGTACGCGCCTACGGTTCAGGATTCCTTTTACACACCCGCGGTGCGTCTGGGTCTGCGGCCGGACGTGATTGACGCCTTCCAGGATCTGAAGGGATACCGCCTGCTCATCTCCCCCATGGTGATGAGTCTGGAGGAACACGGTCTTCCGGAGCGCGTGGCCGCATGGGTCCGGGATGGGGGCGTCTGGGTGGCGGGTCCTCTGACGGACGTGCGCAACGCGGAGGGCGCGCGCTACAGGGACCGCTATTTCGGAATCCTGGAGGAGCTGATCGGGGTGAAATGGTGCTACGGTGTCCCGGACACGGAGGGCCGTGTGAAGGCAGCGTGGAAGGATGGCACGCCCTTTGAGGGAAGCACCTGGTTTGAGATGGCTGAGGACTGCGGTGAGGACACCCTGGCAGTGGTCACGGAAGGGCACAGCGCCCTGAAGGGGAAGTCCCTGATGGTGAGCCGCGCCGTGGGCAGGGGACGGGTGATTCTTCTTGGCACGATTCCCTCTGAAAAGGACATGACGCGGATTCTCTCCATGGCCTGTGAGCTCGCGGGGGTGAAGGGCATCTGCGTGGAGGGAGACATTATGGCTGCCCCCAGAAAGGGCGAGGCAGGTTCAGGTCTCATGCTGGTGGAGTTCGGCGGCAAACCGGCGGCATGCACGCTGCCCTGCGCCATGACCGATCTGCTCACCGGAAAGAGGCATGAGGGCCGGGTTACCCTCGCACCCTATGACGTGCTGGTGCTCCGGGAAGAGACGGAAGAATGAAGCGTATGTTCCCTTCACCGGGGACGGCTTTCAAGGGTCCGCCTTGATGAGCTGAAGGGATCACGCCCGGGGTGAAAAGGGGAGAAGCATCCATTTTTGCCGCTTCTCCCGGCACCATGACAGTCATGATTACGGAACGACAGGGGATACCCTGTCGTTTTTTTTCATCCGGGGAGAGAGGTACCGGCAGGATTCCGGAGCGGGCGCCGGGTCGGAAGAAGTGTGACAGGACAGAGGAAGAGTCATGGATTTTCCCTGCTCCGGAGACAGAAGGACAGGCCCTCCTGCACTACCCGTTCCGGAGAAGGAAGACCGGGAAAGGATCGGAGGAGAAAACATCAGCGCCTGCTGGGAGAAAAAGCGGATGCGGGACAGGAACGCGGCGCGATCGCTCCGGTGTTGCGTCCATTCCCACAGCAGACGTAGGCCGAAAGGCGAAAGGAGCGGGGATTCATGAGAAATCTCATTTGGTGTCGGGGGTACTATGTAGATACCGTAGGGAAGAACACAAAGGCAATTGCAGAGTACATCAAGCATCAACTCGGTGAAGATCGCATGGGAGAACAGATGACGATGCTCGGGAAAGCGAACGACAACCCGTTTACGGGTAGCCAGAACAACAGGTAATTGAACAACCCGTTTACGGGCGACCGGAACAAGTCTTTCGCAAGTGGCAGACCGTATGCCTGCGAGGGCGCAAGCTAGTAATCCAGGGCTATGCCCAGATATGAAAAGCCACCGGCTACGCCGGTGGATGCTTACTATCTTAAGAGAGTTTACAAAACTAAGTTAAAAAGTTAAAATGAATTTGAACGGGCAGGAGGTGTGCAAGATGAACGAAGCGGAACGCCGGGAGATTCAGGCGAAGATCGATGCGCTGCCGGTGGGCGGCATCACGATGAAAACGATCAACGGCAGGAAGTATCCCTATCTCCAATGGACAGAAGACGGGAAGCAGCGGGGCCGTCGGGTGCATGAGGAGGAACTGGAGGCATTGCGGGCGGGGATTGAAGAGCGGAAGCGCCTGCAGGCACTGCTTCGCAGTGAGCCGGTGCCGACATCTGTGTCGCCGCTTCAGCTGGCTTCGGCACATCGTACCGGGGATGCGCTGCGCGCCTTTATCCGGCCCGTTCTGGGGTGGCGGAAGCGTGATTGCTTTGCTGTGCTCCACGACTATCTGTACGGCGATCTGCACGACAAGGTCTTCATTCTGTATGGGCTGCGCAGGACGGGCAAGACCACCATGATCCGCCAGGCCATTGCAGAAATGGATGAGGCCATGTTTGCAAAGACCGCATTCATCCAGGTCACCGCGCAGAACAATCTGGCCCAGCTGAATCAGGATCTCCGAGCGCTGGAGCGGCACGGGTACCGCTACATCTTCCTGGATGAAGTGACGCTGATGGAGGACTTCATCCAGGGCGCGGCGCTCTTTTCCGACGTGTTCGCGGCCAGCGGTATGAAGATCGTCCTCTCCGGCACCGACTCCCTGGGCTTTGTTTTCACGGAGGATGAGCAGCTCTATGACCGCTGCGTCATGCTGCACACCACCCTGATCCCCTATCGGGAATTTGACCGGGTGCTGGGCGTTCACGGCATCGACGAGTATATCCGCTACGGCGGCACCATGAGCGTGAGCGGCGTGCAGTACAACCAGCCGACCTTTGCCACAAAGCAGTCCACGGATGAGTATGTGGACAGCGCCATCGCCCGCAATATCCAGCACTCCCTGCGATACTACCAGTATGGCGGTCACTTCCGCAATCTGTACGCGCTTTATGAGCGGAATGAGCTGACCAGCGCCATCAACCGGATCATTGAGGACATCAACCATGCCTTTACGCTGGAGGTGCTGACAAGGCGCTTCCGCTCCCATGATCTGCGGGTATCCGCTGCCAATCTCCGCCGGGATCGCACCAATCCCAGCGATATTCTGGACCGGGTGGATAGCGATGCCATCACGGAGAAACTGCGGGAGCTGCTGGAAATCCGGAACAAGGAAGAGCAGACAGTGGCGATCACCGACGTCCACCGCCGGGAAATCAAGGAATACCTGGATCTGCTGGACCTGACCTTCGACATTCCGGTGATCCATATGACGGATTTCAACCAGGCAGACAGCCGCACCGTCATTACCCAGCCGGGGATGCGGTATGCGCAGGCGGAAGCGCTGATCAGCCAGCTGATCCAGGATGACGCTTTCCGCGCCTATGATCTGTCGGAACGCAGCTGGGCTGTGGATCGGATCCTGACTGAGGTCAAGGGGCGGATGATGGAGGACATTGTGCTGCTGGAAACGCAGACAGCCCGGCGGGACGCAAAGGTCTTCCATCTGCAGTTTTCCGTCGGCGAATTCGACATGGTCGTCTTTTCCCCCAGCACCGCGTCCTGCGAGATCTATGAGATCAAGCACAGCGTCGAGGCCGTTCCGGAACAGGCCCGCCATCTGACGGACGAAAAGAAATGCGCCGAAACGACCGCCAGGTTCGGGACCATCACCGGGAGATATGTGATCTACCGGGGGAAAACGCAGGATGTCGGGGGGATCCGATACCTCAATGTGGAAGAGTATCTCATCGCGCTGGGACGATGAATGGAGGAATTCGCAGGCTGATTACCCGTCGTTTCCGCAGTCCTTACATGGGGTGAAAGCCCTGCTCTGGGGATACTTGACATTTGAATACATATTTTACAATATGAATTCAAAAGAAAACGTCTATTTCTGGCCTTTCAAGACTTTGCAACAGCCCTGATTGAACCATTCAGTACCATGCGTCCTTCTTCACCCTGTTCATGACATTTTTTCCTGATCAGGGATATTCGCTCTCTTTCCCAGAACATATTCCCATTGCTGTATCCAGGGCGATGTACAGGGGAGTGCCGGGTACCAGGCCCGGACAGGTACAGGGAATCTATAACGTGCAAATCGTGTTTCATTGTAATGACTATCTGAATACATAACCGGACAGAAAGGGGTTCCGGCCAAAGGGATGCCGCACGCTTTGTATTTTTCGTGTGAATCGCATGAAATATGCACAGATTTGTCCATGTCGTATTTGCTTATTCGGTGCAGAAGGTCATGAAAAAACCAGCCCGGAGGCTGGTCTGATAACGACCACTAAGCAAAGACTCGATTCACTACGTCCGTAGTTACCAAGCTTGTTCAGCAGCCCGGACAGTAGTGCCGAGACATCGTCATCGGACAGAGTCTCGGCATCCGGGATGAACTTCTCAAGAATCGCACCCCGAACGATCAGCCGCTGTGTCCTCCGCTTGCGCTTCAGATCTTCGATTTGCTTCTTGGCCTGCTTCGCCTTCCGATCAGCCTCGTTCTTCTGTTGCAAGGCCCGCTCCTGTGCTGCGAGCAGCTTCTCCATCTGGGTATCCATGTTGCCTCCTGCGTTGTTTTGTCATGATGATAAAGGAAACGACCAGCTCATTTGCCGGCCGTTCGTGACATAGTAAAGCCCAGCGGTTCTGAGCCGCTGGGCAGGACAGAAGGGATTGTGAACACGCGCGTTCACAATCTCCCGAATAATGGGGGAAAGTTCCAGTTGATCAGCGCAACGTGAGCGCCGGATTCGCCATCAGCTTCTTGATCAGCCCTCGGAATCCGATCAGCAGCTGCTTGTCCGTCAGCTCGCTGATCACGGTCGTCAGTTTGACGCCGGCGTCCTTGGAGGATGCCCCGCAGTGGAACACCTTCTCATCGCCGGTGCCGTAGTCCAGAACGATGAAGCGGTCATGCGTGGTCCGGCGGGTCTGTTGGAAGCTGACCGGGATAGAGGGGAATTCTGTCTTGAAATCAGCATAGTCATGAGCGTGAAGCTGACTGCCGATATTGTCGCTGAAGACAGTGACCGTCACACCGGCCTGAACGCCGTGGAGCAGCCGCAGTGTCTTGATGCTCACATAGTTGTCGATGATGAAGATGCTGTGCTTCGCCTGGCTGTAAATGCTAATGTAGGTCTCGTCCGCTTTGGCCGGCTGACCGTTCAGAATCAGGAATTCCTTCGGATGATCCTTGTCTGCCTTCTTGGCCAGATCCAGCATGAAGGGCGAGATCTCCGACTTGCGGACGGTATCACTCATCTGGGTGAAGACCGTGTTCAGCCGGTCCTCGTGTTCTACCAGCTGCGCTTGGATTGCGTGAACGGTCTGCTGCGTGTCCGACACCTGCATGGAGAGCCGCAGATAATCATGCTGAGTGAGCAGCCCCTGGTTTTCAACGATGTAATCCTTCATGGCGCGGAAAATCCGGATGAGGGCTTTGCTCTGCCTTGTCGCGAGATCGCCCTTGAGCACCGTCATCAGCATATAGATTCCACTTTCGGTGAATGCCCAAGGCAGATAGCGGGTACCGCCTGATTGTCCTTGAAAAACCGAGTTTGTTCGTGAGATCAATTTTTTTGACCTCACGAGGTCATCCAGTTCTTCACGGGTTAGCTGGAAACGAAAATCATCATCGAACTTTGACGCATTGTTCTTGACTTGCTGATTGAATGCTCGCGTTGTATATCCATAAATCTCAGCCAGTTCAAAGTCCAGCATGACCTTTACGCCTCGGACGATATAGATCTTGTCTTGGATCGTTCGCTCGTCCACAATGGCGATCTCGCCACCGGTCTCCGGCTGCGTGCTGTTGCTCCTGTCATCCATTGAATAATCCCTCCACAAACCGCCAGTTCTGTCTGGCAGTCTCAAGTTGAGTATGGCTGCAGTGATGTAGTATGGCAATAGGCGATGAGGCTGATTCGGAAAACGTGATAATTGTAGGGGATCCGCCCAACTTGAAATCGAAAATCCTGACATCAGGTTGGGCGGTTCTGTCGTGTTTTATGCCAGCACCATTTCCGCAATCACAATCTCTTCTGCCCGCTCCCGGATGTTATTCATCCTTCCAACCCACAGCATCTGATCGCGCGCCTTCATCTTCTCGTCCACACCCTCGCTGTGCTGCATAAGCTGGATAAAGGTTTCCAGTCGTGCCTGTGCCTGCTCGTTCAGGTCAGCCAGATACTGATGCAGCTTGCCGGACAGGATCAGATGGCTGTACAGGCCGGGCTGGTGCTCCTTCAGGTAGGCTTGGTGCATCCGGCCCCATTTCCCAATGGGTCGAGAATCTGTTTCCGGGATGGTGATGTCCGGGAGATAGTAGTCTCCATGCAGGCAGTAGTCCAGTCCGTTCTGATTGTCGTGAATTCGTTTCGGCATGGTGTTCTGTGTCATAATCCAACAGCTCCTCTCTGTGGTTGAAGAATGGGCTGAACCGGGGTGTAGATACCTTCCGCGATGATCTCTGCCCGCATGGCTTCCTTCCGGGCGTCGATCACTGCTTTATGATGCTCCCGCGTCCTGTCTTCGTATTCCTTCTGCTTGCCGCTGGCCTTACGCCTCTGGTACTGGCGCTTGAATCTCTCCCGCTGTTCTTTCGCCCGCTCCTGTTCGATGATCTGCTCCGGCGTCAGCGCCTCCTGGCCGAAGGTCGGGGGAACGAAGTGTCCGATGAAGTTGAAGTAGATGTCGATTTGCTGCGGACTGGTCTGACTGCCCTTGATATCCCGCTCGTGCACCACGATCTTCTCCACCAGTTGATGGATCATGCCGGGTGTCAGTTCGGAGAAATCCTGATACTTGTCGAACAGGGCGGCAAACCTGGCCGCGGAGCCGCGCCGGTGGGTCTGCTCCGCGAGCGCTGCTTCGCATACGGCAATCTCCGATTTCATGCGCTGCAACTCCTGCGTGTACTGACTGTCCAGCGCCTCATACCGTTCGTCCGGTATCTTCTCCAGAATGTGATCCTCATAGATGCGGCAGATCAGTTTTTCCAGCTCCGCGGCTCTGGTTTGTGCTGCCTTCAGCCGTTCGCTGTACTGTGCCAGCTCATTCTGCTGCCTGGTGTCCTCCACTTCCTGCACACTTGCCAGAAACGCTTCCCGGTCAATATGCACGTACTCGGCGCAGGCCTTCAGAATGGTGGTCAGCAGCTTCATCACAGCGTCCGCTTCGATCCGGTGGGCGCTGGGGCATTTCGAACCAACGGGAGTCTTCGTATACTGTCCGCAGACGAACTGGGACTTTCTCCTGCCCGTACTGCATGGAATCTGCCTGATTCCAGCCGGATCCATGAAGAAAGGATCAGACACGGACATTTCAGACCGCGGAAATCACGGCACAGCCCGGAACGTCCTGCCGTTTTCCCAAAGGGGCCTGCAGAAACCGGCCCCCTGCCGGTTCCTGACTGACGGAAATGAAGCCGGAAACACCCGTACGGTGTCTGGCTTCATTTCCGCTCTATCGGTTAAACAGGCTCTCCAGCGTCTCCTGATGCTCCAGGAGAACCTTCAGCACCCGTTCGCTCCAGTGACGGGCATTGGTATCCCCGTCGCCGAATTCCTTCCATCCCCTGACCCCGGCCGACTCATTCTTTTTTCCTGTAGAGAAAATCGCACCGGTCATCTCCCCGGCAGAGGGTGCCCCTGCGAAGGAACTCAAAATCATCAAAGCCCGCGCCCAGGGTGTCGTCAAAGCGGCAGAGCACGGGACCGATCTCCGGCGCGCCGTACCGGGCATACAGACGCGCAAAGGGGCATTCGGTCACATGGAAGCCGAAGCCGCTTTTTCCGCAGTCCACCTTTGTCACCCGGAAACCATGTCCGTTGGCCAGCGTCATCGCTCCCGGCACAATCCGACGCGCAAGGGCGAAGGCGCCGGGCAGCTTCATGAGAGACCGCATCCTGCGGTTCATCCTTTTGCCCGCTTTCGTGAGCTCCGCATCGATCCCGGCAAGGAGCGCCTCCGGGTTTTCACCCTCCTCCCTTCGGACCAGGTACAGGGCAAGGGAGGTGTAAAGGTCACCCATGAGCCAGTGCATCACCCAATAGCCCGGTCCCGTGAGGAGGGAGAGGCGGAAGGACGGGTTTTCCCGGACGAAGCCCTCCACCCTCTGCCGGATGCGCTGCCGGGTTTCCTCAGGGAAGCTGCGGTACCAGTCATAAAAGTCGCTGCGGCGGATCAGATCCTCCGGCGTATAGCGAAAGCCCATGGTGCGTCAGTCCTTTTTGAAATCGATCACATCAAGCTGTGACAGACCCTTTTTGTCTGCATAGGGTGCCATCAGCCGGTACAGAAGGCCGAACCGCCGGTCGGGCCGGATGTAGCCGGTGGACATCCCTTTCCGCTGCACCCGGGCAAAGCGGTCACTCCAGGAGGAGAGCTCCTTCTCCGGGTCCTCCAGGCAGAAATTGGTGCTGACGTCGATGCCGGATGCCTTCACGGCCTTCAGGTCCATCTCCATGCCCCTTCTGTTCTGCCCGTCAAAGGCCAGGCGCGCGCCGGGAAAACGCTCCGCCATGGCGCAGAAGAGCTTCCGCACATCCTCTTTCCTGAAGTAGACAAACACACCGGAGGCGATGAACACCGCGCCTTCCTCCGGGCGGAAACCGATCTGATCAAACCATCCCCGGTCGTTCAGATCAGAGCCGATGTTCTTCTCCCGCTCCGTGGAGGGCATCAGCTGCTCCCGGATCCCGATGACATTGGGAAAGTCCACATTGGCAAAGCGGCACAGACCGTTGTCCGCCTGGTGCCCGGCGGTGTCCAGCCCGCAGCCCAGGTTGACCACCAGCGCCCCGGGATGCTCCTTCAGATACGATTTCACCTCGCACACCAGGGCGTACTGCCGGGTGGCGGAGGCCAGGGCGGCGATCTTCATCCGGACATTGCCCTCCTGTTTCCGCATGGCGGAAAAATCGTAGTCCAGACGGTCCATGAGACTCTGGCAGTCCGTGTCGTGAAACAGATCGGGAAAGTTTCTGACCGCCCAGGCCTTGCCGTACAGGGGCATCACCAGCGTTTCCTGCACCGTGTTCTTTTCGATTTTAACTCTGCTGCTCATGATCGGTTCCTTCTGATTTGTTTTCGTCCCCTGAATCCTTCATCAGCGCCAGCATGCCGGCGGCGCATATCCCCGTGAAGAGATTCATGCTCTGCTCCACCGCCTGCCGGTCCCGGCCGGATACGATCAGATGGAACAGCGCTGCCATGTAGCCCTCCATCATCATCTCCAGCGTCTGCGCGTCAAAGGGATGAAGGCCCGGTGTGCTGCTGTCCCCGGCGGCGGATATGGCCATGACGTCGCGCTTCACCAGATCGGCCATGAAGTGCTCATATTTCGTCCCCTTTGACCCACCGATGACCAGATTCACGATCTCCCGGTCCTCAAAGATCAGGTCCACCAGCTCCGGCAGGCGCGCGGTAAACACTCCGCTCATGCCGGAAAGCCGCTGAGACGCGGGGAGGGAGCGCATGTCAGCCTCGATCTGGTCCAGTTTCTCCAGGATCCGGTCTGCCAGGGGGTCGATAAGGGCATAGAAAAGCGCTTCCTTTGAGCTGAAATATCCGTAGAGGGCACCGTAGGTGACGCCGGCGTCAGCGGCGATCCTGCGGATGGACGCGCCCTGAAAGCCGTGATTGAGAAACTGTCTTTTTGCGCTGCTCAGAATTCGCTCCCTGGTGGGCGTGTCGGAAAATCCCGTCTGTCTGTCCATGGTTTCCTCCTCTGTACGTTTTCTCTGCCGTCTCTTCCCGGGGAAAGGTTAAATCGTTAAAGCTGCCTTCATCGCTTCCGTCCTGTTCGTATCGCCCGGGTCCACCCGGCCCTTTGACGGATGGGCCTGTGAAGATCCGGCGCCCGGATGACGGCGGCGGGACGGAAACCGAAGACACGGGCCGCCGCCGGGGAACCGTCCGGCCGGTCCCGCAGCCGTGGAATGAGCTGCCCCCTGCCGATTCCCCGGGGATCTTCCGCCCGGTGAGCCCGGAGACCCACCGATGACGAAGCGGCCGGGGGCCTCCGTTCTGCCGTCCCGCCACGGGCATGGCCGAACATCATGCTGTCCTCCGCGGCGATTCCCGCGTCCTTTGCCTCCGGGGACGGCCCGTCGATCCGCAGGATCTGCCGTCAGAGTCCGGTGCACGTCGTCATACCCGGTCCCGCAGATGGTTCTCCGTGGAATGGGGTGAAAGCTCCTTGCAGGGCGGATTCAAAGTGCGGCCGGCAGGGGAAGGGGACAGCAGACTCCGGAAAATGGCTGCAGAGGATTCTGCCGCCCGGGTGTTAGCAAAGACTAACCATCAGAGCGCGAGGGAAGGCGCCGGGGAGCCTCAGGAGGAAGCCGGTCGGTTGCCCCAGCCGGATATGACTTAGTCATATGACAAAGCAATATTTAGCATGCCGATCCGGTTCTGTCAAGGGGAGTCTGCCCATGCCTGAAAAGACGGCCGGCGCAGCCATGCCCCTGCGGATCTTTCATGTTCTGCAGCACGGACATGGATGGCCGTCTGACAGCTTGATTCCACCTCTGCGACAGCTTTTTGCCATCACGCAATTCGAAGGACGCCGCTGCGCCAGGCCGGATGGAAAACGGCCCCGGGGTCTGCGGACCGTCTCCGGGACGGGAGAAGGACAGGATGCGGAAATGAACCGATGGCGGGGACCGGGGTTTTTCATCGCCCTGCCCGGCTCTTCAGATTCCGGTGACTCCGTCAGAAGGATGCCGGGCATCCGGAAAACGGAAAAATGGAAGATGTCAGGCAGACTGCGGACAGTTGACAGAGAACATGGCGGGAGATATGATGGGACTCAGTTTTCCGGATTCCGTGAACGGGGATGAGCGGCCGGAGGGGACAGGGTGCCCTGCAGGCGAATCAAAAAAGTACAGCGGGATCGGGAAGATTCGGGCGTGCTGTTCCGTTCTGTATTCAGGGTGGCCGGCAGGAGGAAGACGATGGCCGGGTGCCCGGAGAAATCATACAGGATGAGCGATGCTGACGGGAGAATTCCGGAAGTGCGCCTGAATGCACAAGAGAAGTCAAAGGAGAGATGAACATGAGGAAGAACACATGGATGGCGATTCTGACAGGACTGGTCCTTGCCTTTGGATGCATCGCCACAGTTCACGCGGAGGTCATACCGCCCTTCGGTCCGGGACAGCAGATCGGTTATCCCGCCGTGGTGCTGTGCGAGGAACTCAGCCTGCATGAAAAGCCGGACGCTTCATCCGCAGCACTCCAGACCCTGCACTACGGGGATCTGCCCATCGTGATCGGTGCGGATCTTGAGGAGGGGCCGACGGAAGAGAACGGGTTTGTGTACTGTACCCTCGGGGATTCCGAGGAATCGTCCCTGGGCTGGGTGGACAAAGGCTGTATCGTCATCAATCCGGCTTGGTATGTCACGGAAAAGAAAACAGCGGTATACGCATGGGATGACATTTCCGCTCCCAGGGTCGCTCTGCTTGACGAGGGTGTCCGGCTTCCGATCCTGAAGGAGGCGGGGGACTGGTACATCGTCAGCCTTCGCGGCGCGGTGGGCTGGATCCTGAAGTGACGCAGTCCGGCTGAAAACCCGGAAGCGGGGCGGTCAGAAAGCGGGAGGAAGGATCATGAACGGTATCTCCATCCTCCCAATCTCTGTGGTCTTCCGTTGGAAGGCTTTGTGCCGGATCGTCCTCACGCCTCCTGAGCCGGTTTCCATTCACCCTTCTCTCGACAGGATGTAAGGGCAGGGTTCCGGGATTTCAGGGTATATACGAATCATCCCCGGCATTTCCATGACAGCCTTCGGATCTCAATGGCTGCCATGGAAATGCCGGGGATGTTTTTTCCGGGATCCTGCAGGAAGCCGGAACGGGTTCCGAAACGGTGCTTCTCCGGAAAGTCTGCGGGCGGATCCGGATGCCGTTTTCAGGGAGCTTTTTCCGGGGCGAAATCCGCCTCTGCAAGGCGCAGTTCCCCTCCGGTGAGGTCGGATCCGGAGAGAGGGGCAAAACCGGAAAGCGCGGGATGGTTCGTCAGTGTCCGGACAATCCTCCAGCCTGCCGCGCTGCGTTTCGCATTCTCCGCTATCGGCAGGAAGCCGAGATCCAGGTATACCTTGCACGCCAGCCAGGTCGTTGTCTGTGTCGGAACGACGCACCGGACATAACCAAGCTTTTCCATATGCCCAAGCACATGGGCAATGAGCGGTTTGGACAGGCCTAGCCCCTGTGCATCCCGCCGGACGGCGACCCAGTGGAGCCACCCGGTCTTTCCGTCGTCCCCGGAACGGATATCGTAAAACGCACATGCCGTGGCAAGCAGCTGTCCCCGGTCATCGGTTACAAAGAACATCCTGTCCCTGAGCTCATTCTCATGACCTTTGTAATACTTTTCCCAGGCAGCTTCCCCTTCCGCGGGGGTGCTGAATTCCCTTGCGCTCATCTCGATGGCGATCCATGCCGCTTCATCACCCGGGACATAGTTCCGGTAATGATATCCCGCGGGCAGGGGGATTTCCGGAATGGCGCCCAGGTTCTGCTCAAGCATCAGTTCATGGTACGGAATCCGGGGATCGTGATTGTCAAAGCCGGACAGGCTGTTTTGTACCGTCCACTGTTCTGCGGTCAGAAGGCTGACATGGCCCGTCCGCGTTTCATGCATCTGCGGAACGGGAAGGTTTTCGGTCGTCCACTGATATCGGAAGCCGAGTTTCTTCTGCACGCGCCTGGATTTTTCATTCCCGTCATAGCAGCCGCACCAGACGCGCCGCAGCCCCAGATCCTCAAAGGCGTGCCGCAGGATTTCACGCCCCGCTTCGGGGACAATCCCCCGGCCCCAGCAGGGGACACCCAGCCAGTATCCCAGTTCAGCCTCATCGTCTTTCACGGCCAGATCGTTATGATGCAGTCCGATGCTCCCGACGGGCTGTCCTGTTTCCTTCAGCACGATGGCATATGTTTCAGGGGAGGAGAGAACATCGCGGATCACCTGCCGGCTGTTTTCAACGCTTGTGTGCGCCGGCCATCCCGCGGCAGGACCGACACGGGGATCCTTTGCATAGCGGTAACACGCCTCCGCATCCTCTTCCCTCCATGGACGCAGGACCAGTCTTTCCGTCTCAAGGATCGCGGGACGGAACCCGTCTGCCCGCCGTTTCATCACCTCCCGGATCAGAAGCGGCTGAATCTCCGGATACGTCCACGCCTCCGGGAGATCGTCCCGGATGACGATCTCACTGTGCAGATTCTTTTCAAAGGCGGTGACCTTTGCATGGAACAGCATGCCGAAGTTTTCCCGCCCGCTGGAACAGCAGGGCGAGGTGACGGAGCAGACGCACACCGGATCGATGGTGAATCCGGCGGCGCCTGTTTCCTCCTGAAGGATACGCCTGGCGGCGGTCAGAATCTCTTCTCCCGTTTTCAGATGCCCGCATGGAATCTCCAGAGTCCCTTGCTCCCTGTGCCTCAGGAACACCCAGTGCCCGCCGGTTACTGTGACGATCACGGCAAAGCTGAGGTTCCGGTCATCCGTCTGATCGTAAAAACGCACCTGAGTCATCGCTGCACCCCTGCCTTCCTGCATGAGCATTCTGAAGACGGCATCGCTTCCGCGCTCCGGTTTCACACGGGCAGACCGGAGTTGTGGCAAGGAAAAAACCGCTGATATCTTCCGGTGAGTACTGATTGTTTTCCGACCACCACTGCACGGCTTCCGCAAAGTCACAGACCATGTGGTTGAGCATGTAGTCCTGAGGAACCGAAGCTGCGTACGGAGCTTTGACGGCGGAGAACAGATCCTTCAGATGCGCCCTGAAGGATTTCATGAACACATCCCGGCTTTCACCCGACAGGATCCCGGGCAGGTATTCCATATGATCCTGCAGGTGATAAAGGACATGCTTCAGCCTGGAGGGGATATCGTGATCGCGGGAAAAATCATGGGTCCTTTCCTTTTGCAGATCCTCTGAGAACACGTGGCCGAAGATGTCGGCGCAGAGGGATTCCAGCAGAGCGTCCTTCGTCTCATAATGCGTATAGAAGGTTGTTCTGCCGATATCCGCCCGGTCGATGATCTGCTGCACGGTGATCTTCGAATAGCTTTCCTCTTTCAGCAGCCCGGTGAAGGCCCGGAAGACGGCCTCCCGGGTTTTTCTCTGTCTGCGGTCCATGCCTTTCCTCCTGAACAGTTCCGGAGATTTGTCCGGTAAGGGATGAATCACGTTTTCTGATTCTTGAACCGCACATCCGGAGCAACTACAATAAAACCGGATATGGTGTTCGGTATTGTACAGATCATACGCAAAGGATGAACCCATGTCAAGGAGCGGCGCCCTCCGGCGCAGTTCCGGCTCCGTGCCTGCGGTGGTCAGCGCGGTTGAAGGAGGATACCGGTTCCGGGAATTGGGGAGACTGAAATGAAAAAAGCCTATTTCCGCGCCATTCTCGCCGCTGCCCTGTATGCCCTGAATCCACCGGTCTCCAAGCTGCTGCTGCAGAATGTCCCGCCAGCCATGATGGCCGGATTTCTGTATCTTGGCGCCGGTGCCGGCATGGCTGTCCTGGGTCTTGTCCGGGGCATGACAGGGCATGCAGGGCGTGAAATGCGGCTGACGAAGAAGGATCTGCCGTACGCACTGGGCATGGTGGTGCTGGATATCGCCGCGCCTGTCTTTTTGATGATGGGTCTGAAGCGCACCTCAGCGGCGAACGCCTCTTTGCTGAACAACTTCGAGATTGTCGCCACCTCAGTCATCGCCCTGCTGGTTTTCAGGGATAAGATCGGGAAGAAGCTGTGGACTGCCATCGGGCTGATCACCCTGTCCGGCATCCTGATGTCCGTGGAGGATGCCGGCAGTTTTCAGTTTTCCTTTGTCAAGCCTTTTTTCACTGGTTCGGCGGCGGTATGAAAAAGAATCGTTTCCGTTTGTGTCAGGCAGGAGTGGAAAACACTTCATCGCGAATCAGTTGCTTGATTCGTTCTTCCAGACTCGTGCTGTTCTTCGTGCTGAATTGCAGGAAGATGGGGTATGTTCCGCTGCCGATTGTGAGAACAAGTGTCGGCTTCTCATCTGCCTTTGGTTCTTCGACAACAGGGGCGGTACTGTTCACGTTGGTCAACGAGGCCTCCTTTCCGCACTCATGGTGCATTGATTTGATTGCAGGAATCTGGCAAAGATGTTAGAAGTAATCCTTGGGCATCGGCTCGACAAACCAGGATTTGTGAGGAACAGATATGAAAACAATATATCTGATCGGCGGTACAATGGGCGTCGGTAAAACGACGGTGAGTCAGCAACTGAAAAAGAAGTTGCC
>CACYGY010000074.1 GCA_902774025.1 uncultured Eubacteriales bacterium
GCCGTTTATGGCCCGGAACACCACCGTGTGGTTCGAGAAGGGCGATGGCAAGTACGATGCCTATGGATTCAATGCATCCGGCGCCATGATCGAAAACGCCTGGTTCAAAGAGCCGGATGGCGGAAACGGTAGCGGCTACTGGTATTATTTCAACAAAAGCGGATACAGGGTGATCAACCGCTGGATCAATGATACCTATTACGTGGATGGAAGCGGCCGGATGGTGACCGATGCCTGGATCGACGGCTGGTATGTGGATTCCGAGGGTCGCAAGGTTGTCAACTGACGGATGAGCGGACCGGAGTCCTGATGGAAGCTCCCGGGAAAACCCCGGGAGCTTTTTGCCGTGGAGACACAGCGGAACCGGGAAAGGGTCTTTCGGACAGGCCGATGAAATGCCGTCCCGGAAAGCTGAAGGAGACATCCGTGAACATCCCCGGGGATCATCTGCCTTTTCCTGTCACGGGCGGCGAAGGGGTTCGGGATATGCTGATGAGACCATGAGGGGATGAGAGCGTGAGAATGGACAGAATGAGTCCGCATGTCTCATCACTTCCCGGCACTGTCCTCTGTTTTCGTTTTCACTTCTCTTTCATGGATCGCGCAGACTGAAGAGGGTCCCGGGTTCATCGCGGTCCGGGAATGGCAGGATGTCAGGGGGGGGATGCGGCAGCAGCCTCCCCGCACTGAAGATCCTGCGGGAACGGAATCCTGTTGTCGCCCTGGCCGGGGATGAGACCCGGAACAGTCCATCTGTTCTCCGGCATCAATGAAGAAAATTTCCTGGCTGAATTCATGAGTGCGGAAGACGGATCCGGGGCGTGGTGTGTCCTGGTCATTGCCAATCCGAAGTACCATGAATTTGGGGGAAACATTGAGATGGCGGAATGGACGCTGCTCCCGGTCTTTAAGCAGGCGGTGGCTGATTGTAATCCCGGATGGACAATCTCCGGACCGGCACGGTTTCCCGCGGGTCTTTCATGTTTTCCGGGAGAGCAGGCGGTGATCTCCGGTTCTGTTTCCGGCTTTCTCAGCCGGCCGGGTGCCTTCACGCCCGTATCCCGGGATTTCAGCGTGCCAGCGCAGGGTGCGACGCTGCCCGTCCGCAGGGGGATGGGAAAGACCCCGCCGGCTGTTTATGCGGATAAATTGTTACAATCCGGAATCCCGCGGCCTGCGGAAAAACAGTGGTATTTCCATGTTTTCAAGGTTTACAAGCCATGTTTCCGTGATATACTCAGAAGAAGGCTGTTGCGTAAAGGCAGCAGCTCAGGACGGATGAAAGGGGCTGCTCGCATGAGTCAGTATGATCCGCAGCAGGGCAGGAAACGTCCCGGGTCAGATCCCTACCAGGGATATTCCCAGACGTATTATCAGCAGGGGCAGACCGGCCAGAATGCCCCGGTGAACGGGTTCCAGCAGGGCCAGGCGGGACAGAGCGGCCAGATGCCGTATCCGGGGGGATACGGGCAGCAGGGCGCCTATCCTCCCTATGGTCAGCAGTATTCCCGGGGATATGGCCAGCAGAACCCCTACGGACAGCAGCAGAACCCCTATGCCCAGCAGAATCCCTACGGGCAGCAGCAGCCCCCCTATCCGCAGCAGGGGTATGGGAATGTTCCTCAGGGAGCGCAGAACGTCCCGCAGCAGAATTATCCCTCCGGCGCCTATTCCCAGGTGTACGGACAGCGCCAGGGCGGGTATGCCCAGCAGAACGGGCAGATCAACAGCGTATATCCGCCTCAGCAGCCGCCCCAGACGGGGTTTGGCGGCTATCCCGTGGGCCAGGGCGGCCAGTCGGAGGGAACCATGGGAGGACGGGCCCGGAGCATGGATCCTCACGCCCTCCTCCGGGTGATCCTTCCCGCCGCCGTGCTGATTCTGTTCGTGGTCTCGCTCCTGCTTCCGGGCGTTCCGGCCATGAAGTACATCACGCTGGGGGCAGGCGCTGTAAGCATTGCCCTGATCTTCCTTCTGAGTCTCTATGAGGGGTCCATGCGCACCACCGTGTGCATCCTTCTGGCGGCCATGATTGCCTTTACCGGCGTGAGCCTGGCGCTTCCCCAGCAGCGGGGTGATTCCGCCGTGCGCCGGGCGGAGGACAGGAACCAGGGGCAGGAGACCGGAGGGGAACCCGACGGGGGAGACTCCATGGTGGTGGAAGTACCGCCCCAGGAGACACCGCCTCCGCCTTCTCCCACGCCTGAGGACGTGGCGGGAAGCCAGCTGATGGAAATGCTCCAGTCCTTCCTCTATTTCTGGACCGTCGGGAACCTGGACAACATGGTGGGCTGCTGTGCGCCCAGCTGGGTCAGGGCTCAGGAATCCGCCCAGACATCCCTCTTCCAGATCCTGGCCAACCGGACGCTGGAGGAGTATGTGCCGGGCAGTCCCAGCGGTACGCCGGATGACATGAGCCGCACGGTGGAGGTCACCGCAAAGGTGAACAAAAACAACATGCAGGCCTCGGAGACCTACCGGTTCCGCGTGGTGATGCTGAAGGAAAACGAGACCTGGTATGTGGATCCCCGATCCCTCCAGTCCCATGAGGAAGTGGAAGCCACCGCCTTCTCGGCGGAGATTACCCAGCCGCCCACACCTCAGCCCGCCTCGGCCAGTCAGGTTCTGTACTACAACCCGGACGGCGGCTCTTATTATCACGCGGATCCCAACTGTACCCTGGTGGGCGAGAAGTACCGTCCCCTCAAGGGTTCCTTCACCTACGCCCAGATCAATGACGCGGCTTATGCGAAGCTGAACCCCTGCTCAGGCTGCGCGGCGCCCCTGAGGGCCCGCTGATGCCGCAGCTGCTGGATCTTCCCATGGAAGTGCCCATGCTGCTGGGATTTTCCGGCGGCGCGGATTCCACGGCCCTCGTCCGGCTGATGATGGAAAGGTATGGCAGGGAGGGCCTGTACTGCGTCCACGTGCATCACGGACTGCGGGGTGAGGAGGCGGACGGGGATGAAGCCTTTGTCCGGGATTTCTGCGGGACATGGGGATTGAGACTCTTCATCCGTCATCTGAACCTGAAGGCGGGCACGGGGGAAGGTCCGGCCCGAAAGGCCCGATACGCCGCCTTCCGTGAGGTGATGGCGGAAAGCGGAAGCCGCGTCCTGGTCCTGGCCCATCACCGGGGGGACCAGGCGGAGACGGTGCTGCTGCACATGCTCCGGGGGTCCGGCGTCCGGGGCCTTTGCGGAATGAAAAGCGTGGATGAGGTGGAAGGCATGCGGATAATCCGTCCCCTTCTGGCCTCAGATCCGGAGGAACTCCGCGCCTGGCTTCGGGAGAAGGGACAGGTCTGGCGGGAGGACGGCAGCAACGGGGAAGACCTGTATCTGCGCAACCGCATCCGCCACGGCCTGCTTCCCGAAATGGAAAGCCTTTCCCCCGGCGTCCGGGAACGGCTCTGGGACCTGAGTCTCAGCTGCCGGGAGGAACATGAGGCCCTGGAGGAACTGGCCCGGGGTATACTGAAGGAATCCTTGGATCAGCCCCTTCTGCCCCTGAGCTGCCTGGAAGGACAGCCCGAAGGGCTCAGGAATGTATGCCTGAGACTGTGGTGGGAACACCGGGGACATGGCGGATCCGAGCGCTCCCTGTCCCGGGAGGCGACCCTTCGCCTGAAGAACCTTCTGTCGAAAGGCGCCGGTGCTTCGGAGAATCTCCCCGGGGGATGCCGGATCTACCGGGGATGGAAATACCTGCATGATCTGGATGCCGGGGAGGTCCGGGAGGAGAGGGTTCCCCTGCCGGTGCGCTCCTGCGGCCGGGAAACGGGAGACGGCCGCAGATGTCAGGCTTTTCCTCCGGGACTTCTGGATGCATGCGAAATCAGAACGCGCCGCGGGGGCGACTGGATCCGGCCCTTCGGATCCCCGGGCCGGCAGAGCCTGAAGGAATATCTGATCAGCCGGCATGTGGATGCCCCCTTCCGCAGCCGGATTCCCCTGGTGTGCCGGGGGGCGGAGGTGCTGATGGTCAGCGGTGTGGGCGCCGGGGATATTCCGGCAAAGCCGGACGGCGCCGAATGGGAAATCCTGCGGTGGGAAGGCCGCATGCCGTGGATGACGGAGGAATGAAAGGAGCGGAAGCCTTATGGAGAAGAGTGCCCGGATGTATGATTCCACCAGCTGCGTGCTGGTGGACAGAATGGATATCGGCCGTGCCGTGAAGAAGGTCGGGGAGATGATTACGGAGGATTATCAGGACAAAGAGCCCGTGCTGGTATGCATTCTCAAGGGCGCTTCCGTGTTCTTCAGCGACCTGATCCGGGAAATCGATCTGCCCCTGGTGGTGGACTTCATTGCCTGCTCCAGCTATGGCGAGGGCACCGAGTCCTCCGGGGAAATCCAGATCCGGAAGGACCTGGAGACAGATGTGGCCGGCAGAGATGTGCTCATTGTGGAGGATATCATGGACACGGGGTATACCCTGGACGTGATCCACCGCATGCTGGAGGAGCGGGGCGCTTCCTCCGTCCGGATTGTCACGCTCCTGGACAAGCCTGCCCGGCGGAAGGTGGATCTGAAGGCAGATTATTTCTGCTTCACCATTCCCGATGAGTTCGTGGTGGGGTATGGCCTGGACTACGGGGAAAAGTACCGGAACCTGCCGGACATCTGCGTCCTCAAGCCGGAGGTGTACAGGAAGGCGTGAGTTTGCGCGCCGTCGGGCGCTGTGCTATAATGAGCGGCCATTTAGACTTACCGAAGGAGGAGCAGCTTCTTGAAGAAGAAAAGCCACGGCTTTGTCAGCTACGCGATCATGCTGGCCGTTCTGCTGCTGATCGCCATTACGCTGAACAACAGTCTGCCCCAGGCAGTCAGCAAAAGGATTGAATATCCGGAACTGCTGAACATGATCCAGAACGGTCAGGTGGAGGCGGTGGCCCTGCGGGGCAGCACTCTGGTGGGCCTGAAAAAGAACAGTCATGTGCCTGCCTCAACGTTCCCCGCTCAGGACTATGATTTTGAGACCACCATCGGAAGCGACTTCCTCTACACGGTGCGGCAGATGCAGGCCAATGCCAGAAATGTGGATGTGGAGAGCATCAGCGTCAAGGACCTGAACTTCTCGGTCCAGTACCGCAAGGAGGAGGCGCGGGCCTGGTATCTGGATTATCTGCCTTTCCTGATTGAAATCCTGCTGCTGGGCGCACTGTGGTTCTTCGTGTTCCGCTCTCAGATGGGCGGGAACAGGGCCATGAACTACACCCGTTCCAATGCCCGGATTCAGGACCCGGCCAAGAACAGGATTACCTTCGCGGACGTGGCGGGGGCGGACGAGGAAAAGGAAGAACTGCAGGAAATGGTGGACTTCCTGCGCAATCCCAAGACCTATACGGAGCTTGGGGCCAGGATTCCCAAGGGCGTGCTCCTCATCGGCCCTCCCGGCACCGGCAAGACCCTTCTGGCCAAGGCTGTGGCGGGGGAGGCCAATGTGCCCTTCTTCTCCATCTCCGGTTCCGATTTTGTGGAAATGTTTGTGGGCGTGGGCGCCAGCCGTGTCCGGGACCTCTTTGAACAGGCCAAGAAAGCGGCGCCTTCCATCGTCTTTATTGACGAGATTGACGCTGTGGGCCGTCACAGAGGCGCAGGTCTGGGCGGCGGCCATGATGAGCGGGAACAGACCCTGAACCAGCTGCTGGTGGAAATGGACGGTTTCGCCGTGAATGAAGGCGTGATTGTCATGGCGGCCACCAACCGCCGGGATATTCTGGATCCTGCCCTGATGCGGCCGGGCCGTTTTGACCGGCAGGTGACGGTTAACTATCCGGACCAGGCGGGACGCGTGGCCATCCTGAAGGTGCACAGCCGGGGCAAGCCCCTGGCGGAGGACGTGGACCTGGACAACATCGCCAAGCGGATGCCTTACGCCGCAGGCGCGGACCTTGAGAACGTCATGAACGAGGCTGCGATTCTGGCAGCCCGCTCCCGGAAGAAGGCCATTGATCAGCAGCTGCTGGTGGACGCCATCGCCCGGGTGCAGATGGGTCCGGAGAAGAAGAGCCACAAGGTGAACGAGAAGGACCGGAGAATGGTGGCCATTCACGAGAGCGGCCACGCGGTCATCGGGCATATGCTGGCAGGATGCGACGAGGTGCATCTGGTGACCATCGTGCCCCGTGGTGCCGCCGCCGGTCATACCCTGTCCCTGCCCTCGGAAGAGCATGACAACATGAGCCGCACGCAGATGACAGACATGATCTGCATGGCTCTGGGCGGACACGCGGCGGAGGAGATCATCCTGGGCGAGATTTTCACCGGTTCCTCCTCCGATCTGAAACAGGCGACGGAAATCTGCCGGCAGATGGTGACCAAATACGGCATGAGCGAGAAGATGGGCACGATTTACCTGGGCAGCGACAACGAAGTGTTCGTGGGCATGGAGTTCGGTCAGAGCAGGCCCTATTCCGAAAAGTATGCCGCCATGATCGACGAGGAAATCCAGACCATGCTCATGGCCTGCTATGACCGGGCCAAAAAGCTGATCCTTGAGTACAGGGAAGTGCTGGAGCGCCTGGTGGATACCCTTCTGGTGGAGGAGACCGTGGGCCGCAACGAGTTTGTCGCCATCATGGAAGGCCGGGAGACCTCCCCGGACATGGACGATGACAAGCCCAGGGAAGCGCCGCCGGTGAAGAAGGATCCGGTCGTGGAAACGACGGAGAAGGCCGGGCCGGAAACAGAGGAAGAGAAAGACGAGCCGGCCGTTGAGGACAGACCCGTCCTGCCGCCGGATTTTGTGCCGGAGGACAGCCGGAATGATCAGGGCTGACCTGCATCTGCATACCAATGTCAGCGACGGGGTCCTTTCCCCGGAGAATATGGTGCATGAGTGCCGGATGGAGCGCCTGGACGTCATGGCCATTACGGATCACGACACCTTCTGTGGAAGCGACGCGGCCCTGAGCCTTCCCCATGCACCGGAGATCCTCCCGGGGATTGAGCTGAGTCTCGGGGACATGCCGGGTCTGCATCTTCTGGGCTACGGGCACACCGGGCCCTGCGTCCTGCGGGACAGGGTCCGGGAGCTGACGCAGCTGCGGGAGGAGCGGGCGAGAAGCATTTGCCGGAGACTCGCGGAAATGGGCATGGAACTGAATTTCCGGGAACTGGAGAGAAAGCGGCATCAGTGTCACGCAGGGGCCACCATCGGGAGGCCCCACATCGCAAGAGCCATGGTTCAGGCGCGTTATGTCAGGAACATGCATGAAGCCTTTGAAAAATACCTGGGCAACGGCCGACCGGCCTACGTGGCCTGCCAGCGCATGAATATGGAGGAAGCCCTGAGGGTGCTTCACGACAGCGGATTCATCGCTGTGCTGGCCCATCCCCTTGAACTGAATCTGGAAGACCAACTGCTGTACAGCCTTGTGAAGAAATGGAAGAACATGGGGCTGGACGGCGTGGAGGTCTATCATCCCAGCGCTGCTTCCGGTGGCTATGCCACCCTGGACCGCATGGCCCGGGACCTGACATTGCTGGTGACCGGAGGCAGCGATTTCCATCAGGAGCACAATCCCGCGCAGACCCGGATCGGAAGCACGCTTCCGGCCTGGAGGCGGGGAGAGGAAGACCTGGAAAAGCTCCGGGAGCGAATCCGGAGTGTATGAAAGAATCGAAGGAAAGGCAGGTGAAAGCCGTGCAGGATCAGAATACGCAGGAACTGTCTCCCTCCGAACGGAGGCGAAGGAGTGCCCGGTATCTGGATCATGAGACCGCCGGACAGGCGAAGGAACCCCCGGTGGCTGATGCTGCCCGGCCAGCGCCGCGCCCGACTTCAACGCGCAGGAATACCTCTCCGAAAAAAACGGACACGCACAGTGCGGAAAAGAAGCCGGCCCGGGATACAGGGAGTGCCGCGGGACAGCGCGGGTATCATCCCCCCCGGCGGCAGCCGTCCTCCGGGAGAGGAAAGAGCCCGGTACAGCAGAATACCGCCAGCGCGGTTCAGCAGAGCGGCAGCTTTTCTGCGTACCAGACGGGTGGACAGGTGCCTCCTCAGAGCGTATACCAGTCCGGCGGGCAGATCCCTGTCCGGGGAGACATGTACCAGCCGAGCGGACAGGTTCCCGTTCAGGGCGGCATGTATCAGCCGAGCGGACAGGTCTCAGCCCAGGGCGGCATGTACCCGCCGGGCGGACAGATGCCCGCTCAGAGCGGCATGTACCCGCCGGGCGGACAGATGCCTGCCCGGGGCGGTATGTACCCGCCGGCAGGGCAGGCACCCTGGCAGACGGCGCAGGCTTCCGGGCACTATGCGCCTCAGGGACAGAAGTACCAGACCGCCAGCGGAAACAGGGTGGGATATGCCCCGGTGCCCCGGCAGGGCGGGAATCCCCCTCCGCCAGCCCACGGGCAGGGACGGAACAGGGCAAACGGGGGCGGGAAGCGGCCGCCCTCCTGGCTGACACGGATCCTCCTGGTCCTCATGACCCTGGCGATTCTCTCCGTGGTGGCGGTGGTGGTGGTTCAGGCCAACCGCCGTGCCCGGGCGGAGCAGGCCCTGCGGGCTGCCGTGGAACCCTACAACAATCTGTATGTGGACGGCGTTTATGTGGACGGCATCAGCCTGGGGGGCATGACCCGGGAACAGGCTCAGAACATGGTGGAAAGCAATGCCCGGCAGCGTTCAGACTCCTGGTCCGTGCGCCTGACCTATCAGGGACATCTGGTGCGGGAGATCCGTGCCAGTGAGCTGAGCATGACAGTGGATGTTCAGGACGCAATGGATGATGCCTGGCAGGTGGGGCATACGGGTACCCTGGAGGAGCGCAGGGAGGAAATGCAGGCGGTGAAGGAGTCTCACTTTGAGGCCTTTACTGCCAATCCCAGCAGCGATACCTCTGTGATTGACGGTATTCTGCAGGAGATCAGCCAGCAGGTTTACCGGGCACCCCGGGATGCCTCCCTGGCCACCTTCGATCCTTCCCTGACCTATCCTTTCACCTTCAATGAGGAAGTGGTGGGCAGATCCCTGGATACGGCGCCCCTGAAGGAGGCCATTTATCACAAGCTCTCCTCCATGGAGAGCGGGGACATTGAACTGGACGTCAGGCTGACGCAGCCGGAGGTGACGGTGCAGTATCTGCGGGAACATGTGGTCGCCCTCCGCGGAACAGCCACCACCCCGATCTCCCATCACTCCGCGGAGAACCGGAACGAGAACATCCGCATCGCCTTTTCCCGGATCTCCGGAACCGTCGTGAATCCCGGAGCCACCTTTTCCTTCAACAACACCGTGGGTCAGCGTACGGAGAAGAACGGCTTTCTGCCGGCCATTGAGTATGCCTACGGAGAGTTGTCTGACGGAATCGGTGGCGGCGTGTGTCAGGCCTCCACCACAGTCTATCTGGCGGCGGTCCGGGCCGGCATGAGCATTCTCAAGCGCGAGCCCCATTCCAGGGAAGTCAGCTATATTGAGTATGGCAAGGACGCCACGGTCTACTGGTATTCCAATCACAAGATTGACATGTCCTTCAAAAACACCAGCGACAGTCCCGTTTACATCACCGCCTCCGTACAGTCCAGCAACACCAGGAAGGTCAATCTGGTGTGCGTGGTGAACATTTACGGCGCGGACCTGGGGAACATCACCTACGATATCGAGACGGTGGAGACCCCCATTGAGGCACCGGTTGCCCCCAAGTATATCAAGGACAAAAACGCCGAGCATGTCACCTATACGGACGAGGAATACGTGTACAGCAAGGCGCAGGAAGGCACCCTGGTGGATGCCTACCTGGTGACCTATGAGAACGGTGTGGCGGTGGACCGCAGGTTCATGTACACGGATACCTACGATCCTCAGCCCGAGATCGTCTATGTAGGCGTGACAGCGAGGCAGTAGGGATGTCCGGATTCAACCTTACGGATCAGCAGGCCTGAGAACAGGGTGACCTGCAGGTTCTGCCCGGATAGAACAGGTACTCAGAAATCGGAAAAGAGGTAAGAAACATGAGATACCCGAATGCATTCAAAGGTGTCAGGAAGATCTTCCTGGCGGAAGTGCTGATGCTCCTGACTGCCATACTGGGTGTTGTCCTCCTCTTCATGGTGGACAGGAACAGCATGGAGGTCGCGGGCGAGCTGGTGGTGAACAACAGCATCAAAAGAACGGCAACCATTCTGACCATCGCCGCGGCGGTGATCGCTCTGCTGGCCTTCCTCCTGAACCTTGCGGGCGTCATCAATGCCCGCAGGGACAATGAAAATTTCAGGGTCGCCCTCTTTGTGACCATTCTGGGCATCCTGGCCGGCGGCGTCAGTGCCGTCTGGAGCTCCAACGAGCGCCTGGTGAAGTGGATGGATACCGCCACCACGCTCTGCAGCCTGTTTGCTTCCTACTACGTTCTCACGGGGATCGCCGAACTGGCGCAAACTTATCCGGACAACGCCACCAAAGCCCTCGCGGAGAAATCCCGTAATCTGCTCTGTGCCACCTTCGCGGTCCCGGCACTGATCCGGATTGCCGTGATGCTCTTCAGGATTCAGAATGAAACCGTACTGATCATCCTGTCGGTTGCAGCCCTGCTGCTGGAGCTCGTTTCCTACGTGGTCTATATGCGGGCGCTGTCCAGAGGCAAGCAGATGCTCTCTGCCTGATAAATCCTCTGTCCTGGTCCATTCCGGACCAGGTTTTTGTTTGTACTCTGTTCCTGACGGACGCTGCAGTGGTTGTAAAAAATCCTTCATCCGATTGAAAAACAAAGGTGGATCATGGATAATAAACGCATCATATCCCATGAAAGGCGGTTCGAGCATGCGCGGAAAGTGGCTTTGCCTGATCCTTGTCCTGATGCTGGCGGCATCCCTTCTGTCCACGGCGTCCGCAGGACCCTTTACGACCGTTAAGTATGTATCCACCCAGGACGGAGGAACACTGAACCTGCGGGATGCCCCCAGCTCTTCAGGAAGCGTCCTTCTGAAAATACCCTTTGCCGCCCCGGTGGAGGTGGGCATGATCCTTCAGGATCCCGCGTGGGTTCCCGTGACCTACAATGGCGTCAGCGGCTATGTCATGACCCGGTATCTGTCGGATGTGCAGCCCGCGCAGAAGCCGAACACCACCACGGACAGTCAGGATATCTCCGCCCTGAACGTGGTGTTCCGGACCATGCAGAAGGTCCCGCAGTACACGGGCTATATCCGTCCCAGCCGTGCCAGCGGTATTGTGAACATCCGATGGGCGCCTTCCAAGTCTTCGGAAGTCGTTCTGCGGGCGCAGGACGGTTATCAGGTGACTGTGATCGCGGAAGGCCGTTACTGGTATCAGGTGATGGACCCCGCCAGCGGGTCGGTGGGCTTTGTATACCGGGATTATCTGACCCGGTGACGGGATGATGGGAGGAAAACAGCATGAAGAGAGTTCTTGCGGCACTCGTCTGCCTGATGCTGCTGTGCTGCGGCACCGCCCTTTCGGAAAGACAGGGCAGGACGGTTGTGGTCCGGGGTGAATTCAGCCTGACGGCTCTGATTCCGGAGGGATATACCTTTATTCCCACCAGGGTGGGCAGCACATCCGCCTATGGCATCATGGAAAGCGAAGACCCGGAAAAGCCGGACATCATGCTTTCCCTGGCCTTTGATGAGCAGTATGACAATATGCGTATGAATGACCTCTCGGAGGAGGAAATTCAGAAGCTCATTGAGGCGGGAACCAGGGACATGGGCAATCCCTCCTGCGTGATTGAGGAAACGGACCACGGCACCCGGCTCGTTGTGATCCGGGAGGAGACTGAAGCCGACAGCCTGTGCAACATCATTTCCCTGTACAGGGGCTATTTCATTGAGATGGTGATGATTGCCCAGGAGGGATACAGAATCAGCGACGGACAGATCGAGCAGGCCAGACAGTTCCTGAGCGATCTGTGGATCGTGCCGGACGACAGCGCGGTCCAGGAAGGCGAGGAGACCATTGTGATCCTGGACGAGTATCACGGACCGGACAGCGCGGACCCCTGGGTCACTCAGTAAAACACGGTTCAGAGCTGTGACAGTGCTCACAGCTCTTTCTTATCCCGGGGCAACGGAATGGACAGGAAGCGCGGGAAAACGTATAATCACCCATGGATCGGAGGCGGGATGGATTGACGGAGAGGGAAGGCAGACGGAGACATACCGGAATTATTCTGGCCTGGACTGTGATCCTGGCCCTGACGACTGTGCTGGTTCTGGGACTGGTCAGGTCCAGGGAGAGGACCAGTTATACCAGCCGTACCGTGGAGATGCGCCTTTCGGATATCGGTGAGCTGGTGACACAGGCCGGTTACTTCACCAATGTACAGACCATCAGCGGATCCAGGGAGCTGTTCGGGATCGAGATGCCCTTTACCCAGAGCCGGTATATCTACAGTTATGACGGAATCATCCGGGCGGGCATGGACTTTTCCGACGTGAAGCTGGATGTGAGTGAGCTGACCCACAAAATCTATGTCACGCTCCCGGAAGTCAGGATCATCAGCGTGGATCTGGATGAAAGCAGTCTGAAGGTCTATGATCAGCAGGACAGCATTTTCACCCCGCTGAAGGTGGAAACCATGAACGAGTCAATGATCACCATGAAGGATCAGGCCAGGATCAGCGCCGTGGAGAACGGCATCCTGAAAAACGCGGAGGAGAACGCCAGGCAGCTGCTGAAAGGCTTTCTTGCCGCCACCTACGACCTGTCCGTATATGAGGTGGTCTTCCGGGAGGCGTCACAGCAGTGAAAAAATTCATCACGGGCACCCTGGCGGTGCTGGGACTGTTGGTGTTTCTGATCTATCTGTACCTGTATATTACGCGGTAGACGAAAAAAAGGCGGTGCGCAGTCAGCGCATCGCCTTGTGTTGATTCAGGATCAGGCCTTGTTGTTGCAGCCCAGAACGTTGACGATCTTGTGCTGGACCATGCCCTTGATGGCCGTGCGGGCTTCGCTCAGATACAGACGCGGATCGAAATCAGCGGGCTTCTCGGCGAAGTGCTTGCGGACCACGCCGGTGAAGGCCAGACGCAGGTCGGAGTCAATGTTGATCTTGCAGACGGCCATGCCGGCAGCCTTGCGGAGCATGTCCTCAGGCACACCCTGGGCACCGGGCATATTGCCGCCGTACTTGTTGATCATTTCCACATATTCGGGAATGACGGAGGAAGCGCCGTGCAGAACGATGGGGAAACCGGGCAGACGGCGTTCCACTTCTTCCAGAATGTCAAAGCGCAGCGTGGGGGTTCCCTTGAACTTGTAGGCACCGTGAGAGGTGCCGATGGCGATGGCCAGGGAATCGCAGCCCGTGCGGGACACGAACTCTTCCACGTCCTCGGGACGGGTGTAGGAGGAATCCTCGGCGGAAACCTTCACTTCGTCCTCCACACCGGCCAGGCGGCCCAGTTCGGCCTCCACCACCACGCCGTGGTCATGGGCATACTCCACAACCTTTTTGGTCTGGGCGATGTTGTCTTCGAAGGGCAGGGAGCTGCCGTCGATCATGACGGAGGAGAAACCGCCGTCAATGCAGCTCTTGCAGGTTTCGAAATCGGGGCCGTGATCCAGGTGAACCGCGATGGGCAGATCGGTGTCTTCCACGGCGGCCTCGATCATCTTCATGAGATAAACGTGCTTGGCATACTTCCGGGCGCCGGCACTGACCTGAAGGATCAGGGGAGCGTTCTCAGCCTTGGCGGCTTCGGTGATGCCCTGGATAATCTCCATGTTGTTGACATTGAAAGCACCGATGGCATAGTGACCTTCATAGGCTTTCCTGAACATTTCCGTTGTGGTAACGATGGCCATGGGAATCCCTCCAATCAGATTGATGAGGAAATTATACCACAACCCGAATCCCGTGAAAAGGAGCAGTTCCCGGACAGACGGGGAGCGGCGGCATCAGGAGAGGCGGGGAGCCTGATGATGTGCAGAGGGGAAAAGCGCTCCGGCTAAAAGCCCGCCTTTCTCCTTTTGCAGCGGGAGCATCATGGAAAAGTGCGGAGGAAGCTTTTCTTTTTCAGCCTTTCCTGATATCATGGATACAGAGTCGATTGACAATGCAGACAGAGTTCGGAGAGGAAGCCGGGATGCGGCGGATGGCGCATGCGTGGTCTCTGTCCGGCTGTGATGCCAACAGGAGGGTGAGGACATGTATCGGATGCTGGAAAGGATGCCGGAACTGCAGCCGTTTGAAGGCGATATCCGGCTGCGTATGGACCGGTACCGAAACAAGCGCGCTCAGCTGCTGCAGGGGCACGACAACCTGGTAGACTTTGCCAACGCGCATCTTTACTTCGGATTTCACAGGATTCAGGGAGGATGGGTATACCGTGAATGGGCTCCCGGCGCGGATCAGGTCTATCTGACGGGAGACTTCAATCACTGGCAGTGGACGAAGAATCCCATGATCCGGTTGCATAACGGCAACTGGGAGCTGAAGCTGACAGACAGGCAGATCAAAAAGGGCAGCCGGGTCATGACCATTGTCAGGAACGGCGAACAGCTGTCCCAGCATCTGCCTCTTTATGCCCGCAGGGTGACTCAGGACCGTGTGACCAGCAGCTGGTGCTGTGAGGTCTGGGACGATCAGGAGCGGTATCCCTGGACGGATGAAAACTTTTCCTGCCCCGGCCCCATGTTTATCTATGAGGCCCATGTGGGCATGAGCAGCGAGGAATACAGGATCGCCACATACAGAGAGTTTGCGGACCATGTGCTGCCCCATGTGCAGGATGCGGGATACAATACGGTTCAGCTCATGGCCATCATGGAGCATCCCTATTACGGCTCCTTCGGCTATCAGGTGAGCAATTTTTACGCTCCTTCCAGCCGTTTCGGCACGCCGGAGGACCTGAAATATCTGGTCAACAAGGCGCATCAGATGGGGATACGGGTTCTGCTGGATGTGGTGCACTCCCATGCGGTTGCCAACACGCTGGAGGGAATCAACCTTTTCGACGGTACTTCCTATCAGTTCTTCCATGACGGGGACAAGGGCAACCATCCCGCCTGGGGCACCAAGTGCTTCAACTACGACAAGCCGGAGGTTCTTCATTTCCTCCTCAGCAACCTGAAGTACTGGATGACGGAATACCATTTTGACGGCTTCCGCTTTGACGGCGTGACCTCCATGCTGTACCACGATCATGGTCTGGGAAGCAATTTCAACCAGCTGAGCATGTATTTCTCCATGAACACGGATGTGGAGGCCGTGACCTACCTGCAGCTGGCCAATGAACTGGTGCATGCCCTGAATCCCTCTGCCAGAACCATTGCGGAGGATATGTCCGGCATGCCGGGCATGTGCGAACCGATCCAGGACGGCGGCATCGGATTTGACGCCCGCCTGGGCATGGGCCTCCCGGACATGTGGATCCGCCTGGCGAAGGACGTGCGGGATGAGGACTGGAACCTGGGGGCGATCTGGCGCGAGATGACCTTCCGGAATGCGCCCACGGTGGCGTACGTGGAAAGTCACGATCAGGCCCTGGTGGGGGATCAGACCATGATCTTCCGCTTTGCCGGTGCCGCCATGTATGACCAGATGGAGAAGAGCTGCCATACCCTGGTGATTGACCGGGCCATCGCGCTGCATAAAATGATCCGCCTGCTCACCCTGGGGGCCGGGGGCACTGCCTATCTGACCTTCATGGGGAATGAGTTCGGACATCCGGAGTGGATTGACTTCCCCAGGGAGGGAAACGGCAACAGTTTCCATTACTGCAGGCGCCAGTGGTCACTGATGAGCAATCCGGACCTGAAGTATCAGGGGCTTAATGATTTTGATCACGATATGATTCATACCATCCGCTACTTCCACGCTCTGGAGGAGCCCTATCCCCAGCTGAGATGGGTGCACGAGTCGGACCATGTGCTGGCCTTTGAGCGCGGCGGACTGCTGTTTGTCTTCAATTTTGACCCCAGCCGCAGCTATGTGGACTACGCCATTCCCGTCAGCCGCGGAGTGGACTATGAACTGCTGTTTACCAGTGATGACGTGCGGTACTGCGGATTCGGCCTGATTGAACGGAACTGCTTCTGTGCCTATACCCCGGGCATGGAGGGGAACCATCTCATGCTGTATCTGCCGGCCCGTACGGCCATGCTGCTGCGTCCCGTGGATCTGCAGGGGTCCATGTAGGCGGGAAGCGCGGGAAACGGGGGCCGGCGCGCCCTCACCTCAGAGAAAGACCTCATGGGTCCGGTGGATCCATGAGGTCTTTCTTCTTCCTGTCAGTTGGGATACAGCCGGGTCCAGCCCAGGGGAGACTGCCCTTCCGGCCCCAGATAGAACTGGTCACCGCTCTGATAAACCGTGTCCACGGCGGTGCTGATCTTCACGGTTTCGCCCTCCAGCGTGGTGTATTCGTTCTGATCTTTGATGACATCGCTCCATCCGTCGGTTGATGTCCCGCACACCGCCTGCGCCGGTGGTGGGAATTCCGGTCATGAGAAGCAGGACAAGGGCAAGAAGGAGCGCGGGCAGATGGCCGGAACGGAGCCCGCCCCGACGACGGAACGGGAAGGTTTCAGCGCGCGTCATGAAAACACCTCCTGATTACGTACAGATGCATACTGGAATGGAATCTGCAGACGTCCGATCATATCCCTACTGAAATTAATAGCCATAAAGCAGGGACGAGGCAAGACAGCGGCATCTCTCTCCCTGTCCGATGCGGAGGCTGTGATCAGAAAACCCCGCCGGGAGGGAGATTTTCCGGAACAGCAAAAGACAGGTCCCCCGCGTGGGCGGAGGACCTGACGGATTCGGTTCTGCGGGATCAGGCGGTGCGCAGACGGTACCCGGCCTGATAGACGGTTTCAATGATGCCCGCTCCGAGCTTGCGGCGCAGACGCTGGACATGCACGTCCACCGTACGGGTAATGCCCATGCTCTGAAAACCCCAGGCGGTGCGGAGCAGCTCTTCCCGGGACAGGGTTTCATTGGGCTTGAGCATCAGGGAGTGGAGAAGTTCAAATTCCTGGGCGGTCAGGGACATGGGCTTCCCGTCCAGGGTGACGGTCCTTTTCTCAGTGTCCATCCACAGACTGCCGCTGCGCAGAATACCGGGATTCCGGTTCAGAAGGCAGGCTACGGATTCCAGCATGCGGGGTGCGGGCAGCTCACCCTCCACCGGCAGGCAGGGGGCATGGTACAGTGACCGGATATGGTTCTCATTGCCTGCGGTGCAGGATGTGAAAAGAACGGGTGTCCCGTTTTTCTCAAGCAAATGCAGAAGCTGGCGACAGTCCCGGAAGGAGACCAGCACACTCATGATGACCAGGTCCGGCATGTCTTCCTTTATCCTGCGGACTGCGTCCCGGGGCAGGCAGGAAGCCTGGCACTGATAACCGGCTTCTTCCAGAACCCGCTGGTTCTTCTCACACAGTTTCCGGTCGGGTTCGAGCAGCAGAATTCGCGTCATGGTTTCACCTCCATACATGATGGTATCTGCTATTCACCCATAAAGACGATTCAGGAGATGGTTTTGTTCCCGGCGCATGAAATTTGAAAAAAACGGTCCGGCTCACCTTGTTCCGGGCAGGATCCGCCCTCCGCCGTTCCTGCCCGGAACAAGGTGAGCCGGACCGTTTTTTTCAAATTTCATGCGCCGGGAACAAAACCATCTCCTGAATCGTCTTT
>CACYGY010000075.1 GCA_902774025.1 uncultured Eubacteriales bacterium
AACACCAGCAAATATGCCTATGTCTTCTTTGATCGTCTGCGAGGACAGTTGGGAAGCCTGCTATAAATTTCAGACAGTCTTTTGGAAATCAAGACTCCTAATGCTCAGGCAAGGGGCGTGTTTGAGAAATTGGGGTATGCGGCCGTGGCTCACTTGGATCTGGTGGTCTTCAGAGAACAGATATTGAATGGTATTCCAATGTCACTGGATCCAGTCACACAAAAATCAAAGAGAAGCACAAAGCAGGCAACGCCGTCGATATCCCCTGAAGAGAAAAAGAAGGAGAAAGACAAGCTCAGTTTGATCAAATGGTCGCAAAAGCAAAGAAAAAGTTGGCCCAGGCAATCAAGAAAGCTGACAAAGCGTTCATGTCGTCGCAGCTGATGCTGAGCATAAAAAGCAGAAAGCCATAAAAGCAGAAAAAGAGCTGCAGAAAGTGGAAGCTGGAGCTAAACGGCCAAACACAAAAGCGAAAGCCAGAGCCAGGTTCGAATATGCTGTTGCTCAAATCAATGCTGTGTACGAGGAAACAATCTCTGCTGCCAACGCTGCATTGGATGACGCAAAGTCATAAGCAACTGCTGAATATGAGAATGCGGTGGAAATCATTAAGAGATCGTAAATCTTGGCTAGCAGCTATATTACACGAAACAAAAATCACTTTCTTCCGTGTATGACCATTTTGATTCGATCCTAAGATTATTATGGAACTTATATCCGGCAATCAGGTTCAATAGAAATCATGATTCGCAGGTTGGTCTCAGAATGCCAGAAAATCCTGGGCTGCAAGACTTTGCAACAACCCCGTATTTTGATCACCTTCCTGTGGATGGCGATCCAGGGCGTGATCTGTGTAGCGATCAGCAACGCGATCTTCTTCTCGGTTTACCGGCTCCTTCTGGCGTTCCAGGACGCCAGTCGCTCCATGCGCAAATTGCTGAAGCGAGCATTGTTTGGCCGGATTCATCATTCAATATGAAAGAGAGTGGCAGCCTTGATTACTGTAGTCATGTCAGTCTACAATACCGGAAAGTTTCTTCCCAAGGCCATGGATGCCATGTTGAAGCAAACCTGGAAGGATTATGAAATCATCCTGGTGGACGACGGCTCCACGGACGGCAGCTCAGAAACCTGCGAGGAGCAGGCAAAACGCGGGGATAATATTCACGTGTTCCATAAATCCAATGGTGGGCTGTCTTCCGCACGAAACTTTGGCATAGAGCACGCGCAGGGCGAGTACATCATCTTTCCCGACCCGGACGACTGGGTGGAACCGAACTACTTGGAGAAGCTGCTGGCAATCAAAACCGAAAGCGGGGCGGATCTGAGCGTTTGCGGTCACTTCGATGAGATGAACGGAATGACCCGCGTGTGGAACGCGGATGCGTCCCCCTGTGTGCTGGACAATAGCACGGCCATGGAGATGCTTCTGCTTCCCAGTTCCTTCTGTGGCTACGCCTGGAATAAGCTCTATCGCATGGACGTTATCCGCGATAACCATCTGCGCTTTGATTTGGAGCTTGGCATGGCGCAGGATTTGCATTTCGCGGTGCGGTATTTTCAGTGTATCCGCACCGTGGCCTATGACCACGTGCCGCTCTATCATTACAACCACGACAGTGGCGGCGTGACCGCGTCCTATACGCCCCTGACCAAAAGGAAGCTGAGCAGTCTGCTCACGTACAGGCTGATCGGCGAAATGACCGCCGAAAACTACCCGCGTATCCGGGACATTGCGTACAGTTCCCTGTGCCATATGTGCCTGCAATACATCTATATCTATTATCGGACGAAGATGAAAGACAAGGATACGTTGGCTTTACTGACATCGCATTACCAAAAGTACCGCGACTATTACGCCGCGGGCAACGCTTATACGAAACGCGATAAAATGTTCATGAACGTCGTGTCGGTCAGCCCAAGGCTATACGCTTTTCTGACGCGTCTGAAAAAAATCTGGTTCAACCGGGTGGATAAAAAGAGAAAATCTGCATGGAAGCCCGCCAACCGAAAGGAAATGAGCGTATGAGGCCGGTTATCTCTGTTATTGTTCCGATCTATAATCAGGAAAAGTATGTGGGGGATTGCCTGCAATCAATGTTCTCGCATGCCGACAGACAGATCGAGTTTATCCTGATCAACGATGGTTCAACGGATAAAAGCGCGGATATCTGCCGGTCATACATGGAAAAATATCCTGTGAATGCCCGCCTCATCAATCAGCCGAACCGCGGCCTGATCAGAACACGGGAAATCGGCGTGCGTGACGCCAAGGGAGAGTATATCCTTTTTGTCGACTCAGACGATGAACCGCTTGAAGATGCTTTTTCTACGCTGCTGGACGCGATTCACGAAAAGCGCCCGGATGTGATTCTTTTCAACCATACCTCTGACCCGGTCACGAAAGCCGCCCGATTTCAGTACCCGTTTGAAAGCGGCGCATGGTTTACGGGAGACGGAAAATACCCGCTCTATCAGCTGCTGTGCTGTACGGATAAGCTTAATAACATTTGGTCTAAGTGCGTAAGAAGCGAGCTGTACGCTGACCCGGACGTGTACGGCGACATCGACGATATCTCCAACGGCGAGGATCTCTATCAAAGCCTTGTGCTGATGGATATTGCGAAAACCGTTTACTTTATCGACAAAGTGTTGTACCACTACCGCATCGGTAACACCACCATGTCCCGCTCCTATAATCCCAAACACTTCTTTTCGGAAAAAAAAGTCTGTCTGCGACGTATCAAGTACGCCCAAAGGTGGTCAAAAAACGGGGATGAGCTTGTTACCGGCGCTAAAATTTGGATCTGCAAGATCCTACGCGACGTATCCCGTAAAGCGTTTTTATGCGACAAGCCCTGGCCGTATATCAAGCAGGAAATGCAAAACTTGCGGAACGACGCGTTTTACAGGGAATTCTATTACAAGACAAATCCTGACCCGAATCCGCGGGATCTTGTGCTGAAAAGCCCGCTGTGGATCATGCGGATCCTGAAAGTTGTTTATTCGCTCAAAGCGCGCCTCAGGGGATAACGGAATGAAAGAAAAAGTATTGATCGTATCCACCGGCGGGATGGACAAGAGCGGCGGGCCGTCCGTGTTGATGGAGATCGTCAGGGGATTGAGCCGGGAATACGAATTTGATATCGTGACCAGCACGGAGAAAGAAGAGTATTTCGACGCTGAGTTTAAGCTCTATGGCGGACAAATATTCCGGTGCCCCAAGGTCAGGACGCGCTTTGGCTTGCTCAATCGCGTCGCAGAGTTGCTGCGTCCCTTCCGGCTGTATTTCTTCACAAAATCATTGATCCGCAGCCAAGGCGGATACAAGGTGATTCACTGCAACAATGATTTTGATATGGCCGGATGCACTGCCGGAGCGAAAACCGCCGGTGTACCCGTCCGCATTTGCCACACCCACAAGACATGGGCACCGGACAGCCAGTTCGGAGTACTCACCCGCGTGTATCGCAAGCTCTGCCGCCGAACGATTCTCCGGTGCGCCACGGCACTTGTAGGGTGCTCGCCGGTCGCAAACGCTTCGCTCTACGGCGAAAACGCGAAAACGCGAGTCATTTGGAACGCTTATGACAACAGCAGGTTTTTTTGGCGTTGTGGGGACGAAAATGCCGCTCCGCTCAGCATCGCGCAGGTGGGAAACCTGACGGAAAACAAGAACCAACTTTTTTCCCTGGACGTGCTGAAAAAGCTTCTGGACAGCAGGCCAGATGCAACGGTCACGTTTGTCGGCGGCGATCCTGCGGGATACAAAGCACTCATGCAGAAAAAAATCACCGTGCTCGGTTTAGAAAACGCAGTTTCGTTCCTTCCCCCAGACACGGATATTCCTGCGCTTTTTTCAAAATGCTCTATGTTGCTGTTCCCATCACGGGCAGAAGGATTCGGGATCGTACTGATTGAAGCGCAGGCGATGGGGCTTCGCTGCTACGCTTCCAACGCTGTGCCCAGAGAAACGAATGTAGGCGGGGTGCAGTATCTCGCGCTTTCAGACGGCCCCGATCTTTGGGCAGAGGCGGTGCTGAGCGCCGCAGGTCAGCCCAAAGTACCATATGATTGCTCCAAGTTTTCAGTGGAATCTTTTCTTAACGCGATCAGAGAAATATACGGATAAGGCAGACAGTCTGACACATTAAATCATATCAACCTGAAATACCGGGCGGATTTGTAACTACACACTGTATTATTACAAATCTACCCGGTATTTCAGTATTAGGATAAAAGAGCAGGCTTTGCGCTCTTTTCTGCGTTCATCGATCTGTTCATCCGCTGAGCCCATCTGAGAAGGGCCCATGGTAGCTTTCACGGATTTCCTCGTAACTCTGAAGACTTCCCACGTCAAAACGCCTTCCTGGCATCACCCACGCGCACATGGGTGCCCGGCGGGACAGCCAGGCTGCAAAGCTTCCCGGAGAATCCGCGGGACATCCATCCTGAAGCGCTTCTCCCAGACGTCTGAGATCCTGAGGAATAAACCAGTAAAAAGGAGGAACCGCAAGGTGTCCGGCAGGATTTTCCGGTTTTTCCTGATACCCTGTGATTCTCCCCTCTGCGTCCACGGATATTACGGCCGTTTTCCGCAGCGCCTGAATGTTTCTCTCCTCATGGCACATGACGCAAGAACACCCCCGGATCCGGGCGAACCGGATGAAGGGAACCAGGCTGAACTCCAGCAGATTGTCTCCCGCAATCACCAGCGTCTCCTCCTGAATGCCTTCCGCTGCCAGAAGCATATCCCGAACCGCGCCAAGCCTCGTCTCGTTGCTGGTGGTCCCATCGTCCAGAACCCGGACTTTCTTTCCCTCCGCCCAAGACACAAAATCAGGATAAAACCGGTGGTTGCTCACCAGGATAAACTCGTCCGTCGCGCTGGCAAGATCTTCAAACAGCCAGTCAAGAATCGGCTTTCCCCCCACATCCAGAAGAGGCTTCGCCCGTCTCTCCGTCAGAGGATACATGCGCGTCGCATATCCTGCTGCAAGAATAATCGTCTTCATATACCTAATCCATCTCACATTCCAGCGCCGTCAGCGCTATGGCACATGACTCCCAGATACTTCCCTTCCAGATGTGGGTAAGCACGCAGATACCGTTCCTCCACATGACGGAAGATTTCCTCGCTCCTCGAAGGATCGATCAGGGCCATGCAAGCCCCCTTGAATCCCGCGCCTGAAAACCTGCCTCCGAATACACCCTCTGTTTCGGTCAGAATCGTATAGAGGGTGATCAGCTCGGGACTTCCGCATTCATAATTTTCAATACTGCTTCGACCGCTTTCGAAAATGAGACTGCCGAAGGTTTTCATATCGCCTTTTTTCCAGGCGTCCACACCCTTTCGGACCCTGGCCATCTCACCGAAAAAGTGGGCGGCCCTTTTCTGAAACTTTTCCGGCAGCCTGTCACTCCAGCGGTGATAGACATCCAATGGCACGTCGCGCAGCCGGGTCTCCTGAAACGTAGTGCCCGGAAGCCCCGCAAACGCCCGCAGTGTATAGGCAGATACCTTACATTCATCCTGACGGAGGTTGTAATCCGTCACCTGCAACGTACGCTGAATCCCGGAGCAGAAAATCCCGATCCCGAACTCCGGCATCTTGGGACTGAGGGGAAGCAGGTCCCATGAGTTATCCTGACAGTCAAGATACAGCAGGTGACTCTTTCTGGAATACACCTCGCAGTACTGGTCCATCTGACCGCACCGCACGCCCACGTAATTGTTTTCGGCATCCTTGGCCATGGTGATCAGTTCCTGCTGAGTCAGCGTGATGCCATTCACCGCTGAGAGGGCTTTCATATAGGCGATCATGACCGCTGCGCTGCTGCTCAGTCCGCCTATGGGCAGCGAACCTTCAATCACAGCATTGATCCCGATGCTGAGTCCGTAACGGGCATGAAGCTCCTTTGTCGCTCCACGGCAGTAATCCGCCCAGCCGTTCTGCGGTACATCCGGTACGCTGTTGACATGAAATCTGGCCCTGCGGTCAAAGTTCACGCTGGACAGTTCGATCATACCGCTGTACTTGGGTTCATAGGCGATATGGATTCCACGATCAATGGCAAACCCCGTAATAATCCCGCTCTGGTGGTCAATATGTGCGCCTAGGGGAGAGACACGATATGGACAGAAAGAGATTTCTGCCGGCATCTTATTATATATGGAATAGAAGACGTCCTCACATAGCATGTTCCCAGCCTCACAATACAAATCCCCCGCGTGATACAAACCCGATCCCGCGGAATCGAATCAAGAATCCTTCAAATGTGCTCTGGATATTATACTTTATTACCAAATGTCATGCAACTGCTTTCCGCAGGTGCTTCAGAAACCGCGGGACAGGTTTTCCACCATATCAGGTATCCTCCGTTCCCTTCGGAAAGATCTGAATACCGTATCTGGCGGCTTCCGGCCCTCCTTCTCTTTTTTCTGCCTCCCTTTCAGGGGCACGGAAAAGGAAAAGGTCGTGCATCTCCCACCTCCCACGAAAAGAGACAGTAAGCAGCGTATTCTCAGCGCCATTCCTATTCTTCCCGCATCTCCTTTCCCCGAGATGACGTCAGCAGAAAGCGGATATGCTTTTCCAGACAGGCCGCCGCCTTCCTGTGACTGGCTGGTCCGGGATGATCCCTGCTTCCCTTTTCGGATTCCGCGCAGGGCGGGAGGGCGACATAGGAAACATCCTCCGCGCCGGATCTTCGGATTCCTTCAAGGATCGAGGATTCCATGTCCGTCCCGCACATGCCGTAGGCCCAGATAATTTTTGCAGCGGGATACTTCTCCCGGATCATCCGCACCGAATCCGCCACTGCCTCCTGAAAAATCTCCTCACCCACTTCCTCATCGTCTCCATAAATCCGTTTTCCCAGCTTCCACCTGTTCCCGCGCAGGTCCGTATAGGGCTTCTGTTGCCTGGCGCCAGCGTCATTGGTTCCAAGGTGGATCACCACGAAATCCGGATTCCATTTCTCATCCATGTATGTACACTGGCTTTCCTTCTCAAGAAAAGGTGAACCGTGCGAGACCGCGCATACCGGATCCATCAGCGGCTTCATCGTATGCAGCGGATGATTGTCCCAGCCGCATACCACGCCCCATCCGCTCTGGGAAATCAGACGGAAATCCGCCTTCAGATGATCGGCAACCGTTATCAGATAGTGGTCCTTCGTAGAAAAAATGCAGCTTTTCCAGTCCATCATCCCCACAGGGCCCGCCATGCCTTCCCCACTGGTCAGGCTGTCACCGTAGCACTCGATCTGAAGGGCATGCTTCTCCACGGCCTTCAGCTGTCCGTCTGTCCGAATCGTATGGAAAACCAGGCTTCGGTCTCTGTCCTCTTCCATAGGCTGAACTTCCTTCAGAATCCGGATGTGTCTGAATGTGCCCCTGGTCAGTCCCCTCATCAGGGTGATCACATGCCGCCCCTGTTCAAGCGGCATCCGGATCATCTCGCTGCCGTCCATCTCCACGCGGATCCATTCCTCGTACATGGAATACCGGCTCTCATATTCCAGAGCCAGAAAGCTTCCGTCCATCAGTGTTTCCAGGCCGCTTCCCGTCCAGTACATTCTCACACTCTTCCCCGGCACGCTTCTGCCCAGGATATGAATGCGGGGATCATCCATACGGACCATGGAAACACTGCCCGTATCCTGTTCCACAAGGTGCGCGTGCTCGTTGTACTGCTTCATCCAGTACCGCAGAGACTGCTCATCCACATGAACGATCGCTGTGACTTCCTCGTCTGTGACATTCTCAAACGTCGTTCCCATCCCGAACCAGTCCAGAATATCTCCCGTGAGGTAACGCCACGCCCGGATCCGATAGGTTTCTGCCGGACCCGAGAACATGTGGGGCCTTTCCGAAAGGTATCTGGGCAGATTGCTCAGCGCGCTGCCCCCCTCCACCTCCCGTGCAGGTTTTCTCCTGGTTCTCGTCATCTCAACCCTCTGGATTCTGTCCAGGCGATAATGGCTCAGACCCTCATGGCCTTCCGTATTGGCAATCAGATAGAATTTTCCGGATGACTGGATGACCCGGTAGGGATTGACAACAAATACTCTGGGCTGCCCCTGGGCATTGCTGCGCATGTGCAGCTTCTTGTCCACGTCAAAGCTTCCATAGCGGAAGCAGATCTGTCGTCTCTCCTCCAGTGCCCGGTGTACGGTATCCAGCACATGCAGAAACTCAGGATTATAGGGCTTTGTCCACTGCTGAAGCTGAGCCGGGATGTAGTACTGGCTCCCCAGTCCTGTCAGTTTCTCCATGATCTCCCGGCACTGATTGGACGGAACGACTGGATTATACAAAAGACTGTCAATGATCAGGTTCAGTTCCACCTCTGTGAACTCGTGCTCATAATACCACCCATGATCGTAGATCACAGGGAACCCGGCTTCCTGCAGCGTTGTCAGACTGCGGCGTATGCTCCCCCGTTCCGTCTGGAGACCGGTGGTATCCTGAATCAGCCGGACCATATCCGTCTGATGAAGCCGGTGCTGTTCATCCGATTCTTCCCGCAGGATCCTGAGCAGTGACAGAATCATGATTTTCTTTTTTTCTGTGACTTTTTCCATTCCTCACAACCCCTGTCTTGGTGCATGCTTTCTTATAGCATTTCTTTGCGACGTCGTCAATTCACACGGCCTTACCCCAGGCCTTTCCACCGGAAGCCTTTTCTCTGCAAAAGACAACTCTTTTCCCTGGATTCGGAATGCGGTATACTGCCATGGAGAAGGGGATCATCACGTTTGGAAAAGGAGAGATCGGGCATGCGGCAATTCCTGTGCGCGTGGGACGGCGGCGGAACCAAAACAGAGGTAATCCTGGAAGGCACGGACCGGGAAGTCCGGCGCTTTGGCCCTCTGAACCTGAACGGAAACAGCAGGGAACAGGTCCGGGATACAGTTGCACATTCCCTGCAGTTCATGAAGGATCAGTCCGGCGGACTGGATCATATTGCTGCCCTTGTCATCGGTACCGCCGGAACCAGTAACACTGACATGACCGCTTTTCTGACGGACCTTGTCCGGGAATACGGATTCAGTGGGCCCATGACGATTGTGGGGGACCATGAAACCGCCATGGAAGGAGCCATCCGGGGCAGCGGCTGCGTTCTGGTTTCCGGCACGGGATCCGTATGCAACGGACGCAATCTGGAAACCGGAAAAACCGCCAGATCCGGTGGATTCGGTTATCTGATTGACGATGAGGGCAGCGGGTATGCCATTGCGCGGGATATCCTGCGCGCTGTCGTCCGCATGGAGGATGGAAGAGGTCCCCATACCTGCTTCAGGCAGATGGTCTTTGATGAACTGGGCCTGAAATCCATTCAGGAGCTGATCACCTGGCTGTACGCGCCTGGCAACGGCAAGCAGAGTATTGCCCATCTGGGCAGGCTTCTGCCGGAGGGCCTTCGTACCGGGGACGCCTGTGCTCATGAAATCGCTGAAAACGCGGCACAGGAGTTGAGTGAGATGTGTATCAACACATGGAAACACCTCCATCTGACGCGGGGGGAAACTGCCCTGGTAGGCTCTGTGGTAGAAGGAACCAGTCTTATCCGGACATCTCTTGAGGCAAAACTCCTGGCCGCCTTTCCGGACATGCAGATACACAACGCCCTGGCAGGTCCGGCGGAAGGCGCGCTGATCATGGCCAGGCACCTCGCGGAAAGGGAAGGCGTATGACAAACCCGCCCGTGGAGCCGATCCCATCCTTTGTGGACGCTGTGGAAGCGCAGAAAGCTGCAGATGATCTTCGGCATGCCAGAGTGCTGAGAAAACGCTTTCTGCTTGGCTGCCTCATGGTTCTTGGGGCTTTCCTGCTGACCTGGATGACCATCCGCACACTCGTCCCCTATTTTCAATACAGACAGGCAGAATCTCTTTATCTCTCAGGAAAACTTCTGGAATCTGCAGATGCGTTTTCATCGCTGGGAAACTGGTCAGACGCTGCGGAACGCGCCCGCATCAGCCGCTATGCCGCCGGCCAGCAGGCGCTTCGTGAGGGAAGGCTGGAAGACGCTGAGGAAGCCTTTATTCTGCTGGGTGACTGGCAGGATGCGCCTGAACAGCTTCTGGCGGTAATCTACACCCGTGGCAGTCAGCTGCTGCGTTCCGGAGCCTATGCGTCCGCTGCGGCCTGTTTTCATGAAATCTCCGGATACATGGACACCGAAAGCCTGGAGGCTGAGGCGTGGTACGGCGAAGGCCTGCGCCTGCTTCAGGAAGGGGCCTTTGCGCAGTCCGCTTTGGCTTTTTCCCGTGCCGGCATGTACCGGGACGCGCTGTTTCAGCTGCAGAACGCGTGCGGTCAGGAAATCCGCAAAGCCGTCCGGCTGAAGGACCCTTCTGCCCTGAGTTCTGCACTGACCTTGTCTGACACCTGCGGTGTGGTCTTCCCGGATTTCGATCCGGAGATCTGCAATGACATCTATCAGGCCGGCCTTTGTCTCATGGAGGAAAAAGCGTACCGGGAAGCCGCTGCCTTCTTTGATGCGGCAGGCAGCTATGAGAACTCGGAAATGCTCTCTTCCTGGTGCCGGGCCCGATCTGACACGGAAGAAGAGCTCCGCTGATCATCTGCACATTCAATCTCTCCAAAACTTCACCCATGACAGCACAACCATTCAAACAGGAGGAGTATCATGCTTGATCAAAGGCTGATTGCCCAAACCCGTCCAAAGGCTGATTCCGTAAATCTGGTTCAGTTCGGAAACCTCCGGCTGACTGTTCTGGCCCCTTCCCTTTTCCGTGTGGAAAAGAGCAGCCGTCATTCTTTCTGCGATGAAGCCACGCAGAAAATCTGGTTCCGGGATCTGCCGCCCGTTCCCTTCCGGCAAGAGACACGGGAGGACACTCTGGTCATCGAAACCACTGAAGCCGTTCTTCAGACCGATGAAAACATGTCCTTTCTGAAAATCCGTCCCATCGGGATGGAGGAGATCGACATCCTCAGTGCCCCGGATGCTGATGTGCTTCCAGGCACATGCCGAACGCTGGACGGGTGCGATGGCTACGTTTATTCCAACTTCCAGAAAGGCGACATTCACCCTGTTGCTCTGGTGGATGCCCTTGTTTCCCGCTCCGGCGCTGCACTGATGGATGACACATCCTCCCTGCTGCTCCTCCCTGACGGACAGGTCTCCCCCCGCAGTGAGACAGAAACGGATCTGTATGTGTTTGCCCATGGCCATCGCTACCGGGAGGCAATCCGTGATCTGTACAGGATTTCCGGTTTCCCGCCCCTTCTTCCCCGGTACGCTCTGGGCAACTGGTGGAGCCGTTATCATGTCTACACAGACCGGGAATATCTCGACCTCATGGACGCCTTCCTGGATGATGGCCTCCCCTTCACCGTGGCCACGGTGGACATGGACTGGCACATCACGAAGACACCCACCGGAGAGAGCGGTTGGACGGGCTATACGTGGAATCGAGACCTGTTTCCCTCACCGGAGGCGTTTCTCAGTGAACTCCACCGGCGCGCTCTTCATGTGACCCTGAATCTGCATCCGGCCCTTGGCGTCCGTGCCTTTGAGGACGTCTATCCGGCCATGGCCAAAGCCATGGGCATGGATCCGGAGGAAAAGAAAACCATTCCCTTCGATATCACGGACCCCTCCTTCATCAACGCGTATTTCAGGGTGCTCCACCATCCCTATGAAGAGATGGGGGTGGATTTCTGGTGGATTGACTGGCAGCAGGGTATAAAATCCGCCATGGACGGTCTGGATCCGCTTTGGAGTCTGAATCACTACCACTACCTGGATGCCTGCCGCAAGGGTCAGGGCCTGATCCTTTCCCGTTATTCAGGGATCGGCTCACAGCGCTATCCGGTAGGCTTCTCGGGGGATACCTACATCAGCTGGGACACGCTGAAAATCATGCCGGAATTCACTTCTTCCGCCTCCAACGCCGGCTATACATGGTGGAGTCATGACATCGGTGGTCACATGATGGGTGAGAAGAACAATGAACTCTACCTGCGCTTTCTTCAGTTCGGTGTTTTCAGTCCGATCTGTCGCCTGCACAGCACGCAGAGTCCTCTTCTGCACAAGGAGCCGGAATTCTATGGCTCGGGAATCAGCAAAATCGCATCCGACTTTCTGAGACTCCGGCATGCTATGATTCCATTCCTGTACAGTGCATCCGTCCGCACGCATGAGGAAGGCCTCTCCCTCATCGAACCCATGTACTACCAGTTCCCCGAGGTCCCGGAAGCATATCAGTGTCCCGGGCAGTATTTCTTCGGGCAGACCATGATCGCCGCCCCGGTTACCTCTCCTTCCGATGACTATGGTTTCTCCACCCTTCAGGTTTTTGTACCTGAGGGACAATGGACGGACGTATTCACGGGAACTGTCTATCAGGGGCCTGCGTTTCACAGTATGACACGGGATCTGGAGAGCTTCCCGCTCCTGGCCAGAGAAGGTTCCTTCTTCCCGCTTGCCGTCACATCCGGGCCCATCAACAGCACAGACCTGCCCGAAGCCCTGAATGTGCTCGTCTTCTCAGGCAGCGGACAGTACGTCCTCACGGAAGACGTGAATTCTTCCCGCGCCAGAACAACCTTCCGGATAAAGGGTCGGGATAAGGACGGGTGGGAAACCCTGTTTATCCAGACAGAAGATCCGGACGGAATCCTTCCGGACCGGAAACTTACACTGGATTTCCTCAATATCCGGGACGGTGAGGCAGTCATGGTCTCAGATTCTTCCCTTTCTCCTGTCAGGGCGCGTCGTTACCATGACCATGCCCGGCTTGAAGTCCCGCTGACTCAGTCAGGGATCAACCTTCGAATCCGTGACAGAATGGACAGGTGGGATGCGCGGAAGGAGCGCATCATCCGCACACTCGCAAGGCTTGAAATGAATAATCAGGTGAAGGACACACTCTGCAGGAGACTTCTGGAAGCCGTGGACAGCATCTCCTACGAGGCGATCCTCCGGCTGTTCACACTGCCGGATCATGCCCGGAAACTGCTGTCTGAAGAATCAGGCCTCTGACACCGGTATCCTGACCAGATCAAACAGTCCGATGTGCATCACTGCACATCGGACTGTTTATCTCCGTCTCCTTTACGGGCCTGGAACCGGGCCGTTAAAACTCATCCGGCAGAACAGCGCCTTCCGGAATACGCTCCTGCTGCTGTTCTCCGGAGTTTTCAGTTTCCGGGGCAGGCGGAGGGAGATACCCCTGAGGCTTCGGGAAACTTTCCGTCCTGTTCTCCTTCCTGATCTCTTCCTGTTCTCCTGCCTGTTCCTCATTCTTTTCAGGGGGTTCTGTTCCCGGCATATATCCATCTTCCCGGATCACACAATCCAGATACCGTCCAAAGAGCTCCGGTGTCTCAAAAAGCAGTTCCCCATGCCTCATTCCCTTGAGGACAAGCACGGGAATCTCCGGAAAATGCCGGTATATAAACTGGATATCTGTCTCCCGGTCCTGGCGTTCACCCTGCCCGTACCAGTACACCGCGTTGCCTTTCAGTCCTGGAAGGCTTTTCGGGACCGGAGCACAGAGGCAGCTCCGGCTGACCTGAGAAATCGTTTCATTGCTCAGCGTTTCAAGAATGCGGTGCTTTTCCATCAGTTCATCCAGGCCCGAAGGTCCAACTGAGCTGACCCGTGCCATAAGCCTGCCCGTCATCCGTTTCTGAGTATGCAGCAGCATACGTTTCCCCAGCACCTGGCACTTGGTCAGTAAAGGCGGTTTCTCACTGGGCATGACACACCCGTCCAGAACGACGCGCCGTACGGAAATATGTTCATCCCTAAGCATCTGAAGAGCGACAGAGCCGCCAAGGGATAAGCCGTAAAGGCCGTCCACGTTCAGCATTTTATGACGGTACAGATAGGCAACCAGGCTCCGCGCCGTATGCTCCACACCTTCAAAATGCTCCTTGGGAAAGCGCTCATCAAAACCACTCATGGCGGGTATCAGAACTCGAAAATGATCCGTGAGTGCAGGCAGAGCGGCCAGAAAACGGTCCCACCGGAAGGCTTCACTGTGAAGGAGCATCAGCACCGGTGCATCCCGCCGACCATACTCCTCTATCCGCATTCTTTTTCCTCCTTTGTCAGGCGATTCTCAGCAGAACTCGCAAGAGACGCCGCACACACTGCTTCACATCATTTCGGCTCAGGGTACCCTGGCGCATACATTCCACGAGCCTTTCAGGTGCTCCGCATCCCATCTTGATATCATTGCCTGCCTGAACTTCCGTTTCATGCATGCCATAGGTATACCAGTCAGTGGTCACAACGCCATCAAATCCCCATTCTTCCCTGAGAATCCCCGTGATCAGATCCCTGTTTTCGGACGCCCTGACTCCATTGATCAGATTATAGCTGGTCATAACAACCCAGGGATCCGCTTCCCGCACACAGATTTCAAACCCTTTGAGATAGATTTCCCTAAGGGCCCGCTGAGAGAGACAGGAATCAGAGTTCTTTCTATTGGTCTCCTTGTTGTTGCATGCGAAATGCTTGATGGTCGCGGCTACGCCCATGCTCTGTACGCCTTTCACCATCGCGGATGCGCATTTTCCTGAAAGCATCGGATCTTCCGAGTAATACTCAAAGTTACGCCCGCACATGGGATTGCGGTGAATGTTCATAGCCGGCGCCAGCCAGATTCCAATGCCCTGCTCCAGAACTTCTTCCGCGGCCGCCTTGCCCACACGGCGAATCAGATCCATATTCCATGTACAAGCCAGCATTGTCGCTACCGGGAACGCAGTGGTCCGTACACCGCATTCTTCACGGATCCTCAGACCAGCCGGGCCATCCGCCGTCATGACATTTGGAATTCCATAAAGAGGCAGATTGCCGAACCCATATGTATTCGCCACGCCGCGATTCGGCTGGCCGCCCAGAAGATGTGCCATCTGCTCATCGGTTAATTCGTCCAGCAGTTTTTCCAGCTTTTCATCATCCCCGGCACATTCCAGAAGAAGCGGCTTATCCCGGTCCCAGCCCTGTCTCTCCCATGTGTGCTCAACGGGTTGCGCGCCTTCGCCCGGAATCTGTACCGGATGGGTCAGATCCGGTGCCAGCCCGTCAGCTTCCAGAGGTTCCATCTGTCCTTCCATCCGCATCCGCCTGGTCAGACGATGGGGAACACATCTGGCCTGAGTTGTCATCAGAATCATGTCCTGATCCATCTGAACAACCGCCAGGATTTCCGTATCCCGGACATTCCTGCCAATATGGAACGTATACTGTCCTTTTTCAAGTACCCAGCTGTTGATGCTGATTTTCCCACTGTCATCATAGGAGGCCAGATCCCGGTCTCTGAATTCGATCAGAACTTCTTCCTCCTCACCGGGCTTCAGCAGACCTGTTTTCGCGAACCCGGTCAGGACTCTGGATGGCTGATCCAGATATGCATGTGGCTTTTCACAGTAAACCTGAACGACCTCACGGCCCGCCACGTCACCGATATTTCGAACCCTGCAGGAAACCAGGTACAGGTCGTTCTCATGCGTCATCTTCAGATTGTCCGTGCTGAAGGAAGTATAACTCAGTCCATAACCAAAGGGGTACACGACACGCTTGCCGGCTCCGGGGATCGTTTCAAAGAAACGGTACCCTACGAAAATATCCTCTGTATAGGGTACATAATACGGGTCAGCCAGGAAAGACTCCGTTGAAGGATAATCTTCTATTCTTTCAGCAATCGTATTGGACAGATGACCACTCGGGCAGGCACTGCCTGTGAGAATCTCGGCTACGGCTTTTCCGCCTTCCATTCCTCCCTGCCAGGCAAGAACTGCTGATTTTACAACAGGGTTGTCAGCAAACCAGGTCACATCCATCTGTGCGCCTGTGTTCAGGAGTACACAGACCTTCGGGAAGGATTTGAACACTGCCTGAACCATTTCGTTCTCTTCCGGGGACAGAAAATAGTCCCCATCAAATTTCTCACCCGTTCTGTCCCATCCTTCTCCGGAAAAACGGGAAATGGTGACTATGGCCATATCCGAAAAGCGTCTTGCGTCTTCCATCAGGTTTTCCGGCAGAGGTGCTTCCTTCATCCGGCCTGGCTCTGCTCCGTTTCTGCGTTGTTCTTCAACATAAGCGCGGTAATAATCGCTTAGGGGTACATACAGTTCCACCATCTCCCGGCAGGATTCCAGTCCGTCCAGGATGCTGATAACATATGTTGTATTGACATCGCCACTGCCGCCGCCGCCTTTGACATAGTCTGCCTGAGCCTTCCCAAAGATTGCCAGTTTGCTGTGAGCCTGAAAAGGCAGCATATGCTCTTCATTTTTCAGCAATACAACGCCTTCAAGGGCGGCTTCCTTTGCTAACTGTACATGTTCAGGGCCTGCAGTAACCGCCTCTTTACCGGGGTAAAGCGGAAGGTTTGGCATGAACTGAACGCGTTGCCACTTGGGTGTCTGCTTTTCTGCCTGCATGAATCCTGCTCCTTTCAAGCTCAGTCATTCCTGTAACTATTCAATACCGAGTCCGCTGTATGACTGTTTTCATTCTCAGCTCCGGAATACCTTCTGAATCGTTCCATCCGTTTCGCAGACGAATAGGGGCTCATATCTGTTATGCTTTCAGCCTGCCATTATCTGGTCCGTACGTATGCAGATTCAGAGTCAGTCACCATGCCCTTAATTGTATCGGCTTTTACATCTTTTGCAAGTGTGATATACGTGAACGAAAAAAGAAGCCTTTCGGCTTCTGAATGGAATCCGGCAGCGACCTATCCTCCCGGGCCGTCTCCAGCCAAGTACTTTCGGCACTGAAGGGCTTAACTTCTGTGTTCGGGATGGGAACAGGTGGA
>CACYGY010000076.1 GCA_902774025.1 uncultured Eubacteriales bacterium
GAGATGAAGTTCTGCAGTTTCCGGACTAAAGCCTGAGCTTTTTCGGAAGCCGGATCCTCCTGCCTGATTGCTCCAAATTCAGTAAAGATCTCCATCATCTTCCGGTTCAGCTCCGCCATTTCCTCTTTGGATCTTCCTTCTGCCTTCTGTTCATATTCCCGGTACGCCGGAGTATTTCCCCAGGCTTTTTTTGCCTCGGCGGCATATTCATCCATCTTTTTTGTGTCAAATGCAGAAAAAACCATTTTTGTATCCACTCCTGCTTCCTTGATTCCACGGGCAAGATGAATCAGGTCGTCCAGATGTTCCTTTTTCAGCTCAAGCAGTGTAATCTGCTGATCCAGTGCTTTCTGCCGGTCAAAGGAAGGGCTTTGGATGATCCGCTGAATGTCCTTCAGCGGGAATTCCAGTTCCCGGAACAGAAGGATCTGCTGAAGGGTCTCCATGGCCGCATCGTCATACAGCCTGTAGCCTGCATCGGTATATCCTGCCGGATGCAAAAGACCGATCCTGTCATAGTACTGCAGGGTGCGTATACTCACCCCCGTCAGACTGCTCACCTCATGCACGGTCATCATGGCTCCTGCCTCCCTCTTTTCGTGGTGATCCCATAATAAAGTATGACGTAACGTCAGAGTCAAGACCTTTTTATCATTCCATTTCGAGCTGCAGGTTCACATTCACCAGCAAAAATGTACACGTAATCGTATCACGGCCGGGCGGGCGGTGCCTGTCAAGACGAAGAGGCAGACCGTGATCGGAGAATGTCAATAGGAGACAATCGGATCTTCTTGACAGCAGACTGTGGATACGATAAGATATTGTCGTTAGTTGACACTAACTTCCGCCGCGGCACCTGAGGCTAACGCATGAATGCCCACGCGGCTTTTCTTAAGGGTGATGGTTAGTTTATGCTAACCTTCCGACAGACCTTTTCCGAAGGAGGCAATATGTCCAACGAAACCCTGATTCGCTGCTGCGCTCCGACCATGGCCTGTCTGAAAACCGGGAACATGTTCAACTGCGCTTTTGACAGCCGGAAACAAATGACCGAAGAACTGCGGCGCCTGAATCAGCGGCTGCGGCATAAGGGACTGCGCATTCTGCCCCTGAGATGGCGTGACGGGAAAGCACTTGTGTACATGTACCGTCCGAAACTGCTTGAGCGGGATCTGCGGGATCCCCTGTCCCAAAGGCTCCTGTCGGAATGCGGGTACCCGTGCGATAGTGCCGGCGTCTGTCTTGCCAGACTGATCGCCCGCCTGCGCACGGAGGAGGAATTTCCCCATGAAGTGGGTTTGTTCCTGGGCTATCCCCCGGCGGATGTGGACGGATTCATGCACCGGAAGGATGAATGCAAGCTCTGCGGACTATGGAAAGTCTATGACGATGTACAGGGCGCGGTCCGGCAGTTTGCCCGCTGCAGGCGCTGTACCGAGGTATATCTCGACTGCCTGTCCCGCGGTTATTCCCTGGAAAAACTGGCGGTGGCAGGACAGGACTGCTATTCATAACCCCCTCCCGGGGGCCTGGAATAGACCACAGAAGGAAAGGAAGGATTTCACATGAGCAAAGCAGCGGTGATCTACTGGAGTGGAACAGGCAACACCGAGGCCATGGCAAAGGCCGTGGCAGAAGGTGCGAAGTCAGCGGGAGCCGACGTGGTTCTGCTGGCCTGCGCGGACGTGAGCAGCGTGGAGGGCTGTGACGCCGTCGCGCTGGGCTGCCCCGCCATGGGTGCGGAGGACCTGGAGGATGGTGAGTTCCTGCCCATGCTGGAGGGCATTGAGCCGTCGCTGCCCGGCAAAAAGGTCGTGCTGTTCGGCAGCTATGACTGGGGTGACGGCGAATGGCTGCGCAGATGGGAAGAACGCTGCGCGCAAAAGGGCATCCTCCTGGCCGCAGAGAGCGTGAAGTGCAACAACACACCTGACGACGACGGCCTGGCTGCCTGCAGGGCACTGGGCGCTTCCATCGCATAAGGAGGAGGAAATAACGATGAAACGTATTTGGATAAAACTGATTCCCTTTGCCATTGCCATGGCTGTGCTTTTCACTTATGCCGCCCTGGCTGATCAGACGCTGGAGGGGGATGCCAACGTTGACCAGCGCAGTTATCCATCCACAGCGCCTTTCATTCACCCGCCCTTCTACAATGTCAGACTTCTCGTTGAGGTGGACGACAGCGGCGTCATCACCGCCGTGAAGGACAACGGCACGGGCGGCCCCGGTTCCGTGGAGGAAGGCAACGAGGAGTTCTGGGCGAATAAGAACAAGCCCTATTTCGATGCAGCCATGAATGCCGGATTGCTGGACCGGTTTGTGGGCAGAACGCTGGACGAAGTCAGGGCCATGGATATGACCTCCGGCGGTGTGGATGCGGTTTCCGGAGCCACCATGGTGTGCGCCGCCGCTCAGGAAGCGGTCATCAACGCCATGGAAGGCAGGACAGGCAGGACCTTCCTCCCGGGCACGGAGAATGTCCTTCCCGTGGAAAGCATGGAGGGAGGCACCATCGTCCTGAGCAGTCGCCTGCCCGATGACTTCGATCTCCAGGTCATGGATATCCGCTGGGGTGTGCGCAACGAGGAAATCGTGCCTGCCGACAGCTACAGCGTCAGGATCGATGACGGCAGGGTCAGCATCACCTTTGCAGATCCCGCTTCTCTGAAAGCCGGATACTACTATGTCAACGTGGTGGATGCCGGCGGCACTTACCGGTCTCCCTCCTTTGAAGGCGGCCCCGCTGCGGCTCAGGCTCCCTACTTCATCATTGACAGCGGCCTGACCGGGGAGGATATCGCCTTTGACGGCAGGAGCGTTGTGCTGAAGGGCGCTGACATGGCGGATTTCCTGGCCAATCTTGAGCATGTCCGGATCCTGGCTGAAGGGGCGGAAAAGCCCGTGGAGCAGGAGATTGTGGGCCATCACGGCACCATCGGAAGCTTTATCGCCCTGGATGAAAATGGCGTGCTGAATGCGGAGGGTGTGTTGAAAGCCCGCGACGGCAGTGAAAGCCCCCTGTTCGAGGCCGGGAAACAGTACACCGTGACCGTTTCCGCTTTCGGTTATCCCGAGCTCGTTTTCTCCTATGCGAAATCTGACGACGCCGCGGAAGCCGCCGCCCTGCTTGAGGCGGTGAAGGGAACCTATGAGCCGCTGTTTCCCGTCATCACGGATCCGAAGTACGATCCCCTGTGGCTCGATCCCTGTGCGGCGATTCTGGGGGAAGAGGCAGCCCCCGCCATGGCGGAAATCCTGAAGACCGCCTGTAACGGGACCCTCTACGGTCAGGAAGCGGTTGAAGTCTTTGGCGACGGCTCGGGCGGCGCGCAGTTTGACTGTCTCTTCATCAACGGAGTGAACACCATCACCTTTGACGGAAATGTCATCAGCGGTGCGGATGCGGACGGGAATCCGGTATTCAGCCATGCATACACCTACGCCGGCAGGTTTTCCCTGTCCGGCATGATGGAAGGGTATCTGTATGAAACGGCAGAGGAGAACGCCGGGGAGTTCAGGTATTTCTTCATGATGCCCGATACCCCCGCCTCCACGTATCACCTTGAGTTCCGCTATGGCTCCGATGCGGAAGCCCTCGCCCTCTACAACGAAGGCCCCTACGCCTACTGGCTGGCGGCAGGCTTCCCGGTGGATGCGGATGAAGCGCTGAGGGAAAAAGTGATTGAGCTGTTCGTCCTTGAAAACATGGATTATTCTGCTCATACGCCGGAGTCTCTCGCTCAGCTGAGCAGTCTGGGCTTCATCGGTACGTGGCAGGCAGATCTGACACCCCTGGGTGAGGAATATGCCCTGGTGGATCTGTCCATGACCATTGATGCGGACGGACACGGGATCACCATGATGAACGGTGTTCAGACCGCCGATTTTGAAGCCTTCGCAGCGGATACCGGCGTGAAGGGTGATGATGCCGGGCTCTATATTGCCTACAGCAATCCTGAGAGCGAAGCGGAATCTGCCCCGTATGTCTTCTCCGTCAATGAAAACGGGCAGACGGTTCTGACGCTGACTGCCGATGACGGTGTCATCAGCTGGAGGCGGCAGGATGCAGCCGCGGAGGTCATTGAAATCGCCACCGCCGGGGAACTGGCCGATGTCCGTCAGAACCTTTCCGGCCATTATGTGCTGACCGCCGACATCGACCTGAACGGCTGTGAGTGGGTGCCTTTGGGAACTTTCGTGCCCGGACTTGACGAAAACGGGGAGCCCACCGAGCTCCCGGATCTGAGCTGTGCCTTTACGGGAACCTTTGACGGAAACGGCCACACCATCCGTCATTTCACCATTTCTCAGGGCGAATCCTATACGGCCGGTCTGTTCGGCTGCCTGGCCAACGCTTCCGTCTCCAATCTGACAGTGAAGGATGTTTCGGCGGAAGGCTTCCTGATGGTTTCCGATGTGGTGGGCTATGCCTTCATGTCCTCCATCTCCGGAGTGAAGCTGGAGAACGGATCGATTCATGTGATTCCCAATGAAATGAGCGAGGAGGGCATGTTCGGCGGCATCGTCGGAGCATCCATGGGCAGCGTGATTACGGATTGTGAAGCGCATGCCGATATTCTCATTGAGGAGGGCAAAACCGCCAATGTAGGGATCGTCGGCGGCGGATGGCAGAACACCAGCGCCCTGAACTGCATCGGGCACGGCAGCATCCGCCTGGGCAGCGACTGCTATGGCATCGGCGGTGTCTCCGGCTGCGGATTTGGTTCGGAATTCCTTGCCAACTGCACGGCGGAAGATGTGACCATCACGGTGGGAGACAACTGCTCCCATATCGGAGGCATCACCGGATACTGCGGTGGCTATGAACCGGCAGAACTGGGCGTTCCGGTCACGAAGGTAACCGGCTGCAGGACGCGGAATGTAACCATCGTCACAGGAGAAGGTGCGGAGAACGTCGGGGATTTCGTGGGCGGCGGATTCCTGTCCGACGAGATGATCGTCTACGGTCCTCCCTTTGATCAGCCCACTTCCTATGAAGTGACAGACTGCGTGGCTGAAAAGCCCTAATTCCATGACTGTACGGCGGATGCTGAAACAGCATCCGCCGTTTTTCCTGTCCGCAGACCGGGCAGTCGCATTCTGTCCGTCACCGGTGAAAACAGGCGGCAGGGTTCTGCATCCCCTGCCGCCTGCTGTACAGTTCCTCCTTCTCCTCTCCCTCACCGTCAATGACCTGTCCTTTTCCCCCTCCTCCGGCGCATGCCGGAGTCAGGATTCCGGAAAACCCGTGATTCTCCCGTTATCCATCCTGAAGATTCTGTCGGCATACTGCAGGGCGTCGTTTTCATGGGTGACCATGAAGACGGCCCTGTTCTGCCGGTGGGCAAAAGTTCGCAGTTCGGACAGCACCAGGGCTGTATTCTCATCATCCAGATCCCCGGTGGGTTCATCGGCAAACAGGACTTCCGGATCCTGGGCAAGGGCACGGACAATAGCCATCCGGCGCAGCTCGCCGCCGGACAGTTCTGCCGGACGGGCATCACGCAGGTGGGCGATGCCCAGCTTTTCCATCCATTGACCGGCGGCCTCCGTCGGCAAAGCCCGGCCGTAAAGCCCGGCCGGAAGCAGGATATTCTCCAGGACGGTGAGGGTGTCCACAGCGCTTCGGCCCTGGGGGATCATGCCGATCCTTCCGCTGCGAAGGCGGGAGCGTGTCCGGTCATCCAGAGCGTAGAGATCCGTATCGTCAATCCATACCCTGCCCTCACTGGGCGTCAGCAGACCCGAGAGCATGTTCAGCAGCGTGGTTTTTCCGCTGCCGCTGCGTCCCATCAGGAGGATGACCTCACCCGGGGTGATTTCAAAGCTCACCGGATGCACCGCATGGAAGTAATTGGCACCGCCTGTCCTTCGAAAATAACGTCTGGAAACGTCTTCGGCCTTCACGGTCATATCAGTTTTCCTCCCGCAGAGCTGTACCCGGATCCACACGGCTCAGGCGAACCGCAGATGCCGCGCTGGCCAGGGATGCCACCGCCGCGGAGAGCACCACCGTCCCCGCTGCCAGCAGCAGCACGGTCCCCGCATCCGGCATCAGGTAGGGCATTTTCAGGGCGCTCTCAATGAGCGGGGCAAAGGGAAAGAGCAGCAGCGCCGCCAGTCCCGTGCCCAGCAGGCCGCCCAGCAGACCGCACAGGGCGGATTCTGTCAGAACCAGGCCCGAAAGCTTTCCCCGGGACGCGCCCACCAGCCGCAGTACGGCAAATTCCCTTGTCCTTTCCCGGATGATCATCCCGTAGGCCAGCAGCAGGATGATGAACGCCAGCAGCCACACCGCCGCGATGAGGATCGTCACCGTCCGACTGATGCCCGCCAGGCTGTCGGAGACACCTGTGATCATGCTGCGGGTGCGCACAGCCGTCACCTTCCGGATGCGTCCGTTCAGCGTGCTGTTGACAGCGCCGATGTCATAGCCGTCCCTGACTTTGATGTACACGGCGGAAATGACGCTGTCGCCGCTTTCGATCCTGTGGCTGACGCCTTTTTCCTCCGCGGCCCTGAGCAGGGTGTTCATGGTGTTCATATTGCAGTACACTGCCGTGTCCAGTCCGGTACCGGTGGGTTCCAGCCGGGCCACCACCTTGCAGCGCTGTTCATAGATCCGGATGATTTCCCCCACGTCTGCCTCCACCCTGCAGCCCACGGCCACATCCATGTCCCCCATCTCCCGACTCAGGCTGTGGGAAATCCAGGGCTGGACGGTGAAGTCCAGGGACGGGTCGATGCCGATCACCTGAATTCTGATGGAGCAGCAGTCCGCCTTCAGGGAAGCGAGGAAGGTCTGCGGTGCGGCCCTTTCCACGCCCTCCACCTCCAGGGCCCTGTCCAGAACGGACCTGTCCATGTAGAACGCGCCCGTCGTTCCCTGCAGAAACATGTTCTGAAAGCTGACCTTGCTCTGCGCTTCGGATGGCACCAGAATGATGTCCGCGCCCAGACGGGCTTCCAGGCTCCGCAGCCCGCCCCGCAGAGACAGCACGACCACCGAGCCGCCGAAGACCGCCAGAGCAAGAAAGGCGGTAAGCAATGCCAGGGCGGCGGTGCGTCCCGGTTTGCGCACAAGATTGGTCAGTGGCAGGGCATGGCTTCTCATGATTTCTCCCCTCCCCTGGCGCTGAGGACCGCACCGATTCCGGCGCAGAGCAGGGCTGCGGAAAACAGGATGATCATGGCAGGCTGCATCACCATCCGGCAGCGCATGGTGCTCATGCGGCACAGGCTGATGAGGGTGCCCGGCGTCAGAATGCCCAGAGCGCAGACGGGGATTTCGCTGAGGAAAATGCCCGGGCGAGCGCGCTTTGCAAAGAGGGAGAGCACCGCCAGCACTCCCAGCACACAGCCCAGCCCCAGCATTTCCTGACCTGCCCAGTGACAGGGACCGGCAGAACCGTCTTCATGAATGCACGGAGAGAGAAAGGTCTGACTGCCAGTCACAATGACCAGGGAAAGAAGCAGAATCACAATGGCGGGAATCATGCTTTTCTTCATGCCGCACCTCTCTGTCATGCTCCGAAGTGTTCATTGATCACCTCACGGGCCACCCTGCCGTGTTCCAGCACAATGGTCCGCTGGGCGGCGTCCGCCACCTCCGGGTCATGGGTTACAACGATGAGGGTGGTGCCCTCCCTGTGCAGCTGCGCAAACAGATCCAGCACGATGTTCTCGTTGGCTTCATCCAGATTGCCGGTGGGCTCGTCTGCCAGGATCAGTTCCGGATGGTTGATCAGCGCCCGGGCCACGCATACGCGCTGCTGTTCGCCGCCGGAGAGCTGACTGGGCAGATGGCGGGCTCTCTCCCGCAGACCCACCCGCCCCAGCGCTTCCAGCGCCTCCTCCTCATCGGGCATGGAGTGATAGTACTGGCTCACCATTACGTTTTCCACGGCAGTCAGGTAGCTGACCATGTGAAACTGCTGGAAGATCAGGCCGATCTTGTCCCGGCGGATATCCGTCAGGCGCCGGCTGCTCTCCCGGCTGATGTCCACGCCGTCCAGCAGCACCTCGCCGCTGGTGGGTTTGTCCATGCAGCCGATGATGTTCATCATGGTGCTCTTTCCGCTGCCGGAGGGTCCCATGATGGCCACCCACTCGCCCTGGTCCACATGAAGGCTTACCCTGTCCAGTGCTTTCAGTTCTCCATAGATTTTGGATACGTCTCTTATCTCCAGAAGGCTCATCGCTTATTCTCCTTTCAGCACCAGGGCCGGGTCGATGGCCACCGCCCGTCGGATGGGCAGCAGGCAGCTCAGGGCGGCGACCACCATGGAAACCAGGATCGCAGATGGCAGCAGCAGCGGCTGGAACGTGATGGAGGAACCGAACACGTTCACGCTCACCGCCTGGGCAAAGGCAAAGCCCAGCAGGGCGCCCATGACGCCCCCCAGCAGGCCGAGAAACATTCCTTCCCCAAGGAACTCCGAGCGTATGGAACGGTCCGACGCCCCCAGGGCTTTCCGCAGACCGATCTCCCGCCTGCGCTCGGAGACCACTGCCATCATGGTGGTGCTCACGCAGATCATGGTCAGCAGCACCACCACCAGCGTCACCAGGAAGACCAGCGCCGTCAGCTTTTCCAGTACGGAGGCTTCCGAACGCGTCACCCGCTTCACAAGCCGTGCCTGCGCCTTTTCTCCGCCCTCCGTGATCGCCTCCGCGTAGCGCTCAAGCTGCTCCGCCCCCGCCGATACGCTCAGCTCCGCCACGTCCAGACGGTCCATGCCGGTCATGGCTTCCATGTCCTCAAGCGACAGGAAGACATACCCTTCCTCCTCGCCGCCGGTGGTCAGAATGCCGGTCACGGTGAACATCACCGTCCGCGGTCTGGCGGCCTCCCCGGTCTGCACGGCACTGTTCAGGGCATCCACAATCGCACCCGAGGTCACAGTGGCGCCGGAGAGCGCGTCCACATCCTCACCCAGGACCAGCGGAAGGGATTTGCCCCTGAACTGCGCCAGGAAGGCGTCATCCTCCGGAATGCGCCCGCCGTATTCGGGCGTCTGGGTGGAAACATCGACGGTGATGCGGTCAATCCCGGCTTCCTCATTCAGCAGGGCGGTGACATAAACCATTCCGCCGCCGAACCCCTCCCCTCTTCCGGAGAGGGATGCTCCGGGAACCCGGCTCTCCTCCGGGGACAGACTGCCCTCCGCGGCGGAGGGCTGAAAGGTAAGCTCCATGGTGAAGCCGGGCTTTACACCGATGGTCTCTGCAATCTCCCTGCCCACCAGGATCTGCCGGGTTTCGGCGGGGTATGCCCCTTCCACGCTGAAATAGGGGCTGGTCCGGACAACACCGGTGAAATCCGTCCCCGCCGCGGTAAAGGACTGCTGACGGCTGGTCATGTCCAGACGGACATATTGATAGGGTGTGGCACCCACCAGCTCCTCCTCCGGAATGGCCTGCAGGATCTCTGTCAGATCCTCCTTCGTCAGGTTTTCGCCCTCCCGGGGCAGGATCAGCATATTGGCGCCGTAGGAGCGGAACTGTGCGCCCATCTGTCGGGGCACGTCCACATAGATGGTGACCAGACCGGCCAGGATCGTCGCCCCGATGCCGATGGACAGCAGCGCGATGAGCATCCGGGACCTTCTGCGGAGCAGCGAGGCGGTGATCATGCGGAGAAACATTCTTTTCCTTGTCATTCCTTCTCCCCCTCCCTCAGTGTCCGCCGTGCAGCACTTCCGCCGGGCGCAGGCGCAGCACCGTGCGGATGGCCGGCAGGCTTCCCGCAACGGTCACCAGGGTAATCAGGCCTGCCACGACAGGGATCACCTGGGTGTTCATCTCAATGGATGAGCCGAACACACTGTGTCCGATGAGCTGGGCAAACCCGAAGCCCAGGAAGTATCCCGCCGCCGAGCCGATCAGCGCGGTGATCAGGATTTCCGCCATCACCACCCCCGTGATGGAACGGTCCTTCGCGCCGATGGCCTTCAGCAGGCCGATCTCCTGGCTGCGCTCCATCACCGAGGCGGTCACCAGGTTGGAAATGCCCAGGGCGGACCCGACCAGGCTCAGGGCAGTGATCAGGATCATGAGCAGTCTCGTCCTCTCCAGGATCGTGCCTTCACTCTCCGCCACCTTGCGCACCGCGCTGGCCACGGAGTCGGTGATCGCTTCCTGAATCTGATAGCAGATCGCGCTCACATAGGCTGTGCAGTACCAGGTTTCATAGTCGCGGGAGGAAAGCGCCGCGGGATTGCGGGCAGCTCTCCGGGCCAGCTCATTGTCCGGCGTGGTCAGGGCGGACACCTCAATGGAAGCTGCCTTGTTTTCCCGGTCCGTCATCTCCTGCACCAGGTCCAGCGTGGCAAAGATCCCGTCGTCCTCGTCGCCGCCCGCATCGTAGATGCCCGTGATGGTGACGTCCTTTTCGCCGCGGGAGGCGGTGATATGCACGGTATCCCCGGCATGCCAGCCCATTTTCTTCGCCAGCTGCGCGCCGGCCATGATTTCATCCCCCGCGTTTTCGTCCTTCTCATCCAGCCAGCGGCCTTCCGTCACGTCCCACCAGGAGCGCATTCCGGTCACACCCGCATCCAGGCTTTCACCCGTAGGCAGATCGAGATGATGGTTGAACCATGTGCCCGTCATTCTGACCGTGCTTCCGTCCTCCAGCGTCACCTGCGCGTCCAGAAAGGGCGTGAAATCCACAATGTTGAACGCCCAGAAGATGGTCTTCAGCTTCCCCAGCTCGTCCTCCCGCAGATAGGCAGTGTTCAGCTCCGCTCCTTCACCCACGTCATAGATTTCGGAGAGCAGGGAGGAGTCCTTGGGCTTCACCACGATGTTGGCACCGTAATTCTTGAGTTCCCTGTTCACTTTTTCCTCCACGCCCATCACCACGTTGAGCATGCCTGTTGCCAGGGATGCGCCCAGCATAATGGTCAGCGCGATGAGCAGCATCTTGCCCTTCTGGTGAAAGAGCACGCCGCGAATCATCCGAAGCAGCATGGCGAAGCGCCCTCCTTACCTGAATTCTTTTTCACCCGCAATGAGATCACTGAGCCTGAAAACAAGATTTCCGTCCCTGACTTCATAGGGCAGGGGGATGGGGTTGCAGCCGCCCCTGAAGCCAATGGTATTGATGTTCATCACCACATCGCAGCGCTTGCAGATGATCTGCCCGTTCCGCTCGAAATATCCGGCGTTTCCGCAGACCTCGCAGGCATCCAGTCCCACGCCGAAGGCAGCGGAACCGGGCTTTTTCACCACAATCCAGCGCACGTTGATGTTCTTTTCCGTCTGATATTCAAAGCGGTGCAGATGTCCGTCGCTGACATTCTCCACGCTCACCAGAACAACTCCCGCCTCCGGATCCACGGTGTAGGCCTCCGGCGCGGAGAGTTCCGCCTGCTTTGTGTCCCCGGCCTTCACCGCCGTCAGGATGACAGCGCACAGCACCACACAGGCCAGCAGGCCCGCGGCGGCGCGCCGCCAGCGGCGGTTGCGCGCTTTCAGTTTCCGAAGCTGAGCGGAATTGTCATAGGGTTCACGGATCACGCTTCCCTGGCAGATCAGCAGGACGGCTGTCAGGACGGGAAGGGCCGCCACAGCCCAGATAAACAGCATGGAGTGGTTTGCCGTGAACATCATCCAGCTTCCGATCCAGCCCCAGGCCGCATCCGTGTATTTCACGGGCCAGTTCAGCCATTTGGCTCTGTTGACCCACGGGGCGAAGAAACGACCGAAGCAGTACACGGCAAAGGAGAGCAGACCGGCGCTGAGAATGGCCGGAAGGGGGCCGTAACGCCTGAGGGACACTGCGCAGACGTACGTCAGGCGCGCAAGGATCAGCAGCAGCACCAGTGCCCCCAGCCAGCCGGCCATGCGTACCAGGTAGTAGGAAGAGAAATATCCCTGGCCCATGGTATTGAAGCTGAAGGGGTACAGAAGGACCCCCGGCAGGGAATAGAAAATCAGCGCGGCGGACAGCAGGGAGCCGACGGTGCACAGCAGAACGCTCCCCGCGTGAAAAGGACGGTTCTCCCTGCGTCCGAAGAGGATTGCCAGGATCAGAAACGCCAGCGTCAGCCCCAGGACGAATGCGTAAATGGTATGGTTCCAGCGGCTGGAGATAATCAGCCTGGTATTGAATTTCACCGCGGCCAGCGCAATGGAGGCCAGCACACCCGTGCCCATGGCGATGCCGTGAAACAGACGCCCCCTGCGTCCGGAAAGGCGGGACAGAACGGCATGCATCAAAGCCGTCAGAATGACGGTGATAAACAGATCCTGGGTTACCATCCAGAGATACTTGAACACGGCAAACCTCCGAGCAGTCAATACATCTCAATACGCGCAATGCTGGCACGCCACCCCCCGCGGATGGCGCGCCAGCATGCATCAGGTTTCAGTCGGAATCCGGCAGTCTTACCACTCCTTGACGAACTTCCATCCGGTCCAGGTAACGGTCAGGGGCTCGGTCCAGAACTCCTTGGCTTCCACGCCGGTCTCGGCGTCCACATGGAGCAGGTAGCCGTTCTCCGCGGGGCTCTTGATATACAGCGTCACCGTGTACTCGCCCTCGGGCAGGGGGATGTTGTTGCCATAGTGGGGACCGTCGGAGGCGGCCATGGGCATCATGGAACCGGAATACACTTCCTTGCCTTCCAGGTTCCTGATGACAAAGTCAATGCTCAGATAGGGCACCCAGCCGTCCACGGGGAAGCCGTAGGGGTTCTCGTTGGCAGTCAGGTCCACCTCGATATGGAGGTCAGAGCCTTCCTTGGGAGTGGCGTTCTCAGCGGGCGCCATGTCCACGGGCTGGAAATACACCATCGCCATGGTCATGAAGCCGACTTCCTGCTCGCCTTCCACGCCCAGTTCATACTCGTCAAAACCCGCTTCCTCCTCGGCAAGGCCGAGGGCGGACATGCTCAGAAGCATCATGGCAGCCAGGAGCAGGGTCATAAACTTTTTCATTGGGTCATTCCTCCTCAACTTTCATTTGGGGTTGTATAGCCTTCACGGCACTGCGCGGGGCAGGACCGCGGGGTTATCAGGATGGACCGGACTGGGCTTTCAGCGCACTGATCCTGCCCCGGTAGTGGGCAACCATGAAGGTGACCAGCAGGATCACAGCCAGGATCAGCTGCGGCACCAGCGTCTCCAGCCACGGATAGATGCCGAAGATCTGAATCACATCGTTCTCGGGAATGCCGGGCACCCGGAGCGCCAGATCGAACACGTTGCCTTCCGCCAGCTCCTTGATGCCGCTGCCCAGGAAACTGACGCACATCACCGCCATCAGGATGGAGGTCGCGGTGAAGAACACCCGGATGGGCAGCCTGATGGACAGTTTGGTGATGGCAAGGTAGATAAACGCCAGCAGAACACAGCCTACACCGAAGCCTGTCCAGACCATGCCCGTGTTCCCCTCCGCCAGCATGGGCTGGTAGAACAGCACCACTTCGGCACCTTCCCGGAACACGGAGAGGAAGGCGGTGAATGCCAGGGCAAAGGAACTGCCGCGTTCCACGGAAGACTGGACCCGGTTGTCAATGTACCGGCTCCAGGTGGCCGCTTCCGCCTTGGAGATCATCCAGTTGCTCACATAGAACAGGACGCATACAGCGATCAGTGCAGTGATTCCCTCAATGACCTCCTGAGCAATCCCGGCCCCGACAAAGGCCTGCTTGGCCCAGGCGAGAATCGCAGCGGCGATGAAGCTAGCCGCCACCCCCGCAGCAGCGCCGATGTACACATTCCGGACGCTCTTCCCGTTGCCGCTCTTCGTCAGGTAGGCGATGATGGCGGCAATCACCAGGATGGCCTCCAGTCCCTCGCGCACGATAATGCCGAAAGCGCCCCAGAAAACCGCCTGGTTTCGCGCAGCGGGATCGGGTTCCGCCTGCACGGCTGCCTCTGCAGTCACCGCCGCTTCCTCCGCCGGTGCGTTCTTCTGATCCATCGCCCTGGCGTATTTCAGAATCGTGTTTTTCGCCCCGTCGGTGGTGGTCCGGTATTTGTTCTTCTGATACTTCGTCTCTCCGGAGGCGGCCAGCGCGCGCAGATCGGAGAAATAGCCATCCATCTTCTGCCGGTCTTTCAGGGAGAGCTCCGTATAGATGGCATGATCCAGCCCGGACTCCTCGTAAACCGTGTAGAAGGCGGTGTTCAGGTTGTCCGCCGCCGCGCCGAAGTCCCTGTCCAGATAGGCCATATAGGCCGTGTCCAGCAGTTCCTTCACCAGCGTCGCCGCCTCGTACCAGTCGGCGTACTTCTTTGCGGCGTTCGGATCGGCGGAATACTCCGGATAGGGATCCACGGAGACGGGTTCCCCCCGTTTGTAAAACTTTCCTTCGCTCTGCAAGCCGCCCTGCATGGCAGCCAGTTTGTTGCCGTCCTCCCGGATCATGGCCTTCAGCTTTGCCAGGGCACTGCGCACCGCAACGATGTTTTCCGGATCGGACGCATCCTTTTTCACAGCCGCCTTGCAGGCGGAGAACTGCATCTCCACGGCGTTTTTCCGGTTGCCGCTGACATAGGACATGGTCTGCCGCTCAAAGCCGGTGGTTTCATAAACCCGGAAGTAGGCATTGCTTACATTGCTGTACGCCGTGCCGGCATCCCCGTCCAGAAAAGCCTCGAATGCGGCGTCCAGGTACCGGTCGATCTCGTCCGCGGCATCCGCCCACCGGGTGGATGGACCGCTTTCCGCACAGGAACCGCAGGGTGCCGCCAGAATCAGGATCATCAGACCGCACAGCAGCATTGCGGCAAGCCGCCTGAGTATCATTCCCAACCTTCCTTTCACGAACCTGCCGGCAAAGGGTGCCGGATGGCAGGCCTGACGTTAGATTTATCTAACTGCGGTGCGTATGATAGCACTTTTGGATCGCATTCCGCTATCCTGATATTGACCAGTTTGCACACGCTAATTGTTTGATATTGACTTTTTCTTCAGAATCCGGAAAACAGATGACAAAACAGTTAGATGATGCTAATATTCAGGTCACAGTTAGATCGTTCTAATCCGAATCCGGATCCGCCGGATCGCAGGAGGCCCGAAAATGAAGGATGCACAGCACAGTGGAAAAGACCTGTCAGAAGCCGTTCAGGAATACATCGAGGCACACAGTGCCGAAAGGTTTTCCCTCCAGGAGATGGCCGGCGCCCTGTTTGTCAATGGCTGCTACCTGCTGCGGACATTCAAGCGCCGCACGGGCATGACGCCCCTGTGCTATCACCATCTGGTCCGCTGCCGCAAGGCAAAGGAACTCCTGGTGCACAGTGAGCTGAGCATCTCGGAAATCGGCGAGGCTGTCGGATTCGTTTCCTCCTCCCACTTCTCACACATCTTCAGGAAAACAGAGGGCTGCACGCCCAGTGAATACCGCATGCTGAACAGACCTGACGAGCAGGAAGGAACATCCCCATGAGCAGAACGATCAACCGATATCTGTATGCGATCCGGACTTTGAAAGAAAGGTATCTGTGCGTGCGCGCGGTGGATGTGGCTCATTATCTCGGATTCTCCAAGGCCTCCGTAAGCATTGCGCTGCGGCAGATGCGGGAGCAGGGCCTGCTCAGCGTGGAAGCGGACGGGAACATTCTGCTGACAGAACTGGGGATCACATGCTCCGGACGCCTCGACAACAGGGTCCGCTTTTTTCACCGGCTGCTGTCGGAAGCCGGCGTTGAGCCGTCCCAGGCGCTGCAGGACGCCATCTCCTTCAGCTGGGAAATGAGCGAAGCGGCCTTTGAAACTTTTCAGCGTCTGCATTCAGATTCTTCGGGTGAAGCGGTATGAACATGATGAATATGACTATGAATGCCACCATATATGTCAACCGTTTTCAGAGCTTCATGTCCGCTTCACATTCGCGGACGCTCATCGCATCGGAAGGGCATTTGGTTTGGGTTCAAGGTTTTTGCCACCCGCTTTCCCTTTGAAGTATGTCAGCGCTCACCGGGACACTGAATAAGGCAGGAACCAAAGGACGGGCAGGAGTTCATCTGAAGCTCCTGCCCGTCCTTTGTTCAGTGACATCGCTGTCATCGTTTGTTTGTCTGCCTGTGTCCTGTTTCAATCCTGTGGACGGATCAGAACAGGTTCACGATTTTATGCATGACGGAATCGCATGTATCGCAGAGTTTCCGGATACCGACGATCCCGCCGGCAACGGCGCCGATCGGAGCACCGATGGCGACACCGGTCCCTGCACCTCCCAGGCCGCCAATCGCACAGCCTGTCAGGCCACCCGAAATCGCGCCCATACCCATTCCCATAACCGCGCCGGCAAAGTGATCCCCGAAATCGCCACCAGTAATCAGTTCCATGTTGTCCAGAGTCAGTTCCTGCTTATTCAGATTCAGATCCATCGTATTGGTATTCATTCTATTTACCTCCTTGCGCTGTGCGCTTCATTTCTGAAAGTTCTTTGTTTGGTGCTTCCACCTTTATATACGCAGAGACTGAAGGTGCTGGCAGTTACCTTGCTGTTCGGTTGAAGAACTTTCGAGCTGTGCGGTTGACAGGGCTGTTGCAAAGTCTTGAGCAGGTGACTTTCCGCACATGTTTGATTGATGCTCAAAGAATCAACAAATTTTGTTGACACACAAGACAAAATATGCTACCATTCACATGGGAGGTGACCACAGATGCTAACAGCATTTGGAAAGGAGCTGCGCAAACTGCGCATCATGGCCGGTGAACTCCTACGTGACATGGCAGCCAAACTTGATGTAACCGCTTCATATCTCTCAGCAGTTGAGACCGGCAAAAGGCAAATTCCCAATGGATGGGTCAATAAGATTTCTGACCTCTATGGCCTAACACCAGAAGAGAAAAGCGCATTGCAGAAGGCTGCTGATGCTTCGGCGCTCTCCGTGAAACTGGATCTTAATGGTCTTACTGACCGGAGACGTCAAACTGCTGTACTATTTGCCAGAGAATTCAGCGACATGGACGATGAGAAGCTTGAGTCGATCCGCAAGCTCTTAACCGAAGGAGATGATTGAGATAGCTTACAAAGCCCAACCCTTGGGACGTAAAGATCTGAGGGTAATCGCCAGGCAGTTTCGGCAGATTCTGGGAATTGAGAATGTCCTCTATGTGAACGTCCTCCGGATTCTCGAATTGGTTATGCCAACCATCTTCGAAGGATTCGAATATGAGATAGTTGGACGGCATGAGCTTCCAATGAAACGGCACGCTGATACGGATGTGGTAAACAGGAGCATTCGAATCCGGGAGGATGTGTATGAGAAAGCTTGTAACGGTGACGGACAGTCAAGAATGACAATTATGCATGAAATTGCTCATTACCTGCTCATCGTTGTCTGTGGTGTAAAGTTCGCCCGCTCATTTTCCGATGAGCCAGTCAAAACATACGAAGACCCTGAGTGGCAGGCTAAAGCTCTTGCAGGAGAAATCATGTGCGATGCCAGGTTAGTTGTGGGGGTGAAGTAATGATCAACGGCAATCCGCATGATTTTGTTGACACCGTATATTCAGGGCAAGACATCATCTATGTTTTCAGAGGTATCAAGTATTGGTTTCAAGGGTATACCGTTGCGCAAGGCAACTGCCATATGGAAATCTTCCAGTATTCCCCCCCATCTGAGGAAGACATCTGGGAATGTAACGCCGCTACCATGGAAGAGTGTTTGAATGCATTTCTTGATGCACGAATCTTTGATGGAAAAACCTTTTGGGAGGTCGAATCGGAGATCGAATGGGTCGATGACTGATGACATTGAAATACCTATAGTATCTTGATTAAGCTTCTTTGATTAGGAATGTAACGCCATCTGGAAGTAACTCGTAGCGGCCAGGATTGCTCAATCCTGGTCGCTCATTTTTGTGCTGGCGTGTTGCATTTTTGCAACAGACAGCTTTTCGGAGACCCTCGAATTGCAATTCTGTCGCATTTCGGGGGACATGTCCTATTTCTCCGTATAGCCAAACACTCAATAAGCCAACAGTACTCGAATTATTGTAAGCGGGTTCACACGGGGACATTCTCCGCAAGCGGTATGGTTCAAAAGGCGATCAAAAAAGCCGCACATATTGTGCGACTTGTCAGGTTCTGTTTCGATATTTTTTGCATTTTTATTATTTTATAATGTGGTGGATTTGTTGTGAAAACGAAGCCTCATGTATACGCTACGCGGTGTGTGATTGAGCTTAACTGAATGACATTGGCCAATAATCATCTGCATTCTCTCGATGTTCATTGGCTGTTTTGTCGAAACTCCCGCCAAGAACCCCGTGCATCCTGATCTCGAAAATATCCGGGATGCACGGGATTTTTCGATTTTGCGTCTGTCAGCGCTTTACCGCCCGGGAAATAAACCCGAATGGATATAACCGCCTACACTTTTTCAAACCGCATGACACAGCTGCCGAAATCACCGCTGATTCCGACGCTGAATCCCATATACATCAGCACTGCGCCGGAGTACAGTTTTCCCGTTTCGTCTCTGTATACAGCGTCCGGATCCAGCCCGGTCATCCTGACTCTCAGCGGCGGAAGGCTTGGCTCTGACAGGATCCGGTAAACGCAGAGAAGCGCTTCGTTTTCCCGAAGGAATTGCCAGGCTGCATACCTCGCGCCCTGCGGGGAGAGCAGTCTGTAAAAGGTCCCCTGATGTACCAAACTCCGGAGTTCCTTGGCCCGGGCTATGACAGACCGGGCCTGCTGCTTTTCTTCCTCCGTGAGGGAGGTCACGTCCAGTTCAAACCCGAATCCGCCCCCGCACAAAGCCACATCACCGCGCATCTTCATGGTCGTGGTCCGGTGACACTGATGGTTCGGCACCGCGCTTACATGCGCGCCCATGGCACTGGGGGGATAGACCAGAGAAGTTCCGTACTGAATCCACAGGCGGGAAACGGCATCCGTATTATCGCTAGTCCAGGCCTGCGGCATGTAATACAGAAGGCCGGGATCAAAGCGCCCGCCGCCCCCGGAGCAGGATTCAAACAGCACCTGCGGGAAGCTCCGGGTAATCTCATCCATGACCTCATAGAGTCCCAGCATGTACCGGTGCTGCGTTTCCATCCGCCGCTCCGGCGGCAGCGCAGGAGAAAAGTACTCGGTCATGTTCCGGTTCATGTCCCATTTCAGGTAATCCGCCCGGCTCTCCCTGAGAACGGAAGATACCGCCTCCGTGATAAATACCCGTACTTCCTTCCTGGACAGATCCAGAATCAGCTGGTTTCTCTCCTCCGTCCGCTCCCGCCCCTCCACATGCAGACACCAGTCAGGATGGGCGCGGTAGAGGTCACTGTCCGGGGAGATCATTTCGGGTTCCATCCAGATTCCGAAGAGCATACCCAGCCCGTGAATCCTTTCGGAAAGCCCGGAAAGACCCCTGGGAAGCTTATCCGGGTTGGCCTTCCAGTCTCCCAGAGAGCAGTTGTCGCTGTTGCGCTGGCCGAACCAGCCATCGTCCATGACAAAGAGTTCGATGCCCAGTTCCTTCCCTTCCCGGGCGATCTGAAACAGCTTGTCCTCGTCAAAATCAAAATAGGTGCCTTCCCAGTTGTTGATCAGCACGGGCCGCGGACGGTCCCGCCAGGCCCCTCTGGCCAGACGTGTCCTGTAGAGTTCATGATAGATCCGGGACATGCCGTTCAGGCCCTGGGAGGAATGGACGAGAACCGTTTCCGGCGTCTGGAAGGATTCCCCCGGCTCCAGATGCCAGCTGAACACCTGGGGATTGAGCCCCATGTACAGCCGCGCATTCCCGGCGTTGTCCGTGGAGGCTCCCGCCAGGAAACTCCCGCTGTAGACAAAACTGATCCCCCAGACCTCGCCGCTGTTTTCGCATGTCTCCTTTCCGCACAGGGCGATGAAGGGATTTTCCTCATGCCCCGACGCGCCGCGCTGACTGCCGATCTCATATCTTCCCTGTCCCAGGGGCGTGCGCACCAGCGTCCGTTCACGGGCCCATGCGCCTTTCAGATGCAGCACGTCATAATCGGACCCCCAGATGGGAACGGAGGCCGGGAAAGCGCCCCGGAGGGTTAACGGCTCCTGCCCGGCATTGGTGACCCGCATGCTGCGGGCCACGGCGCCGGTTTTTTCAAACACGGAATACTGCATCGTCACGCCAAGCCCCGTCAGGGAATCGGCAAGATCCACTTCCAGGGACCAGGCCTCCCCTGCCTCCTCCGTATAGACGCAGGGGAGTCCCGGCAGTCCCTTTTTCCCCGGCAGGATCCGGTGCCCCGTCACCCGCAGGTCCACCACATGGTCCCCCCGGGCGTTGAGAACATCCACAGCCGGGGTTCCGTACCATCCCTGCCCCAGGGTCGGCACCTCGAAAGGCTGCCAGTTCACCGGCAGGTCAAAGGAAATAAACCCGGGATAGTCCGAAAGCGCCGGCTACACCGCTTGATCCGCCACGCGCCTTCCCCAGTAAAGATTCATCAGTCTTCCCTCTTCGGTCACATGCAGGACGTAACTCACGTCCCCGCCCGAGAGGGTGAATACCTGGTTTACGTATGCGACGGGCATCCCGTCACCTCCCGTCTCAGGTGTACTTCGGCAGCCAGTCCCCGTGAGCCTCAATCAGGTCATCACACATGGCCACAATGCTGTCAATGGGCAGTTCCGCGGCGGTGTGGGGATCCAGCATCACGGCCTGATAGATATAATCCTTCTTCAGGGTCCGGGCCGCCTCCACCGTCAACAGCTGCACGTTGATGTTCGTCCGGTTCAGCGCCGCGCACTGCTCAGGCAGGTCCCCGATATAGGTGGGCTGGATACCGTTTTTGTCCACCAGGCAGGGAACTTCCACACAGGCGCCCGAGGGCAGGTTGGTGATCAGACCGTGATTCAGGACATTGCCGCCGATCTTCGTGGGCCGGTTGGTTTCCATGGCCTCCATGATATAGCTGGCATATTCGTGGGTGCGCTTGTGCACCAGGCTGGGATTCCGGGTCAGCTCATGGCCCCGCTCCTTCCATCTCTCGATCTGATGGATGCACCGGCGCGGATATTCATCCAGGGGAATGTTGAAGCGGTCAATCAGTTCCGGGTACCGGTCATGGATGAACCAGGGCGTGTACTCCGCGTTATGCTCGCTGGATTCGGTGACGTAATAGCCAAAGCGGCGCATCAGCTCCAGCCGCACCATGTCCCCGTGCTTTCCGGTGGTCTTGTAGCGGTCATAATCCTCCCTGAGGCGCGCCTTCCATTCCTCCGATACCTCTTCCCCTGCCGTCAGCTGTGAAAGACGTTCCTCAAAGGTGCCGATATCCAGTTTGCCTTCATTGTACAGAAGCGCCCTGCGCTTGATTTCGGGATAGAGATCCACCCCGTCCCTTGTGCATTCCAGCAGCCAGGCCTGATGGTTGATGCCGGCAATCTTCCACTGCACATGCTCATCGTAGGGCATGCCCAGTTCCTTCAGCACCGTACTGGCGCAGACCTGCACACTGTGGCACAGTCCCACGGTCTTCACATGGGTCATGGTGAGCATGGCAATGGTCAGCATCGCCATGGGATTGGTGTAATTCAGGAACCACGCGTCCGGACAGACTTCCTCCATGTCCCTGGCGAAGTCCATCATCACCGGAATGGTCCTGAGCGCCCGGAACACGCCGCCCACGCCCAGAGTATCCGCGATGGTCTGGCGCAGGCCGTATTTCTTGGGGATCTCAAAGTCCGTCACCGTGCAGGGCTCATAGCCCCCCACCTGAATGGCGTTCACCACATAGTTCGCGTTTCTCAGGGCGTCCCTGCGGTTCTCCTCCGTTGTTCCGGTTGATGGCCTCCAGCATCGCGGCGGATTCCTCCAGCCGTGTGGCATCAATGTCGTACAGGGCAATGGTGCTTTCCTCCAGCGCGGGGGTCATCATGCTGTCTCCCAGCACATTCTTGGCGAACACCGTGCTTCCGGCGCCCATAAAGGTGATTTTCGGCATAAAGAGCCTCCTTTTTCATGATCATGCCTTTTCCGGCATTATTCCTTCTTATGGCGTTCCTCGCGTTCCTTCCGCTCCGCGGCGACCTCCGCAGCGGTCTTGACGCGCTGCCGCACGGCACCCCGGTACCCTTCGGCGGTGGGGATCAGATTTCCCTTCGCAAAGCGCTCCTTCGCCGCGGCAATGGCTTCCCCGTACTGCGGGAGCCACTTTTCCTGGGCGATGAGCATCTCATCCACCATCTGCCAGACCTCCGGCGGATTGCACACGGCCCCCGTGAGAGGATCCATGAGGGCAGCCTGTTTCAGCAGCTCCGCATCCCCGTGCACCGCGGCCTCCACCGCAAGGCGCTGCACCCATGCGCTCTGGCTGCACACCGCCGCGCAGCCCAGGGGCAGATCCCCCACCTTCGGAACGGAGATGCCGTTCCCGTCCACATAGCATGGAACTTCCACGACGCATTCATCCGGCAGATTGGTGATGGTCCCGTGATTCATCACGTTGAAATGCCCACGATACATGCGCCCGGTCTCCAGGGCCTCGATGATATAGCTGCCGTGCTCGCTGCTGCGCTCCCCGTGATCATAGTCCCGGGGCGGCTCCTGCATGAGGGCGGGGAACTCGGTTTCAAACCAGTTGCGGTTCTCCCGGGTTTCCCGCAGATATCCGCCGGTCTCCCCGTTAATCCAGCTGGAAAGATCGATCCATTTCTCGATCTCCTGCGGACGCTTGCGGTACCAGCTCACGTATTCCGAGAGATGGCCGTTGGACTCGGTGGAATAGTAGCCGAAGCGCCGGAGCACGTCGATCCGGACCTTTTCCGTGTTTTTGTAAGTCTCGTGCTTTTCAAAGCCCTCCAGCAGCTTTCCGATCATTTCCTCGCCCTTGTGTTTGACGGAAAGATACCAGGTCTGATGATTCAGTCCGGCACAGATCACATCCAGTTCCTTCCGGTCCTTCAGGCCCAGCACGTCCGCGATCTGCATCTCCCCGTGGATTTCACCGTGGCACAGTCCGATGGTGCGCACCCCGCCGTACTTGATGCAGGCCCAGGTCAGCATGGCCATGGGATTGGAGTAGTTGAGCAGCAGGGCGCCCGGCTCCGCCACCTCCCGGATATCCCGGCAGAACTCCAGCATGGCGGCGATTCCCCGCTGGCCGTACATGATGCCCCCGATGCACAGGGTATCCCCGACGCACTGGTCCACGCCGTATTTCAGCGGGATCTCAATATCTGTCTCAAAGCCTTCCAGCCCGCCGATCCGGACGCAGTTGACGATGTAGCGGGCACCCTTCAGGGCCTCCCGCCGGTCCGTCGTGGCCTGGATCCTTGTGGAAATGCCGTTGGCCTCCAGATCCCGCTGGCACAGTTCCGTCACCATCCGCAGGTTCTCTTCGTTGATGTCCGTAAAGGAAACTTCAAGCCCCCGCAGTTCCGGTACGTGCATAATGTCCGTGAACAGCGTCCTGGCGAAGGTCAGGCTCCCGGCGCCGATGATGGTCAGTTTGAATGCCATGATGGAACTCCTTCCTTGTGTTCTCCCCTCGGGGAGTCTGATGCCTGTCCGATGAGGGGATGGGCGCTGTGTCCTCCCTTTCATGCCGGACAGAAAAACCGCCTTTCGGCGGAAGGGAAACGAATCTGACCTCAGCCCTTGACAGAGCCCATGACCAGGCCGGTGGTGAAATACTTCTGCACGAAGGGATAGATCACCAGCACGGGAACCAGACCCAGGAAGAGCTGGGCCGCGCGGCCGGTCTGCTCGTTCATGCGCTGAAGCAGCTCATAGTAGTTGGAGCCGGACTGGCGCAGCATGTCGCGGAAGTTGGTCAGAAGGGTCTGCAGATAGGTCTGCAGGGGATACTTGGAGGGATTGTTCATGAACAGAGCACCCTGGAACCAGTCATTCCAGTGATACACAAAGGAGAACAGTCCCACCGTGGCCAGTGAGGGCAGCAGCACCGGCAGCAGAATGGACCAGAGGATCCGGAAGTTGCCGGCACCGTCGATCTGTCCGGCTTCCTCCAGTTCGCTGGGCAGGCTGCGGATGAAGTTCATGAGAATGGCCATGTTGGACACGGGCACGGCCAGGGGAAGCACCAGCGCCCAGATGCTGTTGAGCAGCCCCAGGTTCCGCATCAGGATATACCACGGAACCAGACCGCCGCCGAAGAGCATGGTGAACACATAGAATCCCATGAAGAAATTCCGGTGCGGGAACTTGTCCTTGCTCCTGGCCAGGGGATAGGCGGTGGTGATCATGCAGAACAGGTTGATCCCCACGCCCAGGGCGCACCTTTCCACGGAGATGAGGAAGGCCCGGAGGAACTTGCCGTTGCTGATGGCGAACTCATAGGACTGGGTCGTAAAGCCCACCGGCCAGAAATACACCTGTCCGGCGGCCACAAAGGCCGGCTGGCTGAAGGAAATCGCCAGGGTGTTGATGATGGGCAGCAGACAGGAAAGCGACACAATCGTAACCAGAATGTAATTGAACACATTGAAGATCTTCTGTCCCTTGGTAATAAAATGCATCGTGCGCCCTCCTTTCTCAGAATACCTTGTAGCCGGCGAAGCGGTAGGCGACAAACAGGGAAGTGGAGATCAGCACACAGCTCACCACGGACTTGAACAGACCCACGGCGGTGCCGATCGCGTACTTGCCGTTCTGCAGACCCAGCCGGTAGACATAGGTGTCGATAATATCGCCTGTGGGGTAAACCACCGGGGAATACAGGTTGTACACCTGGTCGAAGCCCGCGTTGAGCACGTTGCCCAGGGCAAGCACCGTCATCAGAATGATGATGGGCACCAGCATGGGCAGCGTCACGTACCAGGTCTGCTTCCAGCGGTTTGCGCCGTCAATGACCGCGGACTCGTACAGAGCCGGATCGATGCCGGTCATGGTGGCCAGGTAGACCACGGTGCCGAAACCGAAGGTCTTCCAGGCATCCGTCACGATCATGGTCCAGGGGAACACGGCCCGGTTGGATATGAACTGAACCGGCTTGCCGCCCAGGGCCATGATCATCTCATTGACAATGCCGGTGCTGCCGAGGATATCGGTCAGAATGCCGGCCATGATGACCCAGGAGATGAAGTTCGGGATGTACACAATCGTCTGATAGATCCGCTTGGCCGCGTTCTGCCGGATTTCGTTCAGCTGCAGGGCGAAGACGACGGACCATATGGTGCCCAGCACGATTTTCCCGATGGAGATGAAGAAGGTGTTGTAGATGGTGCTGAGGAAGGCGGGCTGAGTGAAGATCAGGTTGAAGTTGTCCATGCCCACCCAGGGGGACTTGCTGAATCCAAGCCCCGGATTGTATTCCTGGAAAGCCATGACAATGCCGTAGAGCGGGCCATAGGAGAAAATGGCCGTCAGCACCAGGCCCGGAATCATCATGACCAGGTACATCCATTCTTTTCGGACGTTTTTGAAGAATCTCACGAATGCAACCCCCTGTCGGTAATGAGGATGGATTTCGGTTCAGCGCCTGTCCTGCTGCGGGGGCGCGCCTGGAAGGCAGGATTGAAACCGAAGAAACGGGGGCCTGCGCGGAAGCCGTTTCAGCCAAAGCGCAAGCCCCCTTGCGGATAATCCCCTGTTCAGGGATTGCGGGACGGATTACTCGCCCTTGCCGTAGTACTTGTTGACCGCATCTTCCATGATCTGTCCGCCGGCTGCATACCAGTCAGCCAGGATCTGATCATAATCGCTCACGGGACGCAGGCCCATGATGATCTCGGAGACGCCGGTGGTGATGACGTCGATGGTGTTCACGGTCTGGTCGAACTCCTCAGGCGGCGGGCCCCACATGGCGGTGCGCTTGAGATAGTCGTTGTCGATCAGATACTTGGCCAGGTCATAGGAGCATCCCTCAAAGCCCTGCTGGCAGAAGGCGCCCAGACCGCCGGTGTTGTGCTCGTTGATCCACATCATGGAGTCGCCGTACTTCTTCTGCATGCCGGCGGTGAACAGCTCGCTGGTGTCGCCGGTCTCAATGGCCTTCAGCACGTGCTCGAACTGGATCATGTCGGCCTGCGGGTCGATGACCTCAAAGGCGCCCGGGACATGCTCGCGCTGTCCGTCGGTGAAGCCCTTGAACTCGTCTTCCGTCAGAACGGTGTTGGGGTCAAACATGATGTAGTCGGTGTAGCTGATCAGCTTCATGACGGCGGCGGGGTTCTTGCAGGTCTTGCTCACAACCACGATGTCCGCATTCGGGAAGCCGATCTGGCCCAGCACCTGGCTGCCGTCCAGGGTCGGGAACTGCAGCGGGATGGTGTAGGCGTCAACGCTGCCGGTAGCCGCGACCATGTTGGGGCCCACGTGCCAGCCGGCCCACTGATACCAGGGGTTGCCGCAGGCGCGGCCGGTGATCAGGTCTTCCACCATGTCGTCCTGGGTCTTGTTGACGAAGTCGGGATTGATGATGCCGTCCTGGTACCACTTGGCCCAGTATTCCAGAGCGGTCTTGAATTCCTTGTGCGCGATGCCCGCCTTGATGCGGCCGCCGTCGCTCTCATCCTCATACCAGAAGTAGCTGCCCTGCGCGGGGTTGCCCAGATAGACGTTGAACATGGGGCCCGTCATGAAGAGCTGCTCGAAGGTGTTGTCAATGGAGATGCCGTAGGCATTGTGCTTCTCCATCATGGAGTGGAATACCTTCTCGAAATCTTCCACAGTCTTGATTTCGGGTCTGCCTTCCTCTTCATACCAGTCCTTGCGCACCCACATATAGCGCGGATTGTCGATGATGCCGTAGTAGTAGATCGGCACACCGTACAGCCGGCCGTTCTCGTCCATGCAGGTCTTGATGGTATCCGGGTCGGTCTTCTCGAAATCACGGACACGCTGGGAGGTGTACTTGGCGTACACGTCGGTGATGTCCTGGATCATGCCGGCCTTCAGCAGCTGCCGGAACTGAATGTAGTTGACGCGGAACACGTCCGGCAGGTCACCGGAGGCGATGGTCATGTTCAGTTTCTGGGTGTACTGCGTGTTGCCTTCGTCGATCCAGTCATAGGAGACCTGAATGCCCAGATCGTTGTACCAGCCGCGGATCCAGTAGTTGTTGGTCTGGTCCTCGCCGTTGTCAAAGACCACGTCGGAGCCCTGGCCCTTGACCGTGCGGATGTTGATGACCGGGTCATAGGGGGTCTTCCAGTCGCCTTCCGGCGGCTCAACGTAATCGCGGGTCGCCTTGCCGACCTCGCCGATGGGGGTCGGCGTGAAGTCAGCAAGCGCGCCGGTGGCTGACAGGATCATTGCCAGCGCGAGCAACAGGGTTACCAGTTTCCTTGCTTTCATGGGTCTTCCTCCTTTGTTCGATATTCAGCGCTTGCAGCGCCAAACTCCTTCTTTCGGTTTCCCCGCCTGCGCATCCCTGCCCGGGGGAACCTTTCCCCTCCGCCGCTTCTCACGGCCGGAGGGTCAACTCAAACAGCCTCGCGCAGGTTTCCGCGGGCATCCGCACCTTCAGCACACCCTCGTCAAGAGTGAACGCACAGTCCCCGGAGGAGGGATACAGGACCTTCACCTTCTCAATGGCTCCCAGGGAATGAAGGGGAATCTCCGCCGCTCCGCCCCGGATGGTGAAAACAGAAAGATACGCCCGCTCCCTTCCCTTCACGCCGTAGGCCAGCCGGTCATCCCCCACCCGGCCAAAGCCCAGGGGGAAGAAGGGCAGCATGTCCTTCAGCTCTCCCCGGATCGCCTTGTAGGTGGAAATGCCCTCCCGGAAGATCTCCATGCTCGCATCGGACATGTTCCAGACAATGCCGCTGACGTAGGGTCTGAGAAGAATGCCGTTGACCATGTTGAAGATGACGTGCTCCCGGTCATCCTCATAGGGATAGACCCACATGCCCGCCTGCTCGGGGGTGACCGCGGAGGCCACGCTGGCGGCGATGTAGGCATTGGAAACGGCGTCCGTCTGATCCGAGGTGGACTGGAGGGAATGGAGGGCGAGCATGCCGTAGTCCATGCGCTGGGCGCCGGAACCGCAGTTCTCGATCACCAGACCCGGATGCCGCTCATACACTTCCCGGATCCATTGGTGGAGGGCCCGGCAGTGCTCCAGCATGGCATCTCCGGGACTGTCGCTGTTCAGATCACTGCCCCGGCCGGTGGTGCAGTTGTAGTCAATCTTGAAAAATTCGCACCCGTACTCTTCGATCAGGCGGTCAACGACCCCGGAGCAGTATTTCCGCACCTGGGGATTCCGGAAGTCCAGCAGGTAACGCTTGTTCTCCACGCGCCGGTGTCCGTGGTTCATGACAAACCAGTCGTCCGGCAGATGCTCCGCCAGGGCGCAGGCCGTGCCCATGACCTCAATTTCCAGCCACATGCCCATCCTGAGTCCCTTGCTCCGGGCATACTCATAGACGGATTTCAGTCCGTTGGGGAAGCGCTCTGGACTTTCCTTCCACTCCCCCACCTTGTTCCACCAGGGACCGGCATCATACCAGCCGCAGTCCAGGCAGTAGTACTCGCAGCCCAGGGCGGCGGCCCGGTCGATGATCATGCGCTCCTTCTCATCCGTGGGATCGCCGAAGAGGCAGTTCATGTAATCGTTGAAGACCACGTTCAGCTGCCGGTCGTCGTCATTGGGGCGCCGGATCCGGCGGCGGTATTCCGTAAGCTGACCCACGGCCTCGTCAATTCCCCCCGCCGCGCAGCCGAAGGCGGCGGGCACGGTGGTGAAGCTCTGGCCGGGCTTCAGGTTTTTCCACCAGGCACTGTCATCGCTGGGGCCCAGCATGCAGATGTAAAGATTGCGGCCGTCCCCGATGCCGTACTAGATTTCCCAGGCTCCGGAGTGATCAATCTGTCCGAAGAAAACCTCCCCGCTCTCCGGATCCCGGACAAGGGCGATGGGCAGGTATTCGCTGGTGGACCAGGAATCGGTGCTTCCGTAGTGGAAGCGGCTGTTGCCCTTCTCGGGCAGGGAATAGCCCAGGTAGGGCAGATGGGACAGCCCCAGGTCCACCGCATCAGCTTTCTGCCACTGGGCCTCACTGGACCATCCGTTATGGGGAATATGGAATTCCAGATGATCCAGGGACGGGGATGTCCGGTTTTTGCCGATTCCTTCATACATGAAGGACGAAACGTACTCAATGCCCAGGTCCTCCCGGGCATGGCTGGTCAGCGTTGTCCAGGTCCTCACAATACTCAGACCCCTGTAGGTCTGCAGATAATATTCCGCTGCAAGTCCGTTGGGCGCTTCCAGGGAAAGGGTGAGAAGGCGGCCCTGTTCGTTGTCCGCAAGGGTATGACACCTGTACCGCCACTGGGCGGAAACGCTGCCCGTATCATGCTTTCCGGCATGAAAACCACCGGCGCACTCGCCAGTGACCTGCACGGCCAGAAACTGGCGTGGTCTGAAAGGAACCCCGAAACCCGATTCCTCCCGTTCCGTCAGACAGGGCATATCCTCTGAAGAGGGCAGGCAGGAGAAATTGACCATCTCCACCGTCCTGTCCTCATTGACACGGAAATGAATCCTCAGCGTTCCTTCCTCAACCCGGATATCCACTTCTTTCTCCCCCTTGACGCAAAAAGATCAAGCCGGTGAATCGGTTCTTCGTAAATCGGACGAATGTGAATCTGCGGGTATTATGGCATATCCGCCGGAATCTGTCCATGATCTCCCGGGTATATCAGCTTCAGAATCATGGGTATTCAGCAATGATTACTCCTTTAATATCTGATGCAGATTCTGTGCCCATGTTTGATCACCCGTTATCTGAGGATTTTGAAGTCTTAATCATACCGTAAAACCCTTCTTTTTGGTCTTCTTGCGGACAGGCCCTCTTCAGCCGGACCGGAAAGAGACTGCCCGCGGATGACGGCAAAAAAGGCGGCCGTTCATGACGGATCATGGATCGTTCAGGGCTGAAATGTTCTGACTGCAGTTCTTCCTGCTTCGCGTGTGCCCTCCCGGGATCCTTCCGCAGCGAATCGATTCGCTGACAATCCGCTCGCTGTTCCGGCAGCGGACAGGAATGCCCTGGGAGAGCCTTATGCCATCTTCCATGCCCGGATTGAAAAAGTCCGCCCGGCAGACTGCTGTTCACAGTCCCGTCCGGCGGACTTCCCTGCATCCTCTGCCTCCTGCCATCTCAGGCAGGATCACTGCTCCAGATATCTGACCGCGATATCCTTTCCGTCGCTGATGGTCACCACGCTGCCGTTCATGGTATTGAAGAACTGAATATTCTGTTCTGTCAGGGCGACCAGCATCCTCGCGTCAGCCGGGCGTTCGCTCCCCGTGCTGATCACGGCATACTGCGGTGATACGGCGGAGAGAAAATCCCTGCTGCCCGATTCATAGGCGCCATGATAGGGAACCTTCAGCCAGTCGGCCTTTACGTCGTCCTTCGATTCAAGGATCTGCTCAATCCGGCTCTGCTTAATGTCGCCGGTAAAGAGGAATTTCCTGTCCTTCAGCGTCACCATGCACAGAAGGCTCATGTTGTTGTCCATGGTATCCGGATCGGCGATCAGGGAGACCGGATCCTCCGCCGGAATGATCCGCAGGGCAAGATCCTCCAGTGTCAGCGTTTCCTCCTTTGAGACATAAACCACGTGATTCAGTCCTTCAGCCGCTTCCCTGATCTTCCCATACCCGGCCTTGGCGCTGACGTAATCCGGAAGATAGAGCGCTTTCACCTCATACTTCTCCAGCAGCCTGACCGCGCTCCCGATATGATCCTTATCATAATGGGTGATGATCATGTAATCAATGACTCTCTTCTTGTTGGCTGACAGGATCTGGTCAATGAGGTTGTAGGCATCCTTCGTGCCCGTATCGATGATCCCGAGGGTATCCCGATAGGACAGCAGCGCGGCATCCGCCTTTCCGACATTCAGGCTGGCAATCACAAGATCCCCGCTGTTGCCAATCTCCTGATAGACTTCTTCCCGTCTTTCCTGTTCAACGGAAAGATAGGCCGTCAGGGCAATAAACGCAGCGCAGAGAATGATGAGGGTAATATTGATGATTTTTCTGATCTGCAGTTTTCTCATAGTCTGACCTGCCGTTTCCCCTCTGAAGCACCCAGCGTGAAGAGGATCCGGTTCTCAATGAGCGCGTCAATGAGCGTCCCTTCCGTCTCCTTTCCCTTCAGGGTGATTTCATAGGTATACCGGACCGCCTTCTTCTCCGTGGTCTTGTTGTAATCGTATTTCGTCTCCACCAGGGTATACTTTTCCACGTAGTTGCCGATCAGCCCTTCAAGCATTTCCCGGGTCTCCATCCTCTGGGATGGCTCCACGGTGATCCTTCTTGAAAGAGAATTCTTTTCCTTTGTGTTCCAGATTTCCGACCTGGAAAGCAGAAAGAAAAGCAGAAACACAGGGATTGCGAGGATGATCGTGGCCAGCAGAAACCCGGTGCTGCAGGCGATCCCGATACCGATGCTGATCAGCAGCGCCAGGAGTTCCTTCGCCGTTCCCGGAGCGGATTTATACCGCAGCAGGGCAAAGGCACCGATGGCCGCGATCCCGGAGCCGGAATTTCTGGACAGCAGCAGCATGATCACGCAGATCATAGGCGAAAAAAGGGCCAGCGTGATCGAGAATCCTTTCGTCACCTCCGGCTCGAGGTGGTAGTAGATATTCGCCAGCGCCCCGCCGAGAATGAAGGCGAGGGTCAGGCTGAAAAAAAGCCCGGTGATGCTGATATTGGATTCCATTCCGTAAACATTGTGCATGAAGAATTCCGTCATTTTGTTTCTTCCACCCTCTTTCACAGCAGAAAAGGCTCCGGAAAGGCCCGTGCAGGGCGTTTCCACGGCAAAGCCTGCTTCTGTATGCATTTTTCTCCGCACCCATGAACCGATTGCCCGTGTTCCCCGGTACAGGAAGGAACCGGCGCCTCACGGACCTGTCCGGGAAGTGCGTCCGGCACAACCGCGTTTCAGCTTCCTCCATTCCCCTTTGGCTCTCTCCCCGTGTTTCTGACCGTGCTCCGCGGCGTTTTTCTCAGTTTCTTCCTTTCAGGGAAGGAAAATCGGGTTTGTCCAGGCCATTCTTCCGCGCTCGTCCACGACCTCGGCGCGGATATAGTTGGTTCCTTTGACGGGAAC
>CACYGY010000077.1 GCA_902774025.1 uncultured Eubacteriales bacterium
AAAGCCCGTTCACGATCGCCGCACACAGAACAGAAACGGGACCTGACGGTGCATCCGGGCCCGTTATGGACCCCGGAATGTGTCTTTTGTCCCTTTCGGAATGGATTCTTTCCGGTCTGCCCTGAAATCTGCCCCTGTCCTGAACGGGGGCAAGGCATTTCCAGCCCTCTCTTCTCCGGAGACTGCACCTTCCTCTTCCTTCTTTTCCGTGAATCTGCCCGGTTTGGACAATTCAAAAAGGACTGTGATGACACAGCGATCCCTGAGATGCTGTGACTCACAGCCCCGCAAAACAGAATACGGAGAATCAGCTCTGCCTGAGGGCTTCCGTGATGGCCTCGCAGAAGGTGGGATGCGGACGGATTGCCCGTTCCATTTCCTTTACGGTAAGGCCTGCGGAAAGAGCCAGGGCGAATTCACTGATCATGTCGGAAGCGCGTTCGCACATCATCTGCGCTCCCAGAAGCCTGCCGCTTTCCTTCTCGGACACGACACGGATGTATCCCCGTTCCGCACCGGTGAGCACGGTCCTGCCGTTGGCGGTCATGAGCGCCTTATGGCTTTCCGCGCTGATTCCGGCAGCCTTCGCCTCATCCATGGTCATGCCCACGCAGGCGATTTCGGGCTGGGTGTATACACAGGAAGGAATGAAGCGCATGTCCGCGCATTCGGGCATTCCCGCCATGTGGCGCACGGCGTTTCTTCCCGCTGCGGTGGCGGCGTGGGCAAGCATGACGCCCCCGGTGACATCCCCTATGGCATAGACATCCTTCAGGCTGGTTTCCCACTGCGGGCTGACCAGGATCTGCCCGCGGTTCATTTCCACTTCCACGCCGGGGGCAAAAAGACCATCCGTGCAGGCGCGCCTTCCGATGCTCACCAGCACAGCGTCCGTGTCCAGGGCCTGATCCCCCTCATACAGGCAGTGAAGACTTCCGTCCTCATTCTTCGTGATCTTTTCCAGACGGGCACTGGTCAGGATATTCACGCCCCGCTTTTTCAGGAGCATCTTCAGGCTCTGGGCAATCTCCCTGTCCAGGTTCGGCAGGAACTGAGGCATGGCTTCCACAATCGTCACGCGGGTGCCCAGGGAGGCGTACAGGAAGGCGAATTCCACCCCGATCACGCCGCCGCCCACGATGAAAAGCCGCTGCAGTTCCCTGCGGGATTCCAGCAGTTCGTCACTGGTCATGACGCCGGGAAGATCCATGCCGGGAATGTTCGGGACAATGGGACGGGAACCCGTGGCCAGAAGAATATACTTTCCCTCCAGAAGCTCCTGTCCGTTCTCCGTCTTGACGGATACGGTTCTGTTCTTTTCCAGAACCGCCGTGCCCCGGATCAGGTCGATCTTCTTTTTTTTCGCAGTGGCTTCGATCCCCCCGCGGAGCTGGAGGACGGATTCGTTCTTCCTGTCCTGCATCCGGTTCATGTCCGGCAGGGGCGCCCGGGCATCGATCCCGAAGGCGCCGGCTTCCTGCAGACTCCGGTACAGCTCCGCGGCATGTAGGAGGGATTTGGTGGGGATACAGCCATGATTGAGACAGGTGCCACCCAGGTTTTCCTTCTCCACCAGGGCGGTTTTCATCCCCAGATCCGATGCCTCAAAGGCCGCTTCATAGCCGCCCGGGCCCGCGCCGATCACAATCAGATCATATGACTTCATGCTCTGTCCTTCCTTGCGTCCGGGGCTTTACGCTTCCGAGGCGATCATGGCCTCATAGGCGTCCGCGTCCATGAGCTCGTCCGTTCCCGTGATTCCGCTGGCCAGGACGAACCAGGCGTCATAGGGAGATTCGTTCATCTTTTCAGGCGCATCCGCCAGCTCTTCGTTTACCTCTTCCACCGTGCCGGTGACAGGGGCGTTCACATCGGAAACGGCCTTCACGGATTCCACATCGGCAAAGGATTCCCCGGCAGTCAGGGCGTCACCCGGGGCGGGAAGATTCACGAAGACCAGATCCCCCAGCTGGTCCTGGGCATAGTCCGTAATGCCGATATAGGCGGTGTTTTCGTCCGTGAAGCGGACCCATTCGTGCGTCTTTGTGTACTTGAGTTCTTTGGGAAAATGCATGGGAAGACCTCCTTCATGTTCTGTTTATTTTTTGTAAAAGGGCATTTTGACGACTTCCGCCTCAATCCGGCGTCCCCGGACGTCCACTTCCACCTTTGTGCCGATTTCTCCGCAGGCCAGGTCAATGATGGCCATGGCCGCGGGACCGCCGATATAGGGGCAGTGAGTGCCGGAAGTGGTCTGACCGACTTTCTGTCCGTTAAAGTAGACATCCTGGTGCTCCCTGGGGATGCCCCGGCCCAGGGCCCTGAGGCCCACCCGGCGCTGCGCTGGCTTCCCGGCCGCTTCCAGGGCGGCCTTCCCGATGAAGTCCGGCTTGTCCATTTTGACGAAATAGCCGAGTCCCGCGGTGAGGGGTGAAATGGTCTCGCTGAGCTCGTGACCGTACAGAGGCATGGAGGCTTCCAGACGCAGAGTGTCCCGGGCGCCCAGGCCGCAGGGGATCAGGCCGTATTCCCGTCCGGCTTCCAGAAGCAGGTTCCACAGTTCCTCCGTTCTGGAAGCGGGCACGTAGAGCTCAAATCCGTCCGAACCGGTGTAGCCGGTCCTGGAAACGATGCAGGGGATGCCCCCCACCTCCCGGTCAAAGAGGGCATGATAGCTTTTTTCGGGAATGTTTTCCTTTTCTGTCAGCTTCTCCAGAATTTCCTGAGCCTTCGGGCCCTGCAGGGCGATCTGCCCCCAGCTGTCCGATACGTCCGTGAGCTTCACCTGACCCGAAATGTGATCCCGCATCCATGCCACGTCTTTTTCCCGGTTGGAGGCGTTGACCACGATAAAATACCTCTCCGGCGAGATCCTGTAGACGATCAGGTCGTCCACCGTGCCCCCCTGCTCATTGCACATGGGGCTGTACCGTGCCTGTCCGTCCTCCATCACCGTGTAGTCATTGGTCAGGAGATGGTTCAGATTCTTCACCGCCTCCGGACCCTCCAGCAGCACCTCGCCCATATGGGACACGTCGAAAAGCCCGCAGGCTTCCCGGACTGCCATGTGCTCCTTAATGACCCCCGTGGGGTACTGCACCGGCATTTCGTATCCCCCGAATTCCACCATTCTGCCGCCGAGGCGAACATGCGCCTCATAAAGCGGCGTTCTTCTGATCTCCATTTCCGCCTTCTCCTTTGCTTCTTTTCATGGATCCGCTCCGTCCGTCTGATTCAGGATCATCCGGGACACACCCGCCGCCATGCCGGGATCCAGACAAGCGGTCTTGTCCAGAATCCTCCGCGCCAGCATCTCCCCGTCATAGGGGCAGCCTGTCAGGGCCTGGCCGAAGGCGGGGATGATCTGTTCGTTCATGGCGTCGGACCAGCACAGGGCTTCCTCCACCTTTCCGTCCCGCACGGTAAGCTCCAGCCGGACACCGCCCCATGGGAAACGCTCCTCCATGACGGCGGAGAAGGGAATCCGGCGCCCCAGAATCCATTCCTCCGAGGCCATCCGGGCGGATTCCAGGCTTATCTCCGTCCCGTCCAGCCGGGCGCTGTCCAGTTTCTCCGGCTTCAGGCCGTACACTTCTCCGAAGGCCTCTGTCAGGCACGCTTCCAGGGTTTCGATTTCCAGGTCCGGGCGGAAGGAACGGAGATTGACCACCCGGGCCCGGACGGACTGCACGCCCCGGGAGCGGAGCTTGGCCACTGAAACCGTGAGGGCTTCCTCCATCCGGTCAAGGTTCACATGGACCATCAGGGTTCCGTGATGGCAGCAGCAGCCCCTGTGCTCATAGAAGGCATTGCCGGAAAACTTCCGGCCCCCGGCCTCCATGTCATTCCTTCCGGTGCGCTCCGCGGGAATCCCCAGTTTCCGGACAGCCCTCAGGATGACTTCGCTCTGCCTGGCGGGATCATGGTCCGCCCTGCGGGATGCGAAGGTAAAGTTGAGATTGCCCAGGTCGTGGTAGACGGCACCGCCCCCGGAAAGACGGCGGGCCAGATGGCCCCGGTTTTCCCGGAACCGCTGCACCCGGCATTCCTCCCAGGCGTTCTGGTTCCGCCCGATGACCACCGTGTCCTGATTCTGCCACAGGTAGAGAATGCATTCCCCCTCCTGCACGTGCATGGTCAGGAATGTTTCCATGGCAATATTGTCATAGGGCACCACGGTGGTGCTGCGGAATACCTTAATCGCCGAAATCATAACGGATCACCGGCTTGCGGGCGGCCCTGACCTCATCGGGACGGCGAATCCGGGTGGTGAGAGGACGCAGATGCCCCTCCTCCGGATGCAGCCGCGCCTGCTCAAGGGCGTCCCGGAAGGCATCCGCTGCGGCGTCCAGGGTTTCCCGGCTTTCGGTCTCGGTGGGTTCCACCATGAGGGCTTCATGCACAATGAGGGGGCAATACATCGTGGGTGGATGCATCCCGTAATCAATCAGTGTCTTGGCGATGTCCATGGCGGAAACGCCGGTTTCCTCCCTGAGCTTTTCCAGGGTGATGACGAACTCATGCATGCAGGTCTGGTCGAAGGCCATGGGATACACGTCCCGGAGACGGTGCATGAGATAGTTGGCGTTCAGCACGGCATTGGAGGCTGTCCGGGGCACACCCTCCCGCCCGATGGACAGGAGATAGGCCAGCGCCTTGACCACCACGGTAAAGTTGCCGCCGAAGGACCGGACGTCCCCGATGCGCGACGCGGCATTTTCCCTCTTCAGCTCCTTTTCGCCCCGCACCCGGAATCCCGGCAGGAAGTCCGAGAGGAAGGCCTTGCAGCCCACCGGACCGCTGCCCGGTCCGCCGCCGCCGTGGGGGGTGGCAAAGGTCTTGTGGAGATTGACATGCACCACGTCAAAGCCCATGTCGCCGGGGCGGACGATGCCCATGATGGCGTTGAGATTGGCGCCGTCATAGTAATTCAGGCCACCGGCTTCGTGGACCGCCCGGGTGATCTCCGAGATCTGGGGATCGAACAGGCCCACGGTGTTGGGATTGGTGAGCATGAGTCCGGCAGTGTCCGGGCCCAGGCGCTTTTTCAGCTCTTCCAGATCCACATAGCCCCGGGAATCCGAAGGAATGTTCACCACCTCAAACCCGGCCATGGCTGCACTGGCGGGATTGGTGCCGTGGGCGGAATCGGGAACCAGGATTTTGCGGCGCAGCGTGTCTCCCCGGGAGCGGTGGAAGGCCTTGATCAGGAGCAGGCCGGTGAATTCGCCGTGGGCGCCGGCCGCGGGCTGCAGTGTCATGGCATCCATGCCCGTGATTTCCGCCAGAATCCTTTCCGTCATGTCCATGACTTCCAGACATCCCTGAATGCTTTCATCCGTCTGCAGGGGATGGACATCCGCAAATCCAGGAAGGGCGGCGCAGACTTCGGCCATGGGGGGATTGTATTTCATGGTGCAGGAGCCCAGGGGATAGAAACCGCCGTTCACGCCCCGGGTTTCTCCCGCAAGCTCCGTATAGTGCCGGTCCACCTGCACCTCCGAGAGTTCCGGCAGACGCAGTTTCGTTCCCCGCCGTTCAAATTCAGGCTCCGGGCAGGGCACATCCGGCAGGGGGATATACTCCGTTTTCCGTCCCGGCACGCTTCTTTCAAAAATCAGCTTCACCTGCACAGCACCTCCTTCACGATCTGCGCTGCCTTGTCCATGGAGGCACGGCGGTTCATCTCCGTGGCGCACCACAGCATTCTGCCCTCACCCAGGTCCAGCCCGCCCAGGATTCCTTCCCGGTCCAGGGCCTGAAGGATCTCCGGCACAAGCTCCGCCCGGTCCGCCTGTGTGACAAACTCGTGGAAGAAGGGCCGGTCATGGAGAGGTCTGAGTCCGGCCTGAGAAAGCGCATTCCGGAGATAATGCGCGTTGGCGTGGCAGCTCAGGGCCACGGACCGCAGTCCCTCAGGTCCCATGGCGGCCAGGTAGACCGCCGCGGTCAGGGCGCACAGAGCCTCGTTGGAGCAGATGTTGGACCCGGCCTTTTCCCGGCGGATGTGCTGTTCTCTGGCCTGCATGGTCAGCACATAGCAGCGTTCCCCGTTCATGTCCGTGGTTTCCCCCACAATGCGTCCGGGGAGCCGGCGGGTCATTTTCTCGTCCGCGGCCATGAAGCCCAGGTAGGGGCCGCCGAACTGCAGGGGCATGCCCAGGGGCTGGCCTTCGCCCACGGCGATATCCGCGCCGCATTCCCCGGGGGTTTTCATCACCGCCAGGGCGATGGGATTACAGCTCATGATCAGTTTCGCACCGGCACTGTGGGCAATCTCCGCCGTCCGCGCCGCGTTTTCCTCGCAGCCGTAGTAATTTGGCTGCTGGATCAGCACGCAGGCCGTGGCATCGTCCAGCATGCCCTGAAGGGCATCCAGGTCGGTGACGCCGTCCCTTTCGGGGATAAGGACAACCTCCGCGTCCCGCCCGAAGGCGTAGGTGCGCACCACGGAGAGGATCTTCGGGTCCACCGAGGCGGAAACCAGGGCTTTGCTCCGCTTCCGGTCCCGGCACATTTCGCAGGCCTCGGCGGCCGCCGTCGCCCCGTCATACACCCCGGCGTTGGAGGCGGCCAGACCCGTGAGCTCGCAGATGTCGGTCTGGTACTCAAAGATGGACTGGAGGAGTCCCTGGCTGATCTCCGCCTGATAGGGCGTATAGGCGGTCCGGAATTCCTCCTTCCCGGTGACGGAGCCCACAATGGCGGGGATGAAATGGCGGTAGGCGCCGGCGCCCCGGAAAACGGATGCGTACACCCGGTTCTTCCCGGCCATTTCCTGCAGAAGCTGCCGTACTTCCATCTCCGGTTTTCCCTCCGGGATGTCCAGGGCTTCCTTCCGCTTCAGTTCCTCCGGAATGAGGGCGTACAGATCATCAAAGCTCTGAAATCCGCACGCCTCCAGCATCTCCTGCTGTTCCCGGTCCGTGTTGGGCACATAGATACTCATGGCTTCACCCCTTGTGCTAAAATGGTCCTGAGGCGCTTTCTTTCGCAGGACAAAAAAAAGCGCGCAACATCCGTTCTCCAGATGACTGTACGCCCTGTCACTGTACCTGAAAGATTCGGCAGCCCCTCTTCCGGCAGGGGCAGCCTTGCTTCTTCGGTGTGTCATCACTTTCCAGGGATGCGTCCGCGCCCGGTTCATTTACCTGAGAGTTTAGAGCTGCCCCTTGCCCCTTCGGTTCCCGCAGTCAGGCTGCGGGTATCTCCCGAGCTCATCTTCCGCCCGCCCATTGTAGCAGAGGGCATGGGGAAAGTCAAAAGTTTTTCCACGGGGGAAGAAAGGGCGGTTTTCATTCGTTTGTTTCCTGGAAAAGCGAGTCGGAAAGAGAGGAATGGAAGATGAAAAAGATTGTTCTGGTGCTGCTCATGGTCACGGTGCTGTGTTTTTCCGCTGTGGCCCGCGGGGATCATGCCCTGCAGCCCTTCCTTGAGGGCATGAATGAGCTTCTGTTCGAAACCGGGAATGTGACGCTGAAGGGCGGGGCGGAGTTTTTCCTTGACGGGGAGCGGTTCAAGACGGGAGAGATCCTGTATGTGCAGGACGGCGGCCGGTCCCTGTATCAGCTGAGCCTTCAGACACCCGTTTCCGGGAAAGAGGACAAGGCGTCCGGGTATACCGTCATCGCGGACGGGGAGCGGGTCCATGTCATGGAAGTGATCTTCCCGGGCGTCTACCGGACGGGTACCACGGGAGAGGTGCGGACGATTCTGAGAAAGACCGTTCAGGAGGCCCTGATGGCCCGGGTCGCAAGTCTTGCGGCGGAAGCCCTTCCGGAGGGAAAGGCCGTCACGGTTTCGGAAAGGGACGGGGAAGGACAGACGCTTCACCTGGAACCCGGGGAGGATGTGCCGGAGGTGGTGAACACATCCCTGAACCTCCTTTACCAGTTTCTGGCCAGGCGCTACTTCGGCATGGATTATAACTACGCACAGGAAAGCGACATGGTTCCCATGGAAAACTATCTGACCGTTACCCGGGCCATTCTCTGCACCACCCTGTCCCTGTCCCTGAAGGGGGCGGACCTGAAGGTGGAGATGGACGGGGAGGGACGGATTCTCTCGGCGGAGGGGGACATCTCCCTCAACCTGAACACAGCCCGTGACGGCCGGAAAGTCCTGGACATCCGGTTCCGGATGACCGCCTCGGACCGGGGAAACAGCAGGGTGGAACCCTTCGATCCCGAAACCTGGGGCGTGGTCCCGGCATACGTCTGGCCGGAGGAGGAGTACTGGTGTACATCCGATGCGGATGAAGGGCAGAACTGACAGGGAGGACCCGCGAAAGGCAGAAAACCCGAACCGCACAGAGAATTGTGAAAAACCGGAAGCGAAGAAGGATTCCGTCGGGCCGGAAAGCCTGACGGAATCCTTTTTTGCGCTGTGATCAGAATATGAGGGAATGCACCGAATGCGTCTGCCGTCCGGGACGGGGCCGTGAAACATTGACAGAGGATACAGAGACAGGCGTGATTCAGCCCTGCAGCCAGGTGATTTCCTCCTCCGTCAGGGAGAGGTCCAGGGCGGCAACGTTTTCCAGTATGTGCCCGTGACTGGAGGGGGCGACGATGGGAAAGAGATTCAGGGGCTGATGCAGCAGCCAGGCCAGGCAGATGCAGGAAACGGTGCAGTGCTTTTCCCCGGCCATCTCCTCGGCTCTCCGCAGACGCTCCCGGTTGACGGGGGCGTCATATTCAAGGATGGTCCCCCGGGAGAGACACTCGGAAATGGGCTGATTTCCGTCCGTTCTGAACTTGCCCGAGAGGTACCCCCGTCCCAGGGAGGAATAGCAGAACACCGGAAGGCCGGTGCTGCTGAGCCACTCCCTGTAGGGCGCCCGGGCATCCCCGGACAGGGCGACGCTGCCGCCCCAGGGATCCTGGATATAGTCGGCCAGGGACCAGGCGGGGCTTACGGCGGTGAATCCCTCCAGTCCTCTCTCCGCGGCATAGGCATTGGCAAGCTGAACCCTCTCCAGGGTCCAGTTGGATCCGCCGAAGCGGCAGATCTTTCCTTCCTTTTTCAGCCGGTTCAGTTCCTCCACGATTCCGTCCACGGGAAGAGCGGGATCGTCCCGGTGAAGAATGTAGAATTCCACGTGATCGGTCTGAAGGCGGCGCAGGGATTCCTCCGCCTGCTCCCGGATGGTTTCGGGGGAGAACACGTCCGTACTGCCCCCCTGTCCCGGGTTGCATCCCTTGTCCAGGATCACGGCCTCATTCCTGTGCTTCCGGGAAGCCAGCCAGGCCCCCAGGGTTTCCTCCCCCGACCCGTAGCTGTGGGCGGTGTCAAAGGTGCGGAACCCCGCTTCCCATGCAAGGTCATAGCTGCGGAATGCCTCCTCACGGCTTTCCCTCCGGGTGGCGGTTCCCGGTGTGCCGTAGGTCAGGGCAGACAGGGGACGGTCAATGCCGGGAAGAATTCTGGTTTTCATTTTTGTCACCTCCGATGGAATGATCCGGGGTGGATCATAGCAGAAAGGGCGGAGGGAGGCAATGAAGGGACGGTTTTCCCTTCCTCCCCCCGGATCCGCTTCCAGACAGGTTTTTTCCGGGGAAAGCGGTGCGGACAGGCATGGAAGGTAATGTCAGCATAGAGGGCCTCCCTGTTATCCCTTGACTGCGCCTTCCGTAAGTCCGGCGATGAAGAACTTGTTGAGGATCAGATAGACAATGGTCATGGGAAGAATGGAGATGCCGATCCCGGCGAACATGAGGTTCCAGGAAGAGGCGGACTCACCGACGGATTTCAGATTGACCAGACCGACCACCGGTGTCCACATGCTCCGTCTGGAAATAGTGAAGACATAAAGGAGCAGGTAATCGCTCCAGGCCGTGCGGAAGGTCAGAAGGATGATGGTGGACACCAGGACAGGATGGTCACGCCCAGAAGGAGCGGATAGGTTCCCGGATTCCGGTGGCAGAAAGTGTAGATCAGATTGGAAATGCGGGGATCGCAGAAGACGATGGTGATCACCGGGACGGCAAAAGCCAGACGGTGTGCCAGGGTGGCGAACTTCCGGTCGGGACGGTACCACTGCAGGCAGGAATTGAGCTCCAGAGCGAACAGGCAGTTGGAAAGCTGGTACAGGAACAGGTCCGCGTTCATGAAGCGCAGCACGGAGGCCAGAGGCAGACGGAAGCTCCGGACCAGGGACAGATAGAGACGATAGTCCAGCATGTACAGGGGATTGGTGGTATAGATGTAATGGTTGCCGAAGACGCTGATGTGGAAAACCAGGGAGACCAGGGAACAGATGTTGCCCGCGGCCATGAGGAGAAAGAAGAAACTGTAGCGGCTGTGGTGATCGAAGATCATCAGGATCAGGGAGGAGACGATGAGAATGCCGATGGAAAAAAGCAAGGCGCGTCCCTCTTTCGCGTTTCTCCGGTTCGGAGAAAAGGAGCGCGGCGCATGATACGCCGCACTCCGTGACGGGTTTATTCGTCCTGAGGCGCCCAGGACTTGATGGCGGCAATGGAGCCGCCCATGTCGCAGAGCTGAGTCTTGATGCAGATGGCGTCAATGAGATAGCAGCGGCCGGAAGCCTGAGTGGAGGCTTTGGCGCGGATCAGGGCACTGTGCAGATCCTCGGGGCTGAACACCCGCTCCGCAACGCAGCCATAGGCTTCGCCCAGCTTCACATAGTCGATGGTGCCGTCCTGGTTGTAGGGCATATCCACCGCGTACTCGAAACCGTATCCCAGCTGGTTCTGCCGGATCAGGCCCAGGTAGGCGTTGTTCACCACCACCACGATGATGGGCTTTCTGAAGGCGGAGGCCACGGCGATTTCCTCGCCCATGAAGGTCAGGCCGAAGTCGCCCACCACGGTGACGCAGTCGCATTCCGGATGGGCCACTTTGACGCCGAAGAGGGCGGGGATTTCATAGCCCAGGGTGCCGGCGCCGCCGGAGGGCAGGTATTTGCCGGGCACATTGATGGTCTGCAGCTGGCCGCTCCAGATCTGGGTGATGCCGCAGCCGGAGGTAAAGTAGGTGTCGTCCCCGAAGGCCTCGTTGACTTCCCGGAAAACACGGTGGGGCATCATGGGACTGCAGTTGTAATCGGTCTTCCGCGCCAAGGACCTGCGCAGTCCGGGCAGTTCCTTCACCCGGGGCGCGGGGGTCAGCTCCACGCCCTCGGCTTCCTTCAGAAGGGCCTGAACCGCCAGAGCGGCGTCGGAAACAATGGCCAGATCGGGCTCGAACACCATGCCGATCTGAGAGGGCTCAATGTTGATGTGGATGAACCGGCGGCCTTCCCGGTAGGTCTTCAGATCGCCGGTATGGCGGTCGGAGAAGCGGTTGCCGATGGCCAGCACCAGATCGGAATCCAGGAAAACACGGTTGCCGATGGGCTGTCCCACCTGAATGCCCGCATGGCCGGCGTTCAGGGGATGATCCTCCGGAATGCCGCCCTTGGCCTGATAGGTGGTGATCACGGGAATCTGCAGCTTTTCAGCCAGCTGCACCACCTCGCCGGCACAGCCGCTGATGAAGCAGCCGCCCCCCATGATGATCACCGGCGCCTTGCTTTCGCGGATCATGTCCATGGCCATGCGGATCTTCTCCGGGTCAGGCGCGGGCTTTTCCACCTTCATGGGCTCATAGGCCTCAATGTCAAAATCGAACTCCGCCTTCTGAAGATCCAGGGGCAGCTCCAGCAGGACCGGGCCGGGACGCCCGGAACGCATCAGGAAGAAGGCCTCCCGCATGATTTCGGGAAGCTTTTCCGCTTCCTTCAGGCACCAGGCCTTCTTGGTGACGGTCTTCACGATGTCGGGCATATCCACGCACTGGAAGGGTTCCTGCTTCAGCTGGCTCAGATTGGCCTGGCCCACCACGCACAAAACGGGCATGGAGTCGATGAAGGCAGTATAGAGTCCGGTGACAAAGTTGGTGGCCCCGGGGCCGGCGGAACAGATGGCCAGGGCGATTTCATGCTTCGCTCTCTGATAGCCGTCGGCGGCATGCACGCAGGCTTCCTCATGACGCATGGTGAAATGCTGGATGGGGGCGTGCTCCAGATATTTGTAGACAGGGTTGATGGCGGCGCCGGGAATGCCGAAGGCGGTGGTGATGCCTTCCTTGCAGATGATCTCCACAAGAGCCTGAGCAACGGTCATTTTCACGAGGACCTTCCTTTCTGTGTCAGGGATTGACAACGTTGACGGGATTGCCGGCCAGATAGGCTTTTACGTTTTCGACGGTGCAGTCCATGATGCGCTGGCGGCTTTCCTTGGGCGCCCATGAGATGTGGGGAGTGATCAGGCAGTTCCGGGCCTTCAGCAGAGGATTGTCACCCCGGATGGGTTCGGTGGACACCACGTCCAGGCCTGCGGCGTAGACCTTGCCGCTGTTCAGGGCGTCGGCCAGATCCTGCTCCACCACCAGGGGGCCCCGGGCATTGTTGAGAAGGATGACGCCGTCCTTCATCTTCCGGATGGTGTCCGCATTGATGATCCCCTGGGTATCGGGGAAGAGGGGACAGTGAAGGGCAATGACGTCGGAGGAGGCCAGCAGGGTATCCAGATCCGTGTACTGGGCGATCTCCCTGCCGCTTTCCGTCTGTGTGCGGTCATAGGCGAGGATCTTCATGCCCATGGCCCTGGCGATGCGGCCCGTCTGCTGTCCGATGCGGCCGAAACCGATGATGCCCATGACCTTGTGGTCCAGCTCAATGAGGGGATAATCCCAGTAGCAGAAGTCAAGGCTCTTTTCCCAGGCGCCGCCGTGGACGCTGTCACTGTGGTGAGCCACATGGTGGCAGATCTCCAGGAGCATGGCGATGGCGAACTGGGCCACCGCGGCTGTACCGTAGGCGGGCACGTTGGATACGGCAATGCCCTTTTCCCGGGCACAGGCACAGTCCACCACGTTATAGCCCGTGGCCAGCACAGCGATGAAGCGGACGGAGGGGCACGCATCCAGAATGCGCCGGGTGATGGGCGTCTTATTGGTGATCACGATTTCCGCGTCCCCGATGCGCTCAATGGCCTCCGCCTCGTCGGTAAGGCTGGTTCTGTCATAGACCTTCAGGGTGCCCAGAGCGGAGAGGGCGTCCCAGGTCAGATCCCCGGGATTCTCGGTGAAACCGTCCAGTATAACCATCCGCATGGCTTAATCCTCCAGAAGCGCCCAGGCGCGGTTCAGCACCCGCTTGGTGTTGGCCAGCACAATCTGCTCGTCCTCACCGGGGCGCAGGGTAACTTCCATGGACAGAACGTAGGGATCCTCCGCATTGAAGAAGCCTTCCTGCTTCAGGACTCGCAGATAATCCAGCAGTTCCGGGGTGTCATTGGCACTGTTGGGATAACCCATGCGGGGATGCAGGTCGCCGTATCCGTCGCAGCCGGGGATGACCACGGCGTTTCCGAAATGGAAATGGGTGATATAGGGCCGGAGGGTGCGGATGACGAACCGGCTGGTCTCATAGGTGGTGGGGAAGTGGCTCAGGTCCACCAGGAGACCGAAGTTGGAATGGGTCATGCGCATGTCCGATGCGAACCGGGCGGCATAGGGAGCGGGGCCGATGAGGGCCGCCTTGTCCATGTCGTAATCGAAGACCTCCAGCTCCACCATCATTCCCTTGCCGTCGGCGTAATCGCAGACACTGCGGGTGGTTTTCAGCAGCTGGGCGTAGGCCTGATCCCGGCTTTCCATCTGCCACCTGCCTGCCAGGAAGGCGATGCCGCCGGCGCCCAGGTATTCAGCCTCATCCAGGGCTTCCTTCAGTGTGGCTTCCGCCTTCAGCCGCTCCTCTTCCTCAAGGGCATTGGGGTTCAGTTTGGGTCCCAGAAGGCGGGGCTGGGCACCGTAACAGACCTTCAGGTGACTCTGGGCCAGCAGAGCCCGGGCCTCCTCATTCCTTTCCCCGTAGCCTTTCAGCTCAATGGCGTCAAAGAACTCGTCCCGGCAGATGGCTTTCAGGGAGTCCATGGGATCGCTCAGGGGATAGCTCATCCACTGGATCGTACCGACCCTGAAATACTTGTGAATGGATTCTTTCATGGCTGTCGTCTCCTTTTTCTGCGCCTGTTCCGCTTGTCTGAGGGCAGGAGTCTGCCCGCTTCAGGTCATGTCTGTTCAGGGTCATTGTATCACAGGGAAACGGAACGTCAATAAATAATGTAAAATTTCATTATATAAAACACCTGTATTTTCAAAAGGAACATGATATAATCCGGAGGACACAACGGACGAAAAGGAAGGCATGTATGAAAACCAAGCAGACAGGGGACGTGAAGGCCAGCACGCAGAATCTGTCCATTATGAAGGCCCTGGATATCATTGAGTTTCTCGCCGGGGAAAACAACACCCCGAAGCGGATGTGCGACATCGCCGCGGCCCTGGATATGAACGTGAGCACGGTATCCCGCTTTCTTTCCTCCCTGGTGGCGCGGGGGTATATCCGGCAGGAGGCGGATTCCTCCAGGTACTATCTCACACTGAAGTTCTGCGCCATTGCCGACAGCATCAATGAAAACTCCCAGCTGTACCGTCTGGCGCAGCCTGTCATGCGGGAGATCAGCCGCAGGGTCAATGAAAGCGTCTGCCTGGCCGTGGAACAGAACGCCATGGTGGAGTATATCGGGGTGGTGCCCGCGGAGGGACAGATGATGATGACGCTGCAGCGCATCGGCAACCGTGCTCCCATGTACTGCACCGGGATCGGGAAGCTTCTTCTGTGCGGTCACACCCCGGGAGAAGTCCGGCAGATTCTGGAATCGGGCATGACCGCCTTTACCCCGCACACCATCACGGACCCCGTCATGCTCATGGAAGAGCTGGACAGGGTCCGTGAAAGAGGCTATGCCATGGACAATGAGGAATGCGAAATCGGCGCGCGGTGCATCGCCTTTCCCATTCATGATTCCACCGGGCGGATCCTGGCTGGTCTCAGCGTGACCGGACCCATTTTCAGGCTTACGGACGAAAAGATCGAGGCCATGCACCCTTATCTGGAGGAACAGGCGAGGAAGATCTCCGGGATGCTCCCGTAGGTCATCCCGCACCTTGACAAAACAACCGCTGTCCCGGTTTCGGGACGGCGGTTGTTTCTGTCAGGGTGAATGGACGGGGAAGATCAGAAACCGGCAATTCCCACGGCATTGTCGGTGCAGGTGGTGTAGGTCAGAACCAGGTCCATGATCTCCTCCCGGAGGGCGTCATGATCGTCGTCCTGTGCGTAAACGAAGGTGAAGATGCCGTTTCCTCCCGGAGCATGGTAAAGCAGAATCTCAACAGGGGAGCCGGAGAAGTCAAACTGCGCAAGCATGGCTTTCCGCCCTTCCAGGGTCACGGTTTTCCTGGAAACCGGATTCATATCCCCTTCCGTCAGGGATTCCAGGATGTTTCCGTAGGTTTCCTCAATGACGGAATCCTCAAAGAAGGAATCCGGGATATCCTCCGTGGGGGAGACACTCACCATGACGATATTGGTGCCGTAGTAGAAATACATCAGGGAATCCGGCTCCCCGGTCTTCACGGTCCCGGTCCAGCCGTCCAGGATGGCAGTGGTATATCCGCCGGCAGATACGGGCATCCAGACGGGGGTCTCACCCTTTCCGGACTGTGTCCCTGCGGTCTGTTCCGGGGAGGAAGGAGACGGGATGGCTTCGGTAAGCGCTGTTCCGGCTGTATCCAGCCCTTCCATGGCCTTCTGCAGGGCTGCTTTCGTTTCGGTCAGTTCGGCTGCCATGCTTTCCTGCTGCGCGGTTGTGGTGGAAAGGGCAATCCTGTCAGCTTCAAGGTCCGCGCCTGTTTCCTGCAGGGCAGATCTGGTTTCCTCCAGTTCCTCGCGGGTTTTCTGAAGGGCGGCTCTGGTTTCGGTCAGTTCCGCTTCAGCGGAGGTCCACAGAGTGCTGATCTCCGACAGATCCGTCCGGGCTGTATTCAGTTCCTCTTTGGTTTTCCCCAGGTCGGACCGGGTCTTGTCCAGTTCGTCGGCGGTTTTCTGCAGGGAATCCCGGGTCCCGGCGAGATCTGCCTGGGCGGTTTTCAGCGCTTCCGTGGTCTTCTCCAGGGCGTCTCTGGTATCTGCCAGTTCGGCGGAGGTCCCCTCCTGCAGAACTGTGGCTTCCGAGAGACCGTTCCTGGCTGTGTTCAGCTCCTCAGTGGTCCTTTCAAGGGCGGCTTTGGTATCCGTCAGCTCTGCGGCGGTGTTTTCCTGCAGGGCCTTGGATTCCGAGAGATTGTTCCTTGCTGTGTTCAGCTCCTCCGTGGTTTTTTCAAGGGCAGATTGGGTATTCGCCAGTTCCGCGGCGGTGTTTTCCTGCAGGGTTTTGGATTCCGAGAGACTGTTCCTTGCTGTGTTCAGCTCCTCCGTGGTCTTTTCAAGGGCGGATTGGGTATTCGCCAGTTCCGCGGCGGTGTTTTCCTGCAGAGCTTCGGACCTCCCGAGGTCTGCCCTCGTCGTGTTCAGTTCAACGGTGGTCTGAT
>CACYGY010000078.1 GCA_902774025.1 uncultured Eubacteriales bacterium
ACCCCCTGGATCATCGGGGATTTCACCTGGACAGCCTGGGACTACATCGGGGAGGCCGGCATCGGACAGGCCATCTTCTACGAGCCGGAGGATCCGTCCCTGAAGAGCGTCACCCCCTGGGGGCACAGCAGTCCCTTCCCCTGGCGCACCGCCAATGACTCGGACTTTGACATTACCGGAAAAATCCGGCCGCAGGGCGTTTACCGCCGCATCGTCTGGCACAGCCCGGAAACCGCCCTCTTCTCCTACGATCCCGCCGTCCACGGGAAGGTGGAGATCCTGACCCGCTGGGGCTTTCCGCAGATCTGGGAACGCTGGAACTGGGCCGGCATGGAACACAGGCCCGTGGACCTGGTGGTCTTCAGCGGTGCGGAGGAAGTGGAACTGTTCATCAACGGAAAGAGCCAGGGACGGCTGAAGGCAGGGGAATCCCCGGTCCATGACATGCCCCTGAGTTTCCTGTTCCACGCACAATATGTCCCCGGCACGGTGGAAGCCGTGAGCTATACCGGAGGCAGGGAAGTGTCCCGGGCATCCCTTGTGACCACCTCTGCCCCAAAGGCCCTGCGTCTTTGCGGGGAAACCGAAGCTCTGCATCCTGACGGCGCATCCCTTGCCTGTGTCCGTGTCCTGATTGTGGATGAGGAAGGCCGTACGGTTCCCGACGCGGACCTGCCCCTCACCCTTCAGGTTCAGGGACAGGGCGAGCTCCTGGGCTTTGGCAGCGGAAGACCCGTCACGGATGAAAACTACACCCGCGCCTCCTTCATGAGCTATATGGGCGAAGCGCTGGCCGTTGTGAGGGCCGGTTATGAGGAGGGACAGGTGACGCTCCGCTTCTCCGCCCCGGGTCTTCAGGACGCCGTTCTGACCCTGCCCGTCCGTTAAGCCTTCGCATCCTTTCAAAGCAGACCTCCTCATTTCCCGGAGCGCAGCGCCCGCGGGAGAATGAGGAGGCTTTTTCACGCGCAGGTCCGGACAATTCAAAGGGTGACCGTGAGAACATCCCTCCCAGGAGGGCTGTTTTCACGGTCACCTTTCCCGATTCATGCCTCGAAGGTCCTGCCTTCCGCCTCCATGGCTTCCAGAACCCGGGCATGCATATGCTGATCCCTGAGGAAGACATAACCGGCACTGCTTTCAATCCACTGTCCGTCCCAGAGCACCCTTCCGCGCCCGCTCTCCGTCAAGCCCAGTTCCAGGCAGGTCTGCGGGTCAGAGGGTGCAATGAAGGTCAGTCGGTTCAGCACCCGGTTTCCCAGCGCCAGGATATAGAACCCCCGGTCCAGGTCCAGGGACATGTGATGCCCCGTAAACCCGCTGATGGCCAGGGCGTGGTCCGACATGAAGGCAGGCACCTCGGAATAGACCTGCTGGGGATGCCGGACATAGCACTGATAGCCCAGGAACTGCCGGAAGCTGCCGTCCGCCAGCTTCTCCCCCGTCCGGTTCACCGCCATCTCCCCAAGGGTTTCCGCCTTCAGAATCCGCCCCTCCAGCAGTCCCCTCGCGAACCTTTCCATATCGTCCATGTCCGCAAAGAGCCCCGCGTGCCCCGGGCACAGGCCCATCACCCGCGCCTTCGGATCATGACAGACTCCGGGAGGCACCCGGTTCACCTTCCGCTCCCCGTTCTCGATGCGGTGCTCCAGATCGCAGCTGACGCACGAATCCCGGCGGGATTCCGGCACGGGACAGAAGGTGTTGTGCATGCCGAGAGGGAGGAGAATCTCCCTGCGCAGGATTTCCATGTAGGGAAGACCCGACGCCCCCTCCAGCACGTACCGCAGCACCATGGCATGCATGTCGCTGTATACCCGCCGTCCCTCACTGGGCAGGGCACGGGTCTGAAACAGGACCGCCTCCGCCTTTTCCGCGTCCTCCTGCCCGTCCACCCGGCACGGGGTCCTGAGGGTGCAGCCAAAGCCCAGCACCCGGCGGACAGGGACGTCCGAAAGGCAGCGGAAATCCGGAGCGTACCTGGTCACGGGTGCGTCCAGGTCCAGGCTTCCCCGGTCCCTGAGGAGAAGGACCAGGACCGCCGTAAAGACCTTGGTGAGACTGGCCAGGTCAAAGAGGCTGTCCCGCTCCAGAGCTCTCCCCTCCAGATCCCGCACGCCCCCCATGGCCTCCAGGCGAAGGTCCGCCTGGCCGCACCGGATGTGAAGACAGGCCATGACACGGGACTGCTCCGTAAAAAAGCGCACCGCCTCCCGCAGGGATGCGCTTTCCTTTATTTCAGGCCAATTCTGGTGCATGGCACATTTCCTTCCGTCAGGTCCTTCAGGTGATGCCTGGCATGCCCGATGATCACCATGGTCCCCTTCAGGGCAGACTGCAGTGCGTATTCCAGCTTGGCCCTTGCGCCGTTGGCCCCCGCCCGGCTGGCGCCCACGCAGTGCTCCTGCATTTCCCGCACCGCCCGGGTGAGTTCCTCCGGCGTGGAGGCCGTGATATCCTCCACCAGGGTTTCCGGACGCCCGGGCTCCCGGTAGATGCCCTCCGTACCGGTGAGAAGCACCAGGGTTCTGGCGTGGACCAGGGAGGCAATCACCGCCGCCGTCTCGTCATTGTCCACGCACTCGTGCACCTCCGCACCCGTGCGCCTGCGCACCGCCAGCTCCATCTTCCGGTTCTCCACGTCGGAAACCGGGTCATTGTAGTTTACGATGGGAATGGTCCCCTGTTCGGCGGAGCGCCGGAACAGGCCCAGAAGGTGGGCGCACTTTTCCGGATCATTGAAGTGGGTATGCTCCACCAGCACCTGCCGGATGCCGTATTCCGGCCGCACGAACTGACGGTACGTCTGCATGAGGACCGCCTGGCCCTGGGAGGCGTAGTCCGCCTTGTCCTCCTCCGGATCCCCGTTCAGCTCATACCCGCGCCTGCGGATGAAATCCAGCCGCCCGATTTCCGTGGCCCCGCTGGTCACCCAGATCATGCCCGGGCGGAGCTCCCGTCCCAGGCGCGCCAGAATGTTGTAATTCATGTCCTGGTCTTCCCGGGAGATCATGGCCATGGAGCCGATCTTCCCCACCAGGTCCACCTGAATGCTCATGCGCCCCTCCCGCTCAGATCCTGACTGTAAAGCCCGAAGCGCAGCCGCAGCATGCGCTCCATGCCCGTCATGCCCATGAAATAGCCCTTGGAATTGTCCAGGACAAGGTCCGCCGCGGCCCGGTAGGTGTCGATCCGCTCATGGTAGACCCGCTCCACTTCCTCCAGGCCCTTGTCCGCCAGAAGGGGCCGCCGGTCCAGCTTGATGTCCCCCAGGATCTGATCCAGGGGCCGGTCCACCAGGAGGATCAGGCCGTTGGCCCGCATGATGTTCAGGTTCTCCGGATTCATGACGCATCCCCCGCCGGTGGAGATCAGGGCCGGGGGCTCCCGTGTGGTCTGGATGAGCATGGCCGTTTCCGCCCTGCGGAAGGCCTCCTCACCGTACTGGGCAAAAATGTCATTCACCGGAATCTGGAACACCTCGCTGATGCGCCGGTCCAGATCCGAATAGGGAATGTGCAGATTGCCCGCCACCCGTTTTCCCAGGCTGCTCTTGCCGCTTCCGGTCATCCCGATGATAAATACGGACCGGTCAAACATGCTTTCCTTCCTCCTCCAGAATGTTTTCCTGCATCCGCCGGCTCTGACGGAGAATCTCCTCCATCACCGGCACAAGATAGTCCTTCAGGGCGGGATCCCGCAGCATCCCTCCCCGGCTTTCCAGGATTTCCGCTTCCCGCTTCCGGTCCCGCACCCCCATGCCGCTCTCTCTCTTCAGGCGCGCCACCTCCCGGCACAGCTGCATGCGTTTTTCCCATAAGCCCACCATCTCCCGGTCCGCTTCGTCAATCCTTTCCCTGATCTTCCCGATCCCGTCCATCCGTTATCTCCCTGACCTCCGTATCCAGCTTCAGCGTAAAGGCGAAGGCCGCCCCCTCATCCGTATCCAGAAGACGGATGCTCTCTCCGTGCATCTGCAGGATCCGCTGGCATATGCTCAGTCCCAGACCCGTGCCCCTGCCGGAGGTATGGGCCCGGTCCACGGTAAAGAAACGTTCAAAGATCCGTCCCCGGTCCTCCGGGGCGATCCCGATGCCGTTGTCCATGACAACGATCTCCGCCCGGTTTCCCGCCCTCCGGGTAATCAGCGTGATTCTGCCTCCCTCGGGGGTGAACTTCACGGCGTTGTCCAGAAGATTGACCGCCACCTGCTCCATCCGGTCCATGTCCGCCAGGACCCGGCAGGGATCCTCCCTGAAGTCGCACTCCACATCCATGTGCTTCTCCTCCAGATCGTTCACCCGCCGGATCACGCAGCGGCGAAGGAGCTCGCACATGTCAAACCGGGTCAGGTTCAGCCCCGCGTCCTCCCGCTCCAGCCGGCTCAGGGCCAGAAGGGACTCAATGAGGCGGTTCAGGCGGCCGGTTTCCTGCCCCACCACCCCCAGATACTTCATATGCTCCTCAGGGGGAATGGTGCCGTCCAGAATCCCCTGCACGAATCCCGCAATGGATGTGATGGGGGAGCGCAGTTCGTGACTCACATTGGCCACGAACTCCCGGCGGCTGAGATCCTGAGCGCTCACCTTTTCCGCCATGAGATTGAAGGCCGCGGCCATCTCCTTGATCTCCGCAGTGCCCATCTCCGCGTTCACCCTGGCGCTGAAGTCCCCCTCGGACATGGCCCGGGAGGCGTCCGTCAGGGCATGCATGGGTTTCATGATCCGCCGGATGAAGATGAACATGGCAAGCCCCAGGATCATGGTGATCAGGGTCGCCACCAGCACCACCGGGAGGATCACTTCATTGATACCCCCCTCCACCGTCTGGGCTCCCGTGTGGATCAGCACGGCCCCCAGGACCGTCCCGTTCCGGACAAAGGGCACCCCCACGGTAAAGGTGGGTGCTCCTCCGATACTGGTCCTCAGGCTGACCTCCCCGCCGCCCATCACCTCAATCAGAAGATCCCTCAGTTCCCGTCCGTTGAGGGAGGAGGCAAAATCCGGATCATCATGGATGGCCGTGGCCATATTGTCCATGACCCGGCCCCGCCGGTCCACCACGACGATATAGGCGTTGTAGTCCTGATACACCCGCTCGCTTTTCCAGGAGATGAGAAACTGGGTGTCCATATCCGCGCCCATCATCCACGCCATGGTGCTGGCATCGTTCCGGGCCGCCAGATAGGCTATCTCCCGGGCTTCCTCCGTCAGGGTGTTCAGCCGGGCATTGATCTGCTGCTGCCTGAGGGTCACAACCCATATACTGCTGAGACTGATGGTCACCAGCACCATGCCGGCCAGCACCATGGCCATGATCCGTGCAAACATGCTCTCACCGTTCTTTTATCTGACCTCGAACTTGTACCCCACGCCCCATACGGTGCGGATGCACCAGCCGTACTGCTCGCTGTTCTGGAGTTTTTCCCGCAGCCGCTTGATATGCACATCCACCGTCCTGGAACTCTCCCCGGGAAAGTCAAACCCCCAGACCTGCTCCAGCAGCTGATCCCTTGTGAACACCTGCCCCGCATGGGAGGCCAGGAAGTACAGCACTTCCAGTTCCTTGGGGGGCATTTCCACCTTCCGCCCCTCATACCGGCACTCATAGCGGGCATGGGACACGGAAAGACCCGGAAAGGACAGGGTGTCATCGGTTTCCTCATCCATCCCCCGGCTCCTGCGCAGCACCGCCTTCACCCGGGCCACCAGTTCCTTGGCATCAAAGGGCTTGGTGATGTAATCGTCCGCCCCCAGCTCCAGCCCCAGGACCTTGTCAAAGGTTTCATCCTTGGCCGTGAGCATGATGATGGGGATGGAACTGGTGTGCCGGATGTTCCGCAGCACCTGCCATCCGTCCATGCCCGGCATCATCACGTCCAGCATCACCAGGTCCGGAGGATTGCGCCGGAACGCGTTCAGGGCGTCGTCCCCCCGTCCCACCGTCTGCACCTGAAAGCCTTCCTTGTCCAGGTACAGCTGGACCAGACGGGCAATGCTGGGATCGTCATCCGCCAGGAGAATCTGTGCCTTGTCCTTCATACTGCCCCTCACTTCAGTGTCACAATGGTCACGCCGTCCTCACCCTCGCCGTACACGCCCAGACGGATCTTCTTCACATGGGGATGATGTCTCAGTTCCCCCTGAATCGCGGAGCGCAGGGCGCCGGTGCCCTTGCCGTGAATGATGCTCACCTCGCCCACACCGCTCATCACCATGCCGTCAATGTACTGGTCCACCGTGAGAATGGCTTCCTCCGCCGTCATGCCCCGCACGTCACATTCCATGCGGACGCTGCGGTTCAGGGTATCGGTCTGACTGCTCACCTTCACCACCGGCGCGGCCTTGGGCGCCTTGCGGAGACGGAGCTGGGCAAGGGGTACCTTGAACTTCATGGCCCCAGCCTGCACCTGCACCTCGCCCCGGCTGTCGGGAGAGGAGAGCACCACCGCATCGGTGCCCAGACTCAGCACCCGCACCGTCTGGCCCGCCTCCACGGTCTTCGGGGCCTCTCCGTCCCCGCTCTCCTGCTCCTTCAGGTGATCGGACAGCTCGTCAATGCCCGCGTCCATGCGCCTGCGCAGGGCGTTCACGTCCGTGTCCTGGGCCTGGGAGGCCTGCCTGCGCATCTTTTTCAGATCCGCAATGATGTTCTCGGATTCCCTCCGGGCATTCTCCATGATGCGCCGGGCGTCCTCCCGGGTTTTCCGGAGGGTGCTCTCCCGCCGGTTTTCCATTTCCTTCCTGAGACGCTCCGCCTCATCCCTCAGACGCACCGTCTCCCGGGATGCCTCCTCCGCGATCTGCCGCTCCCGCTCCGCCACCTGCCGGTGATATTCGGCATTGGCGATGACATCCTCAAAGCGCACCGTATCCGTGGACAGAAGCGACCGGGCGGACTCAATGAGCTGCTCCGGCAGGCCCAGGCGGCGGCTGATCTCAAAGGCGTTGCTCTTTCCGGGAATGCCCAGGGACAGACGATAGGTGGGGCGCAGGGTTTCCACGTCAAACTCCACCGAGGCGTTTTCCACCCCCTTCGTGGACAGGGCGTAGGCCTTCAGCTCCGCGTAGTGGGTGGTGGCCATGGTGCGCACGTGGATCTCCAGCAGACGGGAGAGAATGCTCTGGGCCAGGGCGGCGCCCTCCGTGGGATCCGTGCCGGCCCCCAGCTCATCAAAGAGCACCAGGTCCCTGGGGGTCACATCCCGCATGATCTCCACAATATTGGTCATGTGGCCGGAGAAGGTGGACAGGCTCTGCTCAATGGACTGCTCGTCACCGATGTCGGCAAAGACCTGCTCAAACACGCTCATCTCCGTGCCGATATCCGCCGGGACCTGCAGCCCCGCCTGGGTCATGAGGGTGAACAGGCCCACGGTCTTGAGCGTCACGGTCTTGCCGCCGGTATTGGGACCGGTGATGATCAGCTCGGTGAAATCCCTTCCCAGCCACAGGGAGGAAGGCACCACCTTTTCCGGATCAATGAGGGGATGCCGGCCCCGGACAATGGAAAGATACCCTTCCGCGTTCAGTCTGGGCGTGACGGCGTGCATGTGCCGGCCCAGAAGACCTCTGGCAAAGATGAAGTCCAGCTCCGCCAGGGTGTCCACATCCTGAACAAGATTCTCCGCCTCCGGCGCCACCTCGGCGCTGAGCGCTGCGAGAATCCGTTCGATCTCAAGGCGTTCCTTGGCCTCCCACTGTTTCAGCTCGTTTCCCATTTCCACCGCCGCCATGGGCTCAATGAACAATGTGGCACCGCTGGCGGACTGGTCGTGCACCAGGCCCGGCACGCTTCCCCGGGCATCCGCGCGCACGGGGATCACATACCGGCCGTTTCGCACCGTGATAATGGGATCCTGCACGAATTTCTGAAAGGAGGGATTGCGCAGCATCTGGTTCAGTTTGTCCCGGATGCGGTCCGTGGCCCCCCGCAGATGCCGGCGGATATCCGCCAGGGCGGGACTTGCATGATCGCTGATCTCGTCCTCGGACAGAATGGCATCCTGAATGTCCCGCTCCACCCGCTCAAGGGGCCGCAGGCTCTCCGCCATGGACCGGAGGCGCGGGGTGTTTTCCCGCTCCGTCACAAGGGCATCCCTGGCCCCGCGGCTGGCCCTGAGCATGCCCGCAATGTCCAGAAGCGCCCGGGGAGACAGGGTGGCACCCTTCATGGCCAGCTTCAGGTTCTGCCGCACGTCCCCGAAGGAAGTCAGGGGACTTCCGCCGGTATAGGCGATCACCACGGACGCCTCCTCCGTCTCCTCCTGCAGCGCCTGCACCTGGGGCAGGTCGGCGTACACCTGCGCCTGAAGACACAGTTCCCTGCCCATATCCGTCACCGCATATTCCGACAGGATTTCCCGGATCCGGGTAAACTCCAGGACCCGCAGTGTTCGCTTCTGCATTTCCTCCGTCATCTCTTGCCCGCCGCCTTCCCCGCGGCTTCCTCCTCTCCCGTGGGAAACCCGTCACTCCACCGATTCCCGGAAATGGCCTTCCTGGCCGCTCATGCGCATCAATGCCTCCAGACTCTCCTCCACCGTCACCTGGGCCATCCAGTTCAGATGCATCTCCCGGACCCGATGAAGCACATTCACCGGCGTGTCCTGCAGCATGCGGACCTGGCATCCCTCCGGCAGACGCACCCGCAGCAGGGGGAAGGAATGCCGGAAACGGTCCTCCAGGCAGGTCCCCCGGAGGGCATCCGGATGGTCCGTGTCGCACAGACGGCACGCCCCGTGCCCTTCCTTCAGGCCGAGACGCACCCTGGCGGGACAGTGGTGCAGCAGCATCACCGTCTGCCGGCCCAGGGCCGGCACCAGAAGGGAGGGACAGCCGTCTGCAAGGATACGCCATGCCTCGCCCGACAGTTCCGGGGAGGCCACGCAGAATTCACTGCCCTTCCGGAACAGAAAGTCCGCCGCGCGGCGGTTCATTACCGGCACGGATATCCCGCAGCCGAAGGGAACGGGCCATTCCATTCCCAGCTGGCCCACGGACCCCAGCACAACGCCCCCGAGAAGATCCCTGAAGCGCGATGTCAGATCCCGGATCTGCTCCAGGGTCTTTTCCTCCGTCACCACCGGCAGCTGCAGCCAGGTGCCCCGGGGCATCCCGGCCAGGGTCACCTCCAGGACATCCATCCGCCAGTCCTCCGGCTCCAGGGCAAAGCGCACCCCTTCCCCGCACCGGATCTGTTCAGGCCTGCGCACCACCGCAAGGGGCGGACAGGGCCTGTCCGGCAGGCGGACCGGCTCCGAGGGCCTCACCTCTCCGCACCCGGGCTCTCTTCCCCGAATGATCTGCCGGGAAAGCGCCTCCAGGGTCTCCCGTCTCAGGGCGTTCAGCCGGGACAGGGGCACAAACGCCTCCCGGGTTTCCACCGTGACCTGCTCCGCCCGGAAGGGACTGTCCCCGCATTTCCGGAGATTCCGCTCCATTTCGTCCCCTGTGACGGCCCGGCTTCTGGCCGCCTGCACCACGTCCCCAGTAAGGCATACTTCGAATGCCCCGCTCTTTGCGGTCAGTATCATTGCTTCCCCGGGCAGGGCACGGAGATGCATGTCCACGGGGATTTCCGGCAGACCGCCTCCGCAGGCGTCCAGCTGTTTCTGACTCACCAGCCGGTAAACCTTCTCTCCCGCCTGCACCTCAAGCCCCGGGCGCAGACGCACGGTGACCCTGTCTCCTCTTTTTCCCCCGTTCCCCGCGTAGATCATCTCGCCCCCGGGAAAGCGCAGCTGATCCTGATCCGCAAGGTCCCGCTCCAGATTCAGAACGGCCATTCCCCGGCGGACGAGGGTCACCTCACCCAGGCTGAGGCCCGTGTGGCGCACCTCCCCGAGGCTCACCACGTCCCGGTCCTCGTCCCCCAGGAGATAGCCCTTCATGAAGCCGTCCCGGTTGAAAATCTGCAGAAGGCCTTCCCGCTCGTCCTTCCCGGCCCTGCGGAAGGGGCCCGGTTCCAGACTGTCCAGGCCCGCCCGGTAGCTTTTCGTCACCGTTTCCACATACTCGGGGCGCTTCAGTCTCCCCTCGATTTTCAGGGAAACGGCGCCCGTCTCCTGGAGGCGGTCCAGCTCGTCCCTCAGGCACACATCCCTCGGGGACAGCCAGGCCCCCGTCCGGCCCCGGTAGGTGTACATCAGCCGGCAGGGCTGTGCGCACCGGCCCCGGTTGCCGCTGCGGCTGCCGAACTGGCCGGAGAGCAGGCATTCCCCGCTGACGGAAACGCACTGGGCGCCGTGGCAGAAAATCTCGATCTCCAGTCCTTCCCCGGCGCATCCGGCGACTTCCTCCGCGGAGCATTCCCGGGCCAGGACGGCCCGGCTTACGCCCATGCGCTTCAGAAAACGGATGCCGCTGGCGTTGTGAATGGCCATCTGGGTGCTGGCATGCACCGTGAGGAAGGGAAACTGCCTCCGGAGCATGTCCAGAACCCCCAGGTCCTGCACCAGCACCGCATCGGCGTGACAGTCACACAGAAGGCGGAGCACCCGCTCCACATCCTCCATCTCCTCATCCCTGACCAGGGTATTCACCGCCACATAGACCCGCTTCCCGTGCAGATGCATGAGATCGCAGGCCTCCCTGAGCTGACGGTCGTCAAAATTCCCGGCGCCGGAGCGGGCGCTGAAGGCGCTGTAGCCCAGGTACACGGCATCCGCCCCTGCGCGGAGGGCACTGTACAGGGATTCCATGCTCCCCGCGGGCGAGAGTATCTCCATATGCGTCTCCCTCTCAGCGGGTATCCCCGCCCGTATTCCCGGCTCGGTTTTCCGCAAGCAGCTGCCTGACCCTCGTCAGCTCCCGCTGCACATGGGTCAGCTCATCCCTGGCCTTGAGGAGCTCATCCGAAAGGGAAATCACCGCCAGGGGCGCTGCCGCCTGGGGGCTCTGCCTCAGGGCCGCGGAAGTCTCCCGAAGGGTCCTGTCCGCCACCTCCGCCACTCTCTTCACATAGGATGGTTCATCCGTGGTCACCAGGGTGTACGCCCTGCCCGCCACGGTCACTGTGACTTTCCGTTTTTCCCCGGCCTCAGCCATGGCCCGAACCTCCAAAAAAAGCGCAGGCAGACTCTTTCGAGCATGCGATGCGCACTTTGCTTACATCTGCTGGAACGGATAATCCTGCCCGAAGGTCTCCACCCGGATGCTGCGGATCACCTGGTCCACCAGCGGCTTGTCCCGCATGTCCCGTTCGGTCTTCACAATGGCGTCCGCCACTTCCATACCACTGAGGACCTTGCCGAAGGCCGCGTACTGTCCGTCCAGATGGGGGCTGTCGCTGGTCATGATGAAGAACTGACTGCCGGCGGAATCAGGCATCATGGAACGGGCCATGGACAGAACGCCATAGGTATGCTTCAGCGGGTTGTCCACGCCATTGGCGGCAAACTCACCCTTGATGCAGTAGCCGGGGCCGCCCACGCCGGTCCCCTTGGGATCGCCTCCCTGAATCATGAAGCCCGGAATGACACGGTGGAAAATCAGACCGTCATAAAAACCCCGGTTGCTCAGGGCAATGAAATTGCCCACACTCTGGGGGGCGATATCGGGATAGAGTTCCCCCTTCATGACGCCGCCGTTTTCCATTTCAATCACAAAAGTCGGATTCTGTGCCAATTATATTATCTCCTTCCCTCGTCTCCACACTCTGGCGGAACACCCGGACATTGTAGCAAGGTGGGGCACGCTTTGCAAGTCTTCGCCCGTCCCTCGCCGCCTGTCCGGATTTGTTTACAGGCATTTCATTGTCATTGCCCTCACTTTGCATTATAATCACGCTGTCTTTTCATGCCCGGGGGGAAAAGACGGAACGGAGAGGACAGAGGATGGCCAGGGAAATCAAAACCAATGTCATGCGCATCCTTGAAAGGGAGCACATTCCCTATGACAGACGCTTCTATACCGTGGAGGATGACAGCTTTGACGGCCACCTGGTGGCTGAAAAGACGGGACTGGACCCGTCCATGGTCTACAAAACCCTGGTGCTCACGGACGACCGTCTCGGGCACCTTGTCTGCGTGATTCCCGTTGAGAGAGAACTGGACCTGAAAAAATGCGCCAGGGCCGGCGGGCACAGGAGCGTGTCCATGCTGCCCCTGAAGGATCTGCTGCCTCTGACCGGATATGTCCGGGGCGGCTGCAGCCCGGTGGGCATGAAAAAGCCCTTTCCCACCTTTCTTGACCGGAGCGCACAGGATCTTCCCACTCTTTCCGTCAGTGCCGGAGCGCGGGGATGCCAGATTCTTCTCAGTCCCCCGGACCTGATCCGGCTGTGCCACGGTGTCTATGCGGATCTGGTTCGGGACGAGTGAACATATTGGAGGAGAACCATCATGTCAGATCTTACAGCGGTCACCGTCGTCATCCCCTCCCTGGAGCCCGATGACCGCCTGCCCCCCTACGCCCGCGCCCTTCTTAACGCCGGCTTCGGCCGGATTCTTGTGGTGGATGACGGAAGCGGGGATGCCTACCAGAGCGTGTTTCAGGCGGTGGAGGACATACCCGGCTGCACCGTGCTGCATCACCCGGTGAACCGGGGCAAGGGGGAAGCCCTGAAAACGGCCTTTGCCCATATCCTGGACAATCCCATGGGCTGTCAGGCCGTGCTCACCGCGGACGCAGACGGACAGCACACGGTGGAGGACTGCGTCCGCCTTTCCTCTGCCCTGCTTCAGGGAGAGGACGCCTGCTACCTGGGGGCAAGGGATTTTTCCCTGAAGCATGTGCCCCCCAAGTCCAGGATCGGCAACCGCGCCACTTCCATTGTTTTTCTCCTGTGCAATCACGTCTATCTCCGGGACACCCAGACGGGTCTGAGGGCCTTCCGGATCAGCCGTCTGCCCATGCTTCTCGGGGTGGAGGGCAGCCGGTATGAGTATGAGATGAACATGCTCATCGCCCTTTCCCAGCAGAAGATCCCCATGATCTCCGTCACCATCGACACCGTCTACGAAAACGACAACGCCGGCACGCATTTTCACCCCATCCGGGATTCCTACCGGATCTACAAGGTGATTCTGGGGTCCTTCGTGCGGTTCATGGGCGTCTCCCTGCTCTGTGTCCTGGTGGACCAGCTCCTGGCGGGATTCCTGCACAGCACCCTGCTCCCCACCCTGGGAATGATCGGCGGCAGCGCCCTGGTCTGGGCGAGCGGACTCATTGCCCGCCTGGTCTCCTCCTCTCTGAACTTTGCCCTCAACAAGAGCTTCGTGTTCCATTTCCGGCAGAGCACCGCCTCGGCCGCCTGGCGCTACGCCATTTTGTGCGTCATGAGCATCTGTCTGAGCAATCTGGGCACAACCCTGTTCATCCGCCTGGGCGTGGTCCGCTGGCTGGGCAAGCTGATCTGCGATACGGTCCTGTACTTTGTCAACTATGAATTCCAGCAGCGCTGGGTGTTCAACGGAAACCGGAAGAAGGAGGCAAAGCCATGAAAAAGGGCATGGTCTTCCTCTGTCTGGTCCTGCTGCTCCTGGAACTTGCGTGCTTTGCCCTGAGCGTGCCGGACGGCAGCATTCTGGAAAGCGCCGAAAAGAAATATGTGGAGGAAACCCTGGATGAAGAGTACGATTTTCTCTAAAGTCCTGCTGCTCTGTCTCCTTCTCGCGCTCCCTGCCCTTGGGGAAGGCGCCCTGGAGGACCTGCCCCTGGATTTCACCCCCGGGCATGTGGCGGACCCCGCCCTTTTCACGGAGGACAGCTATTCGGATGAGAGCCTGACAGTCCGGGTATGGCGGGAAACCATTGACGGCTGCACCTTCAACGTGGCGGACATCACCGTCCTCTCCCCCTCCCAGCTGCGCACGGCGGTCACCGACAGGGGGCGCACCAACAAAATCTCCACCCTGGCCCGGCAGAACCATGCCGTGGTGGCCATCGGGGGTGACTACTTCCGCAATGAGGAAGGCGGATATGTGGTCAGGATGCAGGAAGTCTTCCGGAAAAAGCCCCGGAAGAGCCATGACATGCTGGTCATTGACGGAAACGGGGATTTCCACATTCTCGTCAAGAGTAACGCAGCGGAGCTGGAAAAGCTGGTGAAGGGGGATGTGCCCCTGATCAATGTGTTCAATTTCGGCCCCGCCCTGGTGGTGGACTCCGTCCTGCAGGACATGCCGGAAACCTACACCTACAACATCCGGCGGCCCGAGCCCCGGTGCGCCATCGGGCAGCTGGGCCCCCTGCACTACCTTTTCTGCGTGGCGGACGGCCGGGGCGCCTCGGGCAGCGAGGGCTGCACCGTGGAGACCCTGGCCCGGTTCATGGCCGACCAGGGCTGCCTTCAGGCCTACAATCTGGACGGGGGCAACAGCGCCCTCATGGTCTTCAACGGGGAAAACTACTCTTCCAAGTCCTTCAAGGCCGAGCGTTCCGTCTCCGACATCATCTATGTCGCCACCCTTGTGGACTCCGGACTGGATGGGGATTAAGCCGTGATACGTCTCTATGGCATTCTCTGCGCCGTCTCCCTGGCCCTGTGCCTTCTGGGCATCTTTCTGTGCATGCGCAGGAAGGGGGCGGACGCTTCCTTTCTTCTGCCAAGACTGCTGCTGCTCCCGCCCGTGATCCTTCTGTGCAGCCGTTTTGTCTTTGTGGCCGCCAACTGCACCTATTACCTGAGCACCCTGACCTCCTTCGCGCCGGCCCTCCGGTTCTGGGAGGGCGGGTACAGCATGGCCGGCGCGCTTCTGGGCCTTTTCCTGTCCGCTCTCTTTTTCCGTCCCATGGGGAGGGAATACCTGGACGCCTCGGCCCTGTCCCTTCTGCCTGCCCTTGTACTGGCGCGGGCGGCGGAGAGCGTCACGTCCATGGGCTGCGGGCGGCCCACGGAGGATGGTCTCTGGATTCTTGTCGCCCGTCTTCAGGGGCTGTCCGACGTGCGCGTGCCCGTCTGGCTCCTGGAAGCCCTGACCGCCTGCGTGCTGTTTGTGGTGGTCATCCTCCTCCTGCGGAAGCGGCCATATTCCCCGGGAACCCTTTTTCTCCGCCTTATGGCCCTCTTCAGCGCCACCCAGATCCTCCTGGAATCCTTCCGGGATGACGGGCACATGGTGGTCCACTTCGTCCGCATCCAGCAGGTGCTCTTCTTTCTTCTGCTTTCAGGGATTTTCCTCTACGCCTCATGGGACGGGGACAGAAAGCACCGTCTCCTCTCATGCCTGCTCCTGCTTCCGGTTCTGGGCGTGGGCATTCTGGCCGAGTTCGGCGTGGACCGCTGGGGCCAGCCGGTTCTGGCCTACCTCCTGCTGGGGGCGGATCTGCTGTTCCTGCTGATTCTGACCCTCCGGCGCATCGAACACGGAAAGGACGGTTTCCATGGAAAAAGAGAAAATCCAGCGGATCAATGAACTGGCCCGGAAATCCCGGGAAGAGGGACTGACGGAGGACGAAAAATCGGAACAGCAGGCTCTTCGTCAGGAATATCTCCGGGCATTCCGGGAAGGCACGGAGGCCCAGCTTCAGAATCTGGTGATCCGGCGTCCCGACGGAACGGAAGAACATCTGACCCGGAAAAAGAATCCATAAAACAGGGCTGTGCAGGGAGTTGCCTTTCCCTCACAGCCCTTTTTCCTTGTCTGTCCTGTCCGGAAAAACCCGTTTCAGGACCCATGTCCACTACTGAGGAATGCGCCGGGAAGACTTGAACCCCGTATGCCGGGTCAAGTCTTCCGTTGCCGTTTCAGACATCCGGCAGATCCCTGAGCCTGTGGATTTCAATGTGACCTGATTTCATTCCCGTTTATCGCCCGCTGAAGTCCTGCTGTGTCGTCCAGGGCAGGCTGGATCTCCGGGATTTGTCGGTTTTTTCCGGGAGAATATCCCCGGAAGAAGCAGTCACCGGAGAAGCATGACTACCTCCGCACCCTTCCGCGTCTTCCCACCGCCAGCAGGATCCCCATGCCCGCAAGTCCCAGTACCGCAAGACCCAGCCAGAGGATCAGGGCTTCATTGTCTCCCGTCCTGGGAATCTTTTTGTTGATGATGGTGCCTCCGTTGCAGCACCGGTCCGTGATGGATTCATAGATCCCCACGTTCTCATACCGTATCTGGTATCCCTCCATGGGCTCCTCCAGCACGTAGTAAACG
>CACYGY010000079.1:0-15999 GCA_902774025.1 uncultured Eubacteriales bacterium
TATAGTAAACGAATTTAATGGTTGAGTTTTAGGCCGCTGTTTTGCTTGGACGAAAACACTTGAAATCGCATAGATTTTTGAATCTTTGGTTTGGCTTTCTATGCCTGGCATAGTACTCATCCACAGTCGCTTCTAAAATTGTCTTACTGGAAAAATAGCGGTTGTGAGTTACGTCTTTTCGAGTAATTCTCCAGACCTGCTCGATTGGGTTAAGATCAGGAGAATAGGGGGCAAGGCTCAAATATGTCATCACTTCACGAATATCCTGATACTCTTCATTCTGTTCGGTCCATATAAGCCTGATTGCCTTCCTGTGCCAGGGAGCATTATCGAGCACCATGCAGTACTTTTTACCGTCTTCTATAGGCGCTTGCTTAATGAAGTCTCTTAAAGACTGGATGACAGTCTCATAATTAAACCATGTCGGCTTACTAACAATCAGTTCCCCCGTTTCGGGTATGAGATAGCCGCTATAACTAACGTTCTCTTTTCCAGGTTTTGACATCACTTTAGGTTCAGAACCCACCAATGCCCATTGACGAGTAATGCTGGTCTGCACTTGAAAATGCACCTCGTCCTGAAAAACAATAATTTGCCTTGGATCCTCATTGGCTTGGATTATTTTTTTTTTAAATTCCTCTCGAGCCTCTTCATCTGGGTTTTCCAGCGACGGATATGTTTGAGGACGTATCAAAGAGAAGCCCATTTTATGAAACAATTTCTGGCACGCTCGTACTCCAAGTTCAACATTGAACGTTGACTTGATATGGGCAGAGAGAGTGGGACCATCCCATACTTCATAACCCAGTTTATGAGGATCCGTGAGAACAGCAGCTTTCAAGGTCTCTATCTGCTGGTTTGTAAGTTTGCTGGGCTTACCGGGTTGCTTTTTGCTGCGAAGCGACTCCCATCCCTCTGTATCGACCTTTGTCACCCAAGACATTAGCGTGGTTTCACCATCGCCGCAATGTGCGGACAATTCTCTTGCGGACATTCCACTTAGTATGAGGTTGACCATGGAGACACGATATGCGAACTTAATATCTGAATTTTCCTTTACGAGTGCTTGTCCCTGTGCTAATAGCTCATTCGGATCGTGAACAAAATGCTTCGTGCGCATAAAACCACCTCGTGGAGCATTATACGCCCAAAGCCATAAAAACTCAAGAATTAAATTCGTTTACTATACGTATCATGGAGTTCCCGTCAGATACATACGGAAACATAACGGGAAAAAAACAGATCACTTCATTCTCCGTTTCCTGCGCTGAAACCACCACTGCGCATGGTACGGCGGTTTTCCTGTCTGCGTTTCATGCGTTTTTCAATATGGATGTCAGGCCATCGTTCCGCTCTTTCACCTTTGGAATGACAGATTCCGAATCCTTGCTGCATGCTCTGCACTGCCCGCCTGCAGCATCATTGTCTGCTGCAGGCACAACAGGAAGCAGTTTCCGTTTCTTTTCAATCGTCTGCCGGCTGGCGGCTCCTGCAATGCCACAAAACAGGCTCACCCTTTGGGCAAGCCTGTTCTTCTGCATTCAGAGTTCCTTTGTGTATCTTCAAAGGCCGTCGTGTGGCCAGGAAAGCGCACATGCAGGAATGCGTTCTGCCCGAGGAGGATGATGTGCCCGGTTTCTTCAGCGGTGCATCTGCATGCTGGACGGGGCTGTCATCCGGTGTGAGAACGCCTATCTGCATTCCTTTGCGCATGAGAGGAAAAAGCCTGACTCCGGGCCTGTCAGGAACTCCACGCCGATCATTCGTTCCGGGGAGAAGCCCGCGGACGAATCTCAGCTTCCCTCTCCGGGCCTGCCGGATCTGAAACAGACATCCAGGACGATGGCAAGGGAGTTTCAGACCCGCCTGTCCCTGATGAGACCTGACGATTCCATCCATATCCTGCAGTCACAGGATTCCGGGCAGGAAGAAGGCGGATCCGTGACATGATCCCTTCAGCAGGCTTCCCGCAGACCGGATTCTTCCGCCCGGGCAAATGGCGGCAAAGAGGCCCGGCGGGTGAAAGGCGGGCAGTTAATGCATGGACGGGCAGAGCGGACCTACAGCTCAATCCAGTAACGCTGAATGACCCCGCTTCGGCTCAGACCCGCATCATCCTTCACTTCATTTTCCAGCTTTCCGCCGTTTTTCACAATGGTCCGCCGTGACGCTTCATTGTCTCTGTCGCAGGCCACAAGCACCCTGGTTTCCCCGTACGCCCTGCATACATCCAGGATCTTCCCCAGCATTTCTCCCGCGTATCCCTTCCGGCGTTCCGAGGGCAGCACACTGTAGCCGATACTGCCCCCGTACTGAAGAAGGAACGGGGAGAGGGGATGCCTGTAGTCCATGATTCCCACAACACGGTCATCCTCTTCCCGGACAGCCAGAAACACCTCCGAGGGAACATACCCCGCTCCGTACTTCTCCCTCAGGCGCCCTTCAAAGTCGATCCACTGCTCAAAGGATGTGACATCCTCAAGACCTGCACAGCCGTCCAGGCTCTCTCCCCCCGCAAGCATGGCTTCCCTGTATGCCATGACCTGCTCCGCATACCGCCGCTGCGGCCTCAGGAGTTTCAGGCTCATTGTTTTTTCTCCTTTCCCGTTTATGACGCTTATTCTATCACCTTTTCCTCTCCTGAACAGTTCTCACGCCCCGGCATTCCCGGGAAGAGGACCGGTCCTGCCTGAACACGGAGCCGGGCATTCCCTTATTCGCCCGAAGCCTGTCAGACCGGGGTTTTCCCGGATTGACTTTCGGGCCGGGACTCTGTACCCTGCATCAGGGGCGGCGACGCCGCTTCTTCCGGGATTGACCCTTTTTCGCTTCGTGAAGAGAATCCATTCCCGACGCTCCGTTTTCCATGGGGATGTTCTTCACCGCCCCGGACGCCCCTTCCCCGGAGGACGCGGACAGACCGCGGATCATTACGAAAACAGAGAACAGAAGGCGGCAGCTGCCGTCATGGGAGGTGGACTTCTCCTGTGAAACTGAAAGCCGGGAAAACAGGCCCGGGACAGTGGTTCGGGCCCTTGAAATTCTACAGGTCCTCGCTGGCCATTGCCGTGCCCGTCATGCTCCAGCAGCTCATCCAGAGCATGGTATCCCTGATTGACAACTTCATGGTGTCCGGGCTGGGGGACGTGGCCATGTCCGGCGTGAATGTGGCCGGGCAGGTCCTGTTCGTATTCATGGTGTTCATCAATACCATCTGCATGTCCGGCGGCATCTTCATGACCCAGTTTTTCGGAGCCGGGGACAGGCAGGGCATGGGACAGGCGTTCCGCTTCAAGCTTCTCATGGGCCTTGCGGCCTTTGTGCCCTACGCTCTGGTCTGCCTGGCCTTCCCCAGACCCGTTCTCTCCCTGATGCTTCTGGGCAACACCCAGGCGGACCTGATCCTGGATGAGGGCGTCCGCTACATCCGCATCATGTTCTGGATGGGCCTGCCCATGACGCTTTCCGTGAGCATCGCCAGTTCCATGCGGGATATGGGACAGGTGCGGATTCCCCTGGTGATCACGGTGATTGCCACGGTGACCAACACGCTGTTCAACTGGCTGCTGATCTATGGAAATCTGGGTTTTCCCCGCCTGGGAGTCCGGGGCGCGGCCCTGGCCACGGTGATCGCCAGAGGGATGGAGTTTCTCATCTTCCTGTGGGTATACCTCCGAAGGAAGCCTGAATTTCTGGTCAGAGTCCGGGAACTGCTCCGGATCGACTGGAAGCTGTTCCGGGACATCCTGCGCAAAAGTGCCATGATGCTGCTTTGCGAAATGGTGTGGGTCCTGTCGGAAACCGTCACCACCGCGCTGTACAACGGCCGGGGAGGCGCTGATGTGGTCTCCGGCATGTCCGCCGGCTTCGCCATTGCCAATCTCTATTTCATGGCCTTCGGTGGCATCTATTCCGCCACCGGCGTCATCCTGGGCAGGACCCTGGGGGAAGGAAACCTGGAAAAGGCACGCCGGGAAAAAACCTGGCTCCTGTCGGGTTCCGCCGTGTTCGGGTTCATCATGACCCTCTTCGGGCTTGCCACCACATTTCTGGTACCTCTGGTCTTCGGCCGGCTCAGTGAAAGCGCAATCGGCATATGCCGGAGCATGGTGATCCTGATGGCTTTCTTCATGCCCGTATGGGTCTATGCCAACGCCCAGCAGGCGGTGGCCCGCTCCGGCGGGGACACGGCCATGGGCGCCTGGGTGGACGCAGCCCTGACGCTTCTGGTAATGCTGCCCCTCGTCCTGATCCTGGCCCGGTTCACGGATGTGGGCCCTGTCATCCTCTACTGCAGCGTCAAGGTGGTGGACCTTCTCAAGGTGGTGCTCTTCCACCTGTGGCTGAAAAGGGAACGCTGGCTCAGAAACCTGGCGGGAAAGAACCCGCCGGAGGGCAGCGGGAAAAGTGAAAGGGCGTGATCGTCCTTCCCCCGCCCCCGGGTGAAGTTTTCTCCCGGACGCTGAAAGCCCGCGGTTTCAGCCCTTTCACCCCCGCGGCATCCCTGCGGGAGATCCGAAAGGGCTGAAACCGTCCCCGGGGAAATGCATCCCGGAGTCATGCGGCCACGACGCTTTCCCGGAGAGGCAGGGACGGAAAGGGAAAGAGAGGAAGCCCGAAGCCTTCCTCTCCCATGTTCATCCCTCTGTCATACCCTTTCCTTCATCCGTGTCCATGCCTCTTCCCCTCCGGATCCACGCGGCAAGGGACAGGACCAGACCCAGCGCGGCAAGCTCCATGCCGATTCCCTGCCAGCCGCTGCGCACGTGATCCCGAAGCGCCGCCGGCACTTCGCTGCGCTCCGCCGTCCCGGCCATCTTTCCAAGGGTCTCCCGGTTCAGGAGAAACAGCAGAAGGAAAAAAACCGCGAATCCAAACGCCGGCCAGAGGGTCCGGATCCCTCCCTCCCCGCTTCCCGGTCCCTTTCCCAGGGCGTGAATCACGAGGCAGAGGGAAAAGACCAGCAGGAAAAAGGCGGGAAGGAGCATCTGCGCACAGACAAAGAACCAGTCCACCGCTTCATACAGCCTCTCCTGCACACTGAAACGGTTCATCCGCCAGTCCCCCAGCGCGTCCATTGTCATCCCTGCAAGGGTCAGGGTGACGTAACCCATCCCCAGCGTCAGAAGAAGGGACAGGACAAGGCCCGCATACCGCGCACCCTGATTACCCTTCATTCCTTTCCCTCCTGACCCGCTTCACCTCGCGCATGAACTGCCGGACTCTCTCCGGATCCACGGGAGATTCCGTTCTTCCCCCTTCCTTGAACCAGGTGCCCACAATCGCGCCATCCGCCACGGCCAGCTGCGCCGCGCAGTTTTCCGCCGTCATGCCCGCACCCACAAACAGTGGGAAATCCCCCAGGCTCTCCCGGAACCTGCGGATCTTTTCAAGGCCCGTATCCACGCCGGTTCCGGCCCCCGTCACCACCACCGCGTCACAGCGTTCCCGGCCGATGCGCAGGTCTTCCGCCTCGCTCCTGCCGGACCGCACCGGCTGATATTTGAAACGCACGCCTCCCAGGAGGAATACGGGAAACTGTGCCCGCAGCTCCTCCAGACGCTTTTCGAAGTCGCCGTCACAGGTCCGCCGGGCAAGGTTCGGCCTGTCGTGTCCCCTCATGTGCGTGCCCGGGCGCAGATGGCCGCAGACCGAATCCAGCTGCAGAAAGGCCGCGCCATACCGGATGGCCAGGGAAAAAGCCCTTTCCGGATCCCCCAGCAGGTTCACACCGTAAAGGCGGTCCGGATGGTTTCTGCTCAGTTCATCCAGGGCCCATTCCACATCCTCCGGCGTGCCGAAGTAATCCTCCACCAGAATCCCGTCCACTTCATTCTCATAGAAACAGCTGATTTCACGTCTGGCTCTCTCCCTGATCTCATCCTGCTTTCCTCCGCCCAGGTGCAGCATCCCGAGAATCGGCTTTTCCGTGCCGAATACCTGCACTGTCCGTGATTTCATGTTCACCCCGTCCCCTTTCCGCTTTTCCATCCGCTTTTCACCGTGTTCCCGGATTTCCTAACAATTCCAGCAGGACACGGTTTCCGTGCCGTTCATGTTCCGAGTCACTTCCCTGTTTTCTCCCCGCCGCCCATGTCCTTCCGGTTCCATTCCGGCCGCCTCCATGATAGCACGCGCCGGATGCGGAGGTTGCGGAGTCTCTCCTGTCAGGGCATACGGTACGGGTGGAGATCGGGACCCTGAAGACGTCATCCGGGGTACATCGGATGGGGATGTGCTGCTGCAGGACAGTTTTTCAGATCGCGACATCTGTCAGAGCGGAATCAATGGAGGAAATCATGGTTGAGCTGAGAGCCATTACCGAAGAAAACTTTCCCGACGCCTTTCATTTTGATCCGGCGCCGGGACAGGAGCGTTTCGTATCGCGTCCGAAGCCTCGCGCAGGCGTACGTTTACAGGAAACAGTGCCAACCCTTCGGAATCTGTGCGGAGGGGAAGATGGTGGGATATGTCATGGTGATTTACGACTATGATATCCCGGAGTATGAAATCCGGCACATGATGGTCGACCGGTCCATGCAGGGACGCGGCCTGGGCACCGCTGCCCTGAACCGGGTGATGGACTGTATCCGGACAAAACCCTTCGGAGACAGCGGCAGGGTGGCCCTGACCTGCAGCAGGGACAACGCGGCTGCGAAAAGGCTTTATAAACGCAGGGGCTTTCGCGCGACGGGGACCGAAGATGAAGACGAGATTGAACCCGCCATGACCATCCCCTGACCTGCCGGGCTGCATCTTACCCGCATATTTTCGCAAGTCACCATCTGATGCGTGGACATATGCGGGTGTTTGCGTACAATGATTTCCGGGGGTGGCAGAATGAGAGTGTCGATTGAGCAGATCGACCGGCAGGGCGAGGAAGAACTGATCGTGCGCTGTCATGACCCGGGAGCGGCCTGGGTGGAGATCGTCCGGGAGGCGGCTTCCGGCCTGCAGACGGTCTGCTGCTGGCAGGAGGATATGCTGCGCCGTCTGAAACTGTCCGATGTCTTCTATTTCGAAGTGGTGGATGAGCGGTCCTTTGTCTACACACAGACGGAGGTTTTTGAGGCAAAGGAGAAGCTGTACGAGTTTGAAGGGCTGTGCGCGGGCAGCGCTCTGTTCCGATGCAGCAAGTCCATGATACTGAATGCGGAGAAAATCGATTATGTCCGCCCTTCCCTGTCCGGATGGTTTGAAGCCGTGCTGTCCAACGGGGAAAAGGTCGTCGTCTCCCGCAAATATGTGGCGGATCTGAAGCGAATGCTGGGGGTGCAGGGGTGAATGGGCATTGTCACGCGATGGATAAGGCGGTATGTGACGGTGTACGGGATCATCATGCTGTGTACATTTCTGATGTGCCTGCTGTTCAATCCTGCAGCCGAACTGCCGGTGGTCACCTTCTTCGGCCGCATCATGATGTTCGCGCTGATCGCCCTCCTGTCGCTTTCTGTGTATTCTTCCAGGGATGAACTGACCGTGAAAGCCTGGTGGGTGCGCACCCTGCTGCATCTTCTCCTGCTGGAAGCGGTCCTGCTGCCCCTGGCGCACTTCTGGGGTTTCTGGCAGGGCGGACGTGACATTCTGATCTATGCGCTCTTTATTCTGCTGGCCAAAGCGCTGTGGCACCTGGTGGATTACAGTCTCAACGCACGGACCGCGGCGCAGATCAATGAAAGAATCCGGAAGAAAAGGCTGGAAAGGAGGACCGGAGAGGAATGAAAGGAACGGAGACTGCATCATCCGGCAGGAAACCGGTGAGGATTACCGGATGACGGAAAACCTGATCCGTGAATCCTTCCGGAACGTGCACCGCCCAGGGTGCAGCGGGCATGATGTGATGCATGGCTGCGCTCCGGTCCCGCTTTCATCCCGGAGCCGGACTATGCGGTGGAGCAGGACGGCCGGCTGACCGGGCAGTACATGTTCATGAAAACAGTCGGGATCGCCGACGCCGGGCGGGAACTCCCCGCGCTGACCATGAACCCCGTCAGCATCACGCCGGAGCTGAAACGACAGGGGCAGGGCAGAAAGCTGCTGGATTTCTGCCTGGAAAAGGCCGCAGCCATGGGTTTCGGAGCGGTCCTGTCTGAAGGCAGTATCCGGTTCTGCAGCCACTGCGGCTTTGGCTTCACCCGCAGGTTCGGCATCCGCTGTCTCTGTCTTCCGGAAGACGCAGACGATTCCTTCTTCACTTTGCCGGGAACTGGTGCCGTGTTATCCGGAGGGCATCACCGGCATGGACCGGACGCCCGGAGGCTGTTCTGTGGACAATGCGGATGTGGCGGCCTTCCACCGGCAGTTCCCGCAAAGGGAAAAACTGAAACTGCCCGCACATCCGTCTGACTGACTTATGGAGGGAGCAATGAATCTCAGCAGAAAAAATAGACTGATCCGGAGCGGCATCCTGCTCCTGGCCTTTATTCTATGGACAATCCTGATTCAGACAGTGGACGTTCAGCCCGCGGGCGTCAATGGGACAAACGTGGGCTTTGCCGCCGTCAACACCTGGTTCCATCATCTGACGGGCGTGCATATGGGCCTTTACACCGTCACGGACTGGCTGGGACTGGTCCCCATTGCGGTCTGCATGGGGTTTGCTGTCCTGGGCCTGACACAGTGGATCCGCAGGAGAAGCATCGCCAGAGTGGACAGGGACATCCTGCTGCTGGGCGCCCACTACATCCTGGTGATCCTGGGATACCTGATCTTTGAAATGATCCCCATCAATTACCGCCCCATCCTGATCGACGGTGCCATGGAGGCGTCCTATCCGTCCTCCACCACCCTGCTGGTGCTCAGCGTGATGCCGACGCTGCTGTTCCAGGTAAACAGGAGAGCCGGAAATCGGACGGTCAGGCGGATCACCGCGGTCTTTGTCCGCCTGTTCTCCGCTTTCATGGTCATCGGCAGACTGGTGGCCGGGGTGCACTGGCTGACGGATATTGTGGGATCCGTGCTGCTGAGCGCCGGACTGTATTCCCTGTACCGGGCGGCGGTGCCCGCAGCGGATGACTGACACAAAGGAGAAACGGAACATGCCGGAGATAAGGACCGAACGGCTGCTGCTTCGGCCGTTCAGGGAATCCGATTATGAGGATCTGTTCGGGTTTCTGTCCCAGCCTGAGAATGATGCGTTTGAAGGGTATCCGGGGATCACCCGGGAAAACGGCAGAGAACACCTGAAATACCGTCTCGGATCCGGGGAATTCTTCGCCATTGAGCTGACGGAAACCGGGAAGGTGATCGGCAATATCTACTGCGGAAACAGAGACTTTGCATCCAGAGAGGTGGGCTATATCGTCAACAGGCTCTGTCAGCGGAAAGGCTATGCCACAGAAGCCCTCCGCGCGGTGATCGCCCAGGCATTCCTGGAAAGCGAGACGACGCAGTAAAGCATCCTGAAGACAAGTTTGACGGTATTCCCTGAATCTCCCTTCCGGGCGGGCATCCCTGAGCGTATCGACAAGGGAAAACCGTCGGTATGCAGAGAGACCTTCGGCACAGAGCCCGGGAACTGTGACGTATGGACCTTTGTCTTCGTGCATGATGGCGAACGGGTTTTCAGCCCCGCGGTGGAAACGAAGACAAGGCAGACAGCAGACAACCCCGGACAGTGGTTCAGGAACGCCGGAGTTGTTCCGGATATTTCCGATACAGGGGGCTTATCCTATCTCCGTCAAAGGACATGGGACGAAAGGAAGGGTTTTCCTTCACCCGGCTCCCCGGAGAGCAGGAATGAAACAGGAGAACAGCATGGATGAACAGTTGACTGTCTGTGGAAAATCCTATCGTATTCTCAGGCTGCTGGGTCACGGCAAGGGAGGATATTCCTATCTGGCGGAGGCTGAGGGGCAGCAGGTGGTGATCAAGCAGATCCATCACGAGCCCTGCACTTATTATACCTTCGGGAATAAGATCGAAGCGGAGCGGCGGGATTATGAACGCCTGCAGGCAGCGGGCATCCGTATTCCCCGGATGCTGGCCATCGAAACGGAATCTGAGCGGATCGTGAAAGAGTACATCGACGGGCCCACTGTCTTTGAACGGATCAGGGACGGGGGTTCCGCCGCGCCCTGGCTTGCGCAGGTACGGGACATGGCGGAAAGGGCAAAGGCTGCCGGGCTGAACATCGATTATTTCCCCACCAATTTCGTGGTCCGGGACGGGCTGATCTGGTACGTGGATTACGAGTGCAACGAATATATGGACGAATGGAGCTTTGAAGCCTGGGGCATCCGCTACTGGAGCCGGACGCCGGAGTTTGAAGCGTACCTGGAAGACCACAGACCCGCCGTCACGATCCGGGAAGAACGGCTCACGGCGGATATGTATATCGACTTCCTCAGGCGGACAGATCTTGGCTCACAGTACCCCAGGGAACGCTTTGAGGAGCGCATCGCCAGACTGGTGCGGACTGTGTCCATCAGTCTGACCGCCCGGGATGAGCAGGGCATGCTGGTGGGTGTGCTGTTCGGACTGACGGATTTCGCCTACTGGCTGTATGTCACCGATCTGGGGGTGGACAGGACCTGCACGCACCGGGGCATCGGCAGACGCCTGATGCAGACCGCGCATCAGCTGGCAGGCGGCGAAAAGGACATTGCGGTGTATCTGATCGCCAGCGAAAATGCCGTACCCTTCTATGAAAAATGCGGCATGAAAAGAGCCGACGATGTGATGCAGTACAATCATATCGAATGGACGAAGTTCACGGTGACGTGATTGTTCATCCCGGAAAAACGGAAGACGGCATACGATGAAGGAGCATAGAGAATGAAACTGAAAAACGTACTGATTGTTGTGAAGGATATCGGGAGATCCCGGCGGTTCTATCAGGATCTGTTCGGCCTTGAGCCGGTCCTGGATCATGGTGGCAATATGATCCTGACGGAAGGATTGGTACTGCAGGAAGAAAAATACTGGAAAGAGTTCCTTGGGAGGGCGATCATCCCGGAGAACAATGCCAGCGAACTGTATTTTGAAGAACGCGACATGGAAGGCTTTGTGGAAAAACTGGAGAGGTGTTATCCGGAAGTGAAATACGTCAACAGACTCATGACGCACAGCTGGGGACAGAAGGTCGTACGCTTCTATGATCCGGACGGAAATCTGATCGAGGTCGGAACACCGATGTGAAACGGCGAATATCCTGACCGGAATCCGAATCTGGATCCGTGCCCTCTGGCTGTTCTTTCCGGTATGCTCTCCGGCATTCCCTGCGCTTTCCATTTCCGACATGACCGATGGCGCCGTGGCAGGGAAAACGGGAACCGTCAGCGATTCCGGCTCAGGGCCTGGGCTGCGTTCGCGGATATCGGGTTTACAGAGGTCTGCCTGATCCGGCGGCTTCCGGTATGGCTTTTCCTCATGTCCTCCGGGGGCAGAGCGAATCCCGTGGAATCAGGGGGACACAGAAGACGGATCCGCAGACAGGGTGGATCCTGTTCATCTGCGATACGCCGGGGACAGGGATGAGCTGTATTTCCGTGATGATCTGAATGCGCATCCTGTCGTGGCAAATGCATGGAAGCTCCGGCACTGGAAACAACAGGCATCACCGGGATGCCTGTACAGACGCAAAGACCGATTTCATTTCCGGTTGGACGGCAGAAGCACGAAAGGAACATGGAGACCGATACGGACAAATCGTCGTTATGAAAACAGGAACAGAACAGGAGGAGCAGAATGATTCACTACAGGATTGTAGATTTACCCAGAATCGCAATCATTGGCAAGGAAGGCTTATGCACGAAAGAGAAGAATACAGTTCAGGATCTGTGGCAGCAGGCGAATTCCGGTTTCGGTGAAATTGCGGATCTTGGAATGAAAAACGCCGATGGTTCCTATACTGGCTTCTGGGGAGCCATGAGCGATGAATCGATGGCTTTTCTGCCATGGACGGACGATTTCTCAAGAGGCCTGTATCTGGCAGGCATTGAAGTATATGAGGATACACCGGTTCCGGAGGGATGGGTCAGGTGGGTTATGCCGGCAAGGAAATATCTCGTGACCGATGTGTCCCCGGAGACATATGGTGAGACATTCAGGGATGTGATCAACCGTCTGATCCCGGAACTTGGAATGAAACTTGCAGGTGCCGTCTGTGATTTTACCGAACCCGCATCCGGGCAGAATCAACTGTTTTTCCCGGTGGCGTGAGATCGTCAGATCCCGGAAATGCCGGATAAAACCGTCACATGAGCGCCGTTCGGAGACATTTTCATGTGCCCACGGGTACCTTATCCAGATGAGCCCCCCATGGCCATTCCGAACCCGATTCATAACGTGCCCCGGGTTCACCGCTGCATTGTATCAAACAGCGGACAAAACAGCTCATCCCGAAAAGCGTCAGCCGCTTTGCCTGCATTCAGCCATGTGTCAGCTGAAGGAGCACGGCACCGGGGTGGATTCCGAAAGAGAAGCGTCCCGACGTTCGACAGCAGGGACAGGCTTCTGATCCCCCTCATAAGCCGTCTGATCCGGGAAAAAGCCGGAGCATCTGAAAACGGGACTCCGGCCAGGGGTAACAATGGCAGAGGGCGGGGTCGGTGCGATCTGCGGCATTCCCGGTTACAACAGGGGTGGGAACGGAAATCCGCCCGTATTCCGGGAACAGGCCGGGATCGCCATACCGGTCTGCAGGGCGTTCAGGAACCGGCTGTTCTGCCAAGCCGTCGCGGAAAAGCCTGTGAAGAGGGGCATCAGGACCCATGAGGAAAGGATACGGGAAGCAGGACAGAGCTGCCGGCGATCCCTGAGAAGGAAAAGCACCGGGTAGCCCGGTTTCCGCACGAAGAAACAGAGGTCAGTTCCCGGCAAAAATCCCCGATCTTATGGACAGGCGGTCAGGAAGCCGTCATCGGGCCATGAACTCTTCGCCCGTGTTCAGGACAAGTCGGATCGGCGCGGTTCACGGTGGAGGGTACAGCAGCATTCCCATTTCAAACCGGACAGGCCCGTCATCCCCATCCCCTTCGTATGCGGGCGGAAAGGCTGCTTCCGCCATAAGAGCCGTCCGGAAGCCCTTTTCCGTCTCCCTCCACCCCGGAAACGGCTCATCCGCCCTCCCTCCCCTTCTATCCCTCCCGAAAAAAGCGGAAGCCGCACACGGCTTCCGTTTTTTTCCTACTTCCGGAGAATTTGAATATTCGTCAGGGCACACTGGTCGCCGGTGAGGGCAAGGAACACTTCCCTCACGTTGTCCCGGAGGGTGGTGACGCTGTGAACAGCGATTCCGCCGTTTTCCGTGTCCATGAAAATCCGGTTCTTCTCCTTCCGGATGGTCAGGGTGCAGTCCAGGCCCTGTTTGTTCATTTCCTTCCAGTCGTTCCAGCTGGTAAACGCCTCCGTCCGTTCCACCTGTAAGCTGTTTTCCGCAAACCCGTTGCTTTCCATGCCCTCGCCGTCCAGACGCAACAGCATATATTCACGGTAGCGTTCCCCATTCACCTGGCCGTTCTGGGAGGAGAAAACGCAGAAATAGGGGCAGTGCCATAACAGACGCGCCGAAGGCAGGCTCATGGCATGGAAGGTAAGGATCATATCGTCCCGGATGGGAATCCCCTCCGAGGTAGCCGATCTGGGACCGTCCACCTCAAGGTTCGGAATATCCCCCACAGGGCATCCGCGGATAAAGCTGATCTCCTCGGCGATGCGCGGGATGGACAACGGATCGGTTTCCTCCGTGTCAATCTCCCGGCGGATATTGTGGATCTCGCAGTTCTCCCCCGTCACGGCGATATAGGTGTATCTGGAGGCATCCGGCAGAGCCAGAATCACCTCAAACACGTCCGTCTCGCTGAAGATCTTCACATCCAGGTGATCCCGGTTCCGCACCGCCTCGATCCTGTAGCGCTGCTCCCTGAGGGGCTCACCGAAGTCCCACTGCTCCACGTCCGTTTCCTGATTCAGTTTTCTCACCCGGGACAGGCGGATGTCACGGTCCTGCACGCGTCCGTCAAAGCGGATCTGTGCGTATTCGGAATACAGAATGTTCCTGTTGTTCTCCTCGCCGGGATGGACGCCTCCGTCCAGGGAATCAAAGACAATCAGGGAGGGCAGGCATTCCGACTCCTCCACACCCTCGTCCGGCTGACTGCACAGACGGATCCGGGTCTTCTTTCCGGTAATCTGGAAACCTTCGGAGCAGTCCTTATAGATTTCGGAGCACCGCACGCTGGTGACGGGTGCCGCATCCCCTTCAGGAGATCTCTCCTGCATCCTGTAGTCCGGGTCCTGATCGATCAGGCGGGTCATGATTCTGGCAAACAGAGGATCAAACTGGGTGCCGACGCCTTCCACCAGTTCCTCCCGGACAATGTGCTGGGGAATGGCGTTGCGGTAGCTGCGGTTGGAGGTCATGGCGTCATAGGCATCCGCCACGGCAATGATCCGGGCGATCTCCGGAATTTCCTCGCCTTTGAGTCCGTCAGGATATCCCCGTCCGTTGTAGCGCTCATGATGATAATGCGCGCCGATGCTGAGCCAGGGAGAATTGCGGATGCTGGACAGAATCTGACTGCCCATGACCGGATGCTGCTTGATCTTCCCGAACTCCTCATCCGTCAGCTTGCCGTTCTTGGAGAGAATATTACCGGAAATCCCGATCTTGCCCACATCATGGAGAAGGGCAGCAAAGTAGACCTTCTCGCATTCTTCCTCAGACTTGCCGGCTTCCCGGGCAATCTTCAGGGAATAATCCGCCACGCGGCGGGAGTGGCCGTTAGTATACCGGTCCTTGGCGTCAATGGCGCTGGCCAGAGCCTCCGCCACCTGCTCGAACTGTTCATGGTCCGCCTTCTGCTTCCGCTCCGCGGCGAGCACCTTCCGGCGGGCAAAAAACATGACAATGCCCCACACCGTCGCCAGAATGGCAACGCCCGCCAGGACAATGAACCAGATCTGCTCGTAGAAGGCCTTCTCCTTGACGATGGTCACCGCCACGGTCTTGCCGCCCCGGCCCATGGAATCCTTCAGCTGCATCACATACTGGTAGGTGCCGCCCCTGAGGTTGGTATAGTCCAGGGGCACCATTTCATCCCGGTTCACGGTGGTGCTCTGACGGTCGAATCCCTCCAGCTGATAGCTCACCTGGAGATTGCTCAGGGAATAGTTGTACACGTCACTGAGCACCGTCAGCTTCTGGGTATCGGCGGGAATCGTGAAGATGCCGTTCTCATCCGCGTAGAAGATCTGACCGTCCGCCTCCACATAGGGCACCACGGCCTTCAGGTCACTGACGTTCTCAAAGGACTTCTCAATATTGACCTTGCAGACCCCCGTGCCGCCGGCAATGTACAGATCCCCCTCAGGGGTGAGGTCGCTGTAGGAATTCGCCGTGGCAATGATGGGCAGTCCGCTGGCAATGCCGTAGAACACGGGATTGATCTCGCCGTTTGCCCGCATGGTCTTTTCGGGCACCACGTAGATGCCGTTGCTGCTGAGTACCCACATGTCCCCCAGGCTGTTCTCATAAAGGTCGAAATTGTTGGGGTACGGGAACTTCTCCACCGTCGTCACATGGTAGTCCGCGTCCATGAAGGCAATGGCGTTGCTGGCGACAATCCAGATCAGGCTGCCCTCCCGGTTCCGCTTCAGGCGCATCACCGTATCCGAGGGCAGACCGTCCTCCACATCCAGGATCCTTGTGCCGTCCCTGCCCAGGATCGCGATGCCCCCGCCGTTGCTGCCCAGGATGATGTCCCCGTCCGTTCCCTCCGCCACGCAGAGGCTCTCGGTGTTGACAATCCCGTCCTCCGCGCCATAGGAGGCAATCACCTCATTATCCCGGATCACGTTCACGCCCCCGGTGAGGGCCACGAGGATGGTACCGTCCTCCCGCTCGCATACGGAGCGGATGCTGGAGGTGAGAAGGCCGTCCTCCTCCGTGAAGGCGGTCAGCACCCCTTTCTCAAGGCGCAGAAGGCCGTGGGCGCGCCATGTGGAAATCCACATCCGTCCCCGGCTGTCCCGGATGATGGAGCGGATGCGGCAGCC
>CACYGY010000079.1:16010-19438 GCA_902774025.1 uncultured Eubacteriales bacterium
GAGGTCACCGGTCCCTTTTCGTCCAGGACGATCAGGCCCGTATCCGTGGCCGCAAACAGCTTCCCGTCATACACGCAGGTGGAGTTCACCACCGTCTCCTCCAGGCCGAAGCGGGCGAAAACGGAGGAGAACTGATTGGGCACCACCTTCATGACGCCCTGGCGCGTGGAGGTGAACCAGAGATTGCCCAGGTAGTCCGTCATGACACGGGCCACATTGTTGTTCATGGGCAGGTTTTCCAGCTGCGTGAACTGTTCCCCGTCCAGAACTCCGATCCCGTTGCCGGCGCAGATCCAGATCTTGCCGTCAATGAATTCCATCTGCCGGATGTAGCGGAGGGGAGAAATGTCGATCTTCTCCAGGATCTCGCAGGTTTCCCCCATCCGCAGACGGCAGAGGTAAAAATCCGCCGACTCCTGGTAGATGATGTCCGGCTCCTCCGGGTCCGGCAGGATGCAGGCGCCGCCCGTGGAAATCTCCTCTTTCCCGAAAAACCGGACCACCTGTCCGTCACGGATGACCACCAGATGCCCCTGGTCCGTCGCTCCGTAAATCGTCCCGTCGCCGGCAATCCTCAGGTCACGCATGTCCGCCCCGCTCACGCCTTCATGCTCCAGGTGCGTCACGCGGCCAATGGGAAGGATCACGTCAATGCCGCTGATGGTGGCCACATAGATCCTCCCGTCCCGGTCCTCCGCAAGGGCGCGGACATGATTGGACCGGAGTCCGTCCTGCTTGTTCCAGATCCGGATTGTGCCCTTATCCATGACCGCCACGCCGTTGTCGTTTGTCCCGGCCCACAGACGGTCCTGGCTGTCCACATACAGACACTTGGTACCGGTGATGCCGGTGGTGGAGTCCACACGCTCAAAGGTGTTGCCGTCATACCGGATCAGTCCGGCATAGCTGCCGATCCAGATAATGCCCTCCCCCGTCTCGGCAATGGCGTTGGCCTCCGAGGTGGGCAGGCCGTTGCTGTTGTCATACAGAACGGCGCTGAACCCCTCCGTGAGCCCGGTGGGATCCACCGAAAGGGAACGGTTCAGCACTCCGCAGACATTCCTGGACTCCACGGCACCCTCCGCGTCTACCCTGGCAGCCGTCACAAGAACGAGCGTGAAAAGAATCACCAGCAGCAGCCGGCCGATGAAAGCCGACGGTCTGCTTTCCCGCATTGTATCCATGCCCAATTCCAAGTCCTCCTCCAGCAGGGTTTTCCGTGCCCGGGCCGACTCGGAAAAACCCTCTGTCCGTATGTCTGCATTTTATCACAAAACCTTCCGCTGAGGAATAATTCCCGCTCCCGCCGTTTTCATTCTTTCCCGCGCAGAAAAAAAGGTTCCCCTCCCGTAAAGGAGAGGAACCGCGATGCATTTTTATCCCTTGATGCCCGTGCTGGCGATGCCTTCCACCAGAGACTTCTGGAAGATGAGGAAGATGATGGTGGCCGGCACAATGGACAGGGTGGACATAGCCAGGGTGGAACCGATGTCCGAGCCCGAGGAGGGATCGTTGAACAGCTGCAGCGCCAGGGAAATGGGACGCATGTAGGCCCGGTCCACGTAGAGCAGAGCCGAGAGATAGTCGTCCCAGCGCCAGATGAAGGAAAAGATGGCGGAGGTCACCAGGGCAGGCACGATCAGCGGGAGAATCACCCGGAAGAAAATGCCGTAGTAGGAGCATCCGTCGATCTTGGCTGCCTCATCCAGATCCCTGGGAATGCCGCCGATGAAGTTCATGATCAGGTAGACAAAGAATCCCTGAATGGCGAAGAAATAAGGGAGGATCATAGGGAAATAGGTGCCCACCCAGTTCAGATGCCGGTACCACATGAACTGCGGGATCATCAGGATCTGCGCAGGCAGCATCATGGTGGAGAGCACCAGTACGAAGAGCAGCTTCTTCAGCCTGAAATTGGTGCGCTGAAGCGCAAAGGCCACAAAGGAGGAAGAGAGAAGCGTGCCGAAGGTGGCCGTGATGGAAATGAAGAAGGAATTCAGGAAGAAGGTTGAGAAGGTATAGCCCATGAAACCCTTCCAGCCCTGAATATAGTTCCGCAGCGTCCACTGGGTGGGGATGAGGCGGTCAGAGGTGGGAAGCACCAGGTCCGTGGGCTTGAAGGATGAGAACACCATCCACAGAAGTGGATAGACCATGACAAAGGCGCCAAGGGCCACGAGGATATGATAGACAACTTCTTTCCAGACTTTTCTGCCTGCCATCTCTATCCCCTCCCTTAACCGTCATAAACCCACTTGTTGCGGGTTTTGAACAGCAGAATGGTGACCACGGAGACAAGGATCAGCATGATCCAGGCCAGTGCGGAAGCGTATCCCATCTGACTCTTGCCCTGGTTCGGGAAGGCCTTGTTGTACTGGTAGACCGTGTAGAACAGGGTGGAGTTTCTCGGGGCGCCGTTGGTGATCAGCTTGGACTGGGTGAAGGCCAGGAAGGAGTTGATGGTCTGCTGCACCAGGTTGAAGAAAATCGTGGGGGTCAGCAGCGGAAGGGTCACCCGGAAGAACTGCTGAATGCCGTGAGCGCCGTCCACGTCCGCCGCCTCATACAGTTCCCGGGGAATCTGCTTGAGGGCGGAGAGGAAGATCAGCATGGAGGAGCCGAACTGCCAGACCGTGAGAATGATGAGCACCCAGATGGCCGGTCCCTCGCTGAACCAGTTGTAGCCGGCCATGCCCGGGAAGACCTTGGATATAATGGCGTTGATGGTGCCGTTGCTCTCAAACAGACGGCGCCAGAGAATGGCCACGGCCACGGAGCCGCCGATGATGGAAGGCAGGTAATAGGTGGCCCGGTACAGGCCCACCGCCTTCGTCTCATGGTTCAGAATCAGGGCCACGATCAGGGCAAAAATGACCTTGAGGGGCGTGCCCACCAGTGCAAAGTAGCAGGTGACGCCCAGGGCCTTGGAAAAGATCTTGTCATTGGTGAAGATCTTGACATAGTTGTCCAGGCCGATCCAGGAGGGGTCATTCTGGATGTCATATTTGCAGAAGGAGTAGTACAGGGACAGTCCCATGGGAATGAGCATGAACATCAGGAATCCGATGATGAAGGGCAGGGAAAACACATAGCCCGCCGTGGACTCCTGCGTGATCCATGACTTGAAGGTCCTTGGCTTCCTGCGGTTGACAACGGTCGTCAAATTCCATATCCCCTTTCCAAAGCGACGATTGCCGGGTTGAAAAAGAGGAGAGTGCCCGGAGGCACCCTCCTTGAACAAACTGCCGTAGCTTCAGCGATTAATAGTCAGCGGCAATCTCATTGGAGGATTCCACGAAATCCTCACCGGCTTCCTCTGCGCTGATCTCGGGATTCTTCAGCAGAGCCTCGTCGGACAGACGCTGGATGACGTCATTGTTGGCCGTGCCGGCATAGCCCGGGAGCGGCGGGAAGATGGGGCTGGAGTT
>CACYGY010000080.1 GCA_902774025.1 uncultured Eubacteriales bacterium
GCGAAGCCTGTATCTCTTGAATTTCTCTTAGTAACGTCCTCAATTCCAACCTTACGTCAACCCCTCTTAACACTGTGGACGTTACTCTGAGAATTTACGGGTTTCTCAGTGGCATCGTGTCCGGCTTCTGCGGCGATGATGCCCTGCCGGTTCATCTCCAGGGCATGGTGATGCCGGATTTCACCGGAGAGAAAAACCTGTGCGCCGCATTCCAGCGCCTGAGGCCAGAACTCGCTTCCGGCACCGGAGGACAGGGCAATGGTGGTAACGGGGGCTTCTGTGCCGTTTCCCATGATACGGACAGGAGCGCCCAGCTTTTTCTCCAGATACGTCCGGAGCGTGTTCACGGGCATGGGAACACGCAGACGCCCGGCCCGTACATAGCCGGAGGCGTAGGTGAGCTGGAGACCGCAGGTCTCCAGAAGGACGTCATTGATACCTCCCGGTGCCCTGTCAAGGTTTGTATGGGCACAGATCAGGCCCATGGAACGGCGAATCATGCGGCACAGGATCCGGGCCTGGGAATCATCTTCCCGCAGGTGGGTCAGGGGATGAAAAATCAGGGGATGATGGGATATGATGAGGTCCGCGCCAAAGTCGTCCGCCTCATCCAGGGCGGCGGGAGTCACATCCAGAGTGAAAAAAACGCGGCGAACCTCCTGAGACGGATGCCCCAGAAGCATTCCTGAGTTATCAAAACTCTCCTGAGTGTCAAAGGGCGCCATGCGGTCAAGCCAGAGGTAGATATCCTGAAGTGTCAAAGCAGGGCCTCCTTCTTTCGGTAAAAATCCAGGGCGTGCCGGATACGCTCCGTTTCCTCCTCCCGGGGCATGGCGGAACGGGACAGTTCCCGCTCCTGTGTCTCCAGAATCTGAATCTGGCGGCGCAGATACGGAAGAAGATCCCCTGAGGGCTGATGATACATGAGACTGCCAAAGTCCAGTTCGTCCTCATCCTGTGCGGCATGGCCGTATTCCGCCCGCATCACAATGTAAAAACGACCCCTGTCCCTCGTCAGGACCTCCCGGGTGAAATGGTAGCCGATCCGCAGGATGGCCCGGCGGATCACAGGCACATCGGAGTGTGCGCACAGGACGAGAGGCGTTTGATTCAGATGTCGGGGATTCCGGGTGAGAAGCTCCGCCATGTGGGTCCCGCCCATGCCGGTGATGCTGATGCAGCATACGGGCCGGTCCAGGGCATCCAGTCCGTCCGAGAGACGGAAGACTGCCCGTTCCTCCAGCGCCAGGCGCCGGACCTGATGCCTGGCGTGATCCAGAGCACTTGGGGAAATGTCGGAGAAAATCATCTGCCTGCACAGGTTCCGCTGCAGGATGGCGCAGGGCAGAAGGCCGTGATCCGTGCCGATATCCGCGCCGGTGTCCCCCGGAACAAACAGGGAAAGACAGGTTTCCAGTCGAGCGTCCATGCGTATGATCCTTTCGGGTCCTGAGGGGAGATAACAAGCAGGCAGCCCGGAGGGGCTGCCTGATGAAGGTTATTCCAGATAATCCTGCAGCCGGTTGCTCCTCCCGGCGCTCTGGAGCTTGCGCAGCGCTTTGGCTTCGATCTGACGGATCCGCTCCCGGGTTACATGGAACTCGCGTCCCACCTCCTCCAGGGTTCTGGCCCGGCCGTCTCCCAGTCCGTAGCGCAGGTAGAGGACCCGCCGCTCTCTGGGCGTCAGGGTGTTGAGGGCTTCGTTGAGCTGTTCCTGCATCAGGTGCCTGGAGGCTGCATTGACGGGGGTCAGGGATTCATCATCGGCGATAAAGTCGCCGAGGGAACTGTCTTCCTCCTCGCCGATGGGTGTTTCCAGACTGACGGGTTCCTGCGCGGCCTGCATGATTTCCGTGACCTTCTGCTCTGTCATGTTCATGGCCTTGGCAAGCTCCGCCATGGTGGGATCCCGGCCCAGTTCCTGCTGCAGATCCCGGCTGATGCGGGAAAGACGGTTGACGGTCTCCACCATGTGCACGGGAATCCGGATTGTCCTGGCCTGGTCAGCGATGGCACGGGTAATGGACTGGCGGATCCACCAGGTGGCATAGGTGGAAAACTTGTACTGGCGGGTATAGTCAAACTTCTCCACGGCCTTCATCAGGCCCAGATTCCCTTCCTGAATCAGATCCAGGAACTGCATGCCCCGCCCGATATACCGCTTGGCAATGGAGACGACAAGGCGCAGATTGCTTTCGCTCAGACGTTTTCTGGCATATACTTTTTCTTCGTCGTTTCCGGACTCCAGCAGTTTGGCAAGGGTGATTTCCTCCTCTCCGGTGAGGAGCGGAATGGAACCGATCTCTCTCAGGTACAGCCGGACCGGGTCATTCAGATTGACGCCTTCCGGAACGGCGATTTCGGGCGCGGCGGGAAGTTTGCCCTCGGCGACGGCAGGCTGAGGATTGTCCGGCGTATCCAGCGTGTCGTCCATATCATGGACGGGACAGCCGGACTCGCGCAGCATGGTGATCAGCTGTTCCAGCTCTTCCGGATCCAGCTCGGGCATCTGATCCACAAGTTCGGTCTTACTGATGCCTGGTCTGCGTTTGGCCCATTCCAGCAGTTCGTTAAAGCGGTCTTCCCGCGCTTCTGCACTGGCCATTGTCTCCACCCCCTGGTGTTCGTTGGTCTATAATTGTTCTTTTTTGATCCGGGCGATTTCACTGAGAATCTGCGCTTTTTCGGCGTCGGAAGCCTGAGAAAGCCTGGAACGGAGGTCGTTCATCTGTCTGGCGGAGCGCAGCTGACGCAGATGATGAATGGACTGGCGCAGCATTTCGATCCGCTCATTGGTGTCACTTTCCGGAAGAGTCTGCAGAATCCTGGATACACGCTGCCGGTCCTGTTCCGTTTCCTGGCGGTCCACCAGGGAAACACCGGATGTGCCCTTCATCAGGGCACGGTACATGGAAAGAAGGAAAGGATCCGTAAAATCGCTTTCTCCCACGATCTCCCCTCCGCTCAGGTCCAGCTGGGCAAGAAGGCTGATAATGATCTCCTGGGTGTGGACATCCTCGTCTTCCTTCTCCCTTTCGGGATGAACCGGTACCGGTTCCCTGAGGGGCACGGCTTCACTGCCGGGAAGTCTGTGCACCTGGGCCTGAAGGGTGGCCAGGGAAAAACCGGTGCGCAGATGCAGCTCCCGGATCAGGTTTTCCCGAAGAACCGGGTCTGCAGTGGAAATCACCGGCCCGCAGGCCCGGGCATAGTCTTCCCTTCCGGTCTGTGTGGTCAGATCGTACTCGGCGGCCAGAAGACGGATCCGGTAAGCCTGAGGGGAGAGTACGGGGAGTGCGTTAAAGGCCTCGGGACCCTTCTGCCGGATGAACTCATCCGGATCCAGTCCGTCCGGATAATCCAGAACCCGAACCTCAAGATGCTCGTTTTCCAGAATGGGAAGGCCCTTGAGGATGGCATTCTGTCCCGCACTGTCCCCGTCATAGCTGAGGTAGACCATGGGCACAAACCGCTTCAGCAGCCGTGCCTGCTCCGGTGTCAGCGCCGTGCCCAGGGTGGCGACAACCCCCCGGATGCCGAACTGGGAAAGGGCAATGACATCCATGTACCCTTCCACCAGGATTGCCCGCCTCAGGTTCCGTTCCTTTTTCAGTAGATTCGCGGCATAGACGTTGTGCCGCTTGTTGTAGATCATTGTGTCGCCGGTGTTGAGATACTTGGGCTTGGAATCGTCCAGCACCCGTCCCCCGAACCCCAGCACCTTGCCATACTGGTTGATGATGGGGAACATGAGACGTCCCCGGAACATATCACGGGCCGGGGACGTCTCATGAGCGCCGTCCTCCCGGACCGTAACCAGCCCCGCGCTTCTCAGTTCATTGAGGGTGTAACCCTTTTCCTGCATGAAACGCAGAAGACTGTCCCGCCCAGGCGGGGAAGCGCCCAGACCGAAGCGGCGGATGGTGGGATCATCCACCCCTCTGGAACGGAGATAATCCAGCATGGCCCTGCCCTCCGGAGCGTAGAGCATCCGGTGATAGTAGAGCGCGGCCTCGCGATTGGCGTCCTCAAGGCGCCTGCGCATTTCCTGCCTGCGGAGATAGTCCGGGTCATCCACCATTTCCGGCAGAGGCACACGTTCCTGTTCCGCCACATAGGCGATGGCCTCCGGATAGGAAAGATGCTCCATTTCACTGATGAAGGTGAAAACCGTTCCGCCTTTCTTGCAACCGAAGCAATAGAAAAGCTGGCGTTCCGGATCCACGGAGAAGGAGGCCGTCTTCTCACCGTGAAACGGACAGAGTCCCCAGAATTTCCGCCCGTTTTTCTTCAGGACCACATAGGATGAGACGACCTGGACCAGATCCGCCCGTGACCGCAGATCCTCCACCCAGCTTTCAGGATATCTTCCTGCCATATTCAGTCACCAGTCATGCATTTCAACGTACAACCATTATTTCCTGCCTGACACAAAATTGTTTCTTCAGGATGAGGGGAAGGCGGAGGGAACAAAAAGACGGTTAAAGGTGCGGATGGCATAGCGGTCAGTCATGCCCGAAAGGAAATCACACACGGCCCGGTCCGTGCCCTCCCGGTAGGCAATGAAAAGATATTCCTCCGGCATTTCCATGGGATGGTCCAGATAGTACCGGAACATGTTCCGCAGCACGTGGTCGCATTTCTCCTCCTGTTCGGCGCGCCATCCTTCCCGGTAAACCCGCTCGAACATGAAAAGTCTCAATTCATGCATGGCGGTTTCGACAGTCTCACTCATCTCCAGATGGGGGCCGCCCCTGGAGTGGTCCACAAGGTCCTGTACCATGGTGGCGATCCGCTGACCGTGGGTTTCGCCCAGAATCCGGAGCAGGTCCATGGGGATGTCGTGGGGGCGCAGGACACCGCCTCTGAGCGCATCGTCCAGATCGTGGTTCAGGTAGGCGATCCGGTCTGCCCGGCGGACGCATTCCCCCTCCGGGGTTGCGGGAACAAGATCCCCGGAATGATTGGCAATGCCGTCCAGGACTTCCTCTGTCAGGTTCAGGCCCTCGCCGTCCCGCTCCAGCACCTGCGCCACCCGGACGGACTGCAGATTGTGGGCGAACCCGTCCGGCATGAGCTCGTTCAGGGTGCGCTCACCGATATGTCCGAAGGGCGTATGACCAAGGTCATGCCCCAGGGCAATGGCCTCTGTCAGGTCCTCGTTGAGATGAAGGGCCCGTGCCAGGGTTCTGGCCACCTGCGTGACCTCAAGGGTGTGGGTGAGACGGGTCCTGAAATGATCACCCTCCGGGGCCAGGAACACCTGCGTTTTTCCCTCCAGACGCCGGAAAGCCTTACAGTGGATGATCCGGTCCCTGTCACGCTGAAAGTCTGTTCGCATGCCGTCCGGTTCCATGGCTTTCTGCCGTCTGTGGGGTCCGTGGTCCGGAGTGGCCCGGAGGCCGGAAGCGGAAGAATCCGGTGGCATGGGTCCGGTGAGAGACATGCGCATCCCTGCCTTTTCGTGTGGTGCAAATGGATATATACCACAGACATGACCAAAATCCTTTTTCCGGGGAACATGAAAAAAAGGACGGAGAGGGTTTCTCCGTCCGAAGCGTGGGTGAAAATCAGTCTCCCAGCATGGAAGCGCCGATTATGCCGGCGTCCGCGCCGAGAATGGCCAGCTCAATGGTGGGCATGGGCAGGTCCTGGTAGAGCATGTAGCGGGGATATTCGCTGCGCACGCCGTCCAGCAGGAAACGCCCGGCATTGGCAACGCCGCCCCCCAGCACCACCATTTCCGGATCCATGAAATTGCAGAGACTGGCAATGGCCTGGGAAAGGCACGAAATGTAGCGGCGGAAGACCTTGGTGGCGGTGGGATCCTGTTCCCGGGCGGCATCCAGCACCATTTTGGCGTTGATGCTGTCCGGATTGCCCTCACAGGCTTCCATGATGACACTTTCCGGATGATAGGGGAGGATTTCCCGGGCCATGCGGATGATGGCGGTGGCGGAACAGTAGCGCTCCAGACAGCCATGGTTGCCGCAGGTACAGGGCACCCCGTCCATTTCCAGAATCGCGTGACCCGCTTCACCCGCCACGCCGTGGGCACCCCGCCAGATCTTGCCGTTGATGATCAGTCCGGAACCCACCCCTGTTCCCAGGGTCAGGAAGAGACTGGAGGAGGTTCCCTTGCTGATGCCGGCCACGCTTTCGGCCAGGCAGGCGACGGTGGCGTCATTGTCAATGTAGACAGGCTTGTCAATCAGGGAACGGAACACTTCCCGGAAAGGCACGTGATGCCAGTTCAGATTGGTGCAGAAGACCACCTCGCCGGTATGCTCATCCGCAATGCCCGGCACGCCGGCTCCGATGCAGGAAATATCGTCAAAGGTCAGACCGTGGGCACCGATGAGTTCCCGGGTGGTTTCGAAAATACCCCGCACCTGCTCCTCAAAGGGAATATCCAGCCGGGTGGTCATGGAAGTCTTGCGCAGCACATGGCCCGCGTTGTCAATCAGGCCCACCTTGACCCCCGTACCGCCGATGTCAATGCCGACACGAATCATAGAAATGTACCTCCTTCAAATTGTTCCGACAGGGAAGAATCACGTTCCGTCTGATCATACTGAGCGTTCAGCCGCCTGTCCAGCTCATGGGCGGCGCTGTATCCCAGACGCTTCAGAGACAGGTTTCTGGCAGCCACCTCCACAATAATGGCCAGGTTTCTGCCGGGACGCACAGGGGTGATCAGCTGAGGCACCTGCACGCCCAGGATGGTGACGTGGTCGTCTTCCAGTCCCAGGCGGTCGTATTCCTTGCCTTCCACCCAGGGCTCCAGATGGATGACCAGGTCAATGGTCTTGGAGGTCACCACGGCGCTGACGCCGTACATGGCCCGGATGTCAATGATGCCCAGACCGCGTATCTCCATGAGGTGACGGATGGTTTCCGGACACTGGCCGATGAGGCGGGTGTCGGAGACACGGCGGATATCCACCACATCATCCGCCACCAGCTGATGCCCGCGTTTGACCAGCTCCAGGGCGGTCTCGCTTTTTCCTACACCGCTCTCCCCGGTGATGAGCACCCCAACGCCGTGCACGTCCACCATGACCCCGTGCTGCGTGATCTGAGGGGCCAGAGACCGGTTCAGATAGGCGGTGCACTCATAGCAGATCTTGGTGGTGATCTTGTCTGTCAGGCAGACGGCCACGTCATGGGCTTCGGCCTCCCGCAGGAAAGCCCGGGGCGGTATCTGGCCCCTGCAGAAGATCACACAGGGAACCGCGTAGGAACAGAAGCGCTGGCTGACCCGGAGCTGCTCCTCCGCCGGGAGCTGCGTGAGAAAGGCGTACTCCACCTTTCCGATGATCTGGGGACGCTCAAAGGCAAAGTGATCGTAAAACCCGCAGAACTGAAGCCCCGGACGGTTGACGGCGGCATCCTGAAAATCCCAGCCCTTCCGGCTGGTGGGAAGGCACACCTGCAGCTCCAGGGCCCTGTAAAACTCCTCAGGCCGGATCATGGACAGCCTCCTTCCGCAAGGTCAAAGAACTGCGGATAATGCCGGAGCAGATCCACCGCCACGCCGTCCTCCCCGTTGGTGGGAGCGACCCTGACGCAGGCGCGGATGACCTCGTCCCGGGCGTTTCCCACGGCCACACCCTCCCCGGCGCCGGTGAGCATGGAAAGGTCGTTGAGACTGTCCCCGTAGGCGATGAGGTTTTCCATGGAAAACCCGAGTTCCTTTGCACAGATCCCCAGGGCGGAACCCTTGGATGCATGGAGGGGATTGAACTCCAGATAGGAGGACTTGGAAGTGGTGACACTGCAGAGATGACTGAACATCGCCTCCGCCTGCCCGCGCATTTCCGAGATCCTGTCCGGATCGTCCATCATGAGGATCTTGGATGTGGGATGGAGGGTGACAAAGGCGGACAGGTCCGGAATGCACACGCCCCTGAGGCGTGCGGTCCTGGCGTACATGTCGGCATAGGGGGAGTTATGGTTGTAGTAAAAGCTCCCGCCGTCATAGGTCTGCATGTACACCTGACGGGAGGCGCCGAAGGCGAGAATGGCCAGGGCGGCATTCAGGGGGAGGAGAGAAGCGTGAAGCGGACGGAAATCTCCCGAATAGATCTCCGCGCCGTTGCAGGCTATCACCCTTGAGGCGCAGCCGATGCGCTGAACAAAGGGACGCATGCTTTCCATGGCTCTGCCGCTGCAGGGAAGGATGTGCACGCCCTTCCGGTCCAGGGTCCTGAGGGTCCTGACGGTCCGGTCAGATATGGAAAGATCGTCCCTCAGCAGCGTGTCATCCAGATCAAAGGCAACCGCTTTGAGGGTCAGGGGGAACACCTCCGTTTTGTGAGATCAGGCTGAGGGGATTATACCATGAAAGCAGGACAATGACTATTTCCGGGATGAAAAAGCATTCCGGTTCTTGTCAGACGTCAGGCGGCTGTGCTAGACTTCCCCCGAAGGCGAGAGCCATGGAGATGGATCACAAATCAGGGATGGAGGTTTGCATATGGACAGACAGGAAGCGAGACGGCGGGCGGAGGCGCTGGTGTCTCAGATGACCCTGGAGGAGAAGGCGTCCCAGCTGCGGTATGATGCCCCGGCGGTGGAAAGGCTGGGCATTCCTGCCTACAACTGGTGGAATGAGGCGCTGCACGGGGTTGCCCGGGCCGGAACGGCCACCATGTTCCCTCAGGCGATTGGCCTGGCAGCGATTTTTGACGAGGAATTCCAGGAAAAGGTGGGGGATGTGGTCTCCACGGAAGGCAGGGCGAAGTATAACGGACAGTCTGCCATGGGGGACCGGGACATCTACAAGGGACTGACCTTCTGGAGTCCCAACATCAATATTTTCAGAGATCCCCGCTGGGGCAGGGGCCATGAGACGCTGGGAGAGGATCCTTTCCTGACCTCCCGTCTGGGGGTTGCCTATATCCGCGGACTGCAGGGGCATGGAGAATACCTGAAGACAGCGGCCTGCGCCAAACATTTTGCGGTGCACTCGGGCCCTGAGGCCATCCGCCATGAGTTTGACGCCGTGGCCAGTCCCAAGGATATGGAGGAAACCTATCTGCCCGCCTTTCAGGCCGCCGTGGAGGAAGGCCATGTGGAGGCTGTGATGGGGGCCTATAACCGGGTCAACGGTGAGCCCGCCTGCGGAAGCAGGACGCTTCTGAAGGAAACGCTGCGGGGAAAATGGCATTTTGAGGGCCATGTGGTGAGCGACTGCTGGGCGATTTCCGATTTTCACAAGTTCCATCATGTGACGGACACAGCCCCCGAATCTGCTGCCCTTGCCATCAACAACGGGTGTGATGTGAACTGCGGCGACACCTATCTGCATCTTCTGCAGGCTGTGCAGGAGGGGAGAGTGACGGAGGAAACCATTACCGAATCCTGCGTCCGGGCCATGACGACCCGCTTCCTCCTGGGCATGTTTGACGAGCACTGCCCCTATGACGCCATCGGATATGAGGAAGTGGACACGGATGCCCATGATCAGGTGGCACAGACTGCCGCGGAAAAGAGCATGGTGCTTCTGAAAAACGACGGCCTGCTGCCCCTGGATCCGGGGAAAATCCGGACCATTGCGGTGATTGGCCCCAACGCCGACAGCCGTCTTGCTCTGGCGGGCAATTACCACGGCACCTCCAGCCGGAGCGTGACCATGCTGCAGGGCATTCGGGATTATGCCGCGTCCCATGGGATCCGCGTTTTCTATTCCAGCGGCTGTTCCCTGGTGGCGGACCGGGAGGAGGGCCTTGCCCGGATGGATGACCGGCTCAGTGAAGCGCTTCTGTGTGCGTCAGGGGCAGATGTGGTCATTGCCTGCGTGGGCCTGGACGAGACACTGGAAGGGGAACAGGGGGACACCAGCAATTTCAGCGCCAGCGGAGACAAGCGGCATCTGCATCTTCCGGACAGTCAGGTCCGTCTCATGGAAGCCCTGGAAAAGACCGGGAAGCCCCTGGTGACGGTTGTTCTGGCAGGTTCGTCCCTGAATGTTCCCCAGGGAAATGCCCAGCTCCTTGCATGGTATCCCGGACAGGCGGGCGGACGTGCCCTGGCACGAATCCTTTTCGGCGAGGTCAGCCCCAGCGGAAAACTGCCTCTGACCTTTTACCGCCGGGTGGAAGATCTGCCTGAGTTTACGGATTACTCCATGAAGGGCCGCACGTACCGCTACTATGAGGGCGAGGTGCTGTACCCCTTCGGATATGGCCTGACCTATGTGCCCTTCGGCATCCGGGTGAGCGCGACTGAGGGAGACCGTGTGACGGTCCGGGTGGAGAACCTGGGCAGCGCGGAGGCGGAGAACGTGGTACAGGTTTATACCAGGTCCGACTCGCCACTTGCGCCTCCCAATCCCCGCCTTTCCGCCTTCGCCCGGGTGTGTCTGAAGGCCGGGGAGACGAAGGAAATCACTCTGAAGGTGGATCCTCTTGCCTTTACGGAGGTCAATGAGAAGGGCGAGCGGATTCCCGTGGAGACCCTGACAGGCTACGTGGGTTTCCAGCAGCCCGGAGAGGCCAGCGAGAAGCTGACAGGACAGAAAACAGAAAAAGTGTGTCTGACACGTTGCTGACCCAGAAACCCGGCACAGTAGGCGCCGGGTTTTTTTCGGGAGAATCACGGGTTGATCACGCTCCCGGCGGATGGTATAATTCCGGAGTATTGAATTGGAGGTGCGTTATGTTTACCGGTTTTCCGGAGGAAACAGAACGTTATTTTCTTGACCTGCGTTTTCACAATGATGCCGCGTTCTTTCACAGAGAACATGACCGGTACCTCAGGGATGTACAGACTCCGTTTTACGATTTCATCACGGACATGATGCCCACCCTCAGCGGGATTGACGCAGCCATGGAACCCAGACCCTCCAGGTGCCTGTCCCGGATTCGCCGGGATACCCGCTTCAGCCGGGACAAGACCCCCTACCGGGATCATCTGTGGACCTATTTTCACCGCACGGCAGAGGAGCGGTACGGTTCTGTGGGGTTCTGGTTTGAGTACGGTGTGGAACGCCTCAGCTGGGGCCTGACGACCTGGGGCGAAAACCGCCCGCTCATGGATCGTTTCCGCCGGGAACTTGCTGCGAAACCTTCCTATTATATGGGACTGATATCCGGCTGCTCGCTGGAAAGCAGACATCTTGATCTGTGGGAAGACGGATTCCGGAGAATGAAGGTGCCGCAGAATATCCCCCCTGCTCTTGACAGGTGGTATCGGGCGAAGAGCATTACCCTGGAACAGAAAGTTGCGGATTTCAGTCTGGTGGGCGACCGGCGGATCTTTGTGAAGGTGCGGGATGATTATCTGGCGCTGGCCCCGATCTATCATATGCTCCGGGGCATGCAGGATGCGCTTCTGGAGGAGGAGGAGAGGAGAACCGCAGCCTCCCGGACAGACACATGGACGAAGTAAAGGGGATCGATACACACATGGATTACTCGAAACTGATCAGCGGATCGGATGTGCGGGGCGTTGCCATGGGCCCGCAGACGGAATTGACGGAAGACGCAGCCAGGAAACTGGGCATGGCCTTTGCGTACATGACCGCGGAGCGCACGGGGAAGCCTGTCAGCCAGACCGTGATTGCCCTGGGCCGGGACAGCCGCCTGACCGGCCCCGCTCTTCTGGAAGCTGCCGCGGAAGGCGCCTCCAGAGCCGGCGCGGCCGTGATGAACTTCGGGCTGTGCACAACGCCTGCCATGTACATGGCGATCATCACGCCGCCCTTTGAGCCGGACGGGTCCATCATGATCACGGCTTCCCATCTGCCTCCGGAGCGCAATGGGCTGAAGTTTTTCCTGAGGGAGGGCGGGCTGGAACCGGAGGATGTGAAGAAACTGCTGCAGGACGCGCAGAACCTTTCGCCTCTTGATCACGCCATATCCGGCAGCATCATGGAAAAGCCCTTTCTCCGCGCTTATATGGACCTGCTTGCCGCCCGGATCCGGAAAGGCCTGAACACAGAAACCCCCAAGCCGCTCCTGGGGCTGCATGTGGTTGTGGACGCGGGCAACGGTGCCGGCGGATTCTATGCCGGTCTTCTGGAGGAACTGGGTGCCTGGGTGGAAGGCAGCCAGTTCCTGGAGCCGGACGGGCGTTTCCCGAATCATATGCCCAATCCGGAAAACCCGGAGGCCATGCGGTCGCTTTCCGAGACCGTCAAGAGGGAGCGGGCCGATCTGGGCGTGATTTTCGATGCGGACTGTGACCGCGCGGCTATTGTGGATTCCGATGGCCGGGAGATCAACCGGAACCGGCTGATTGCCCTGGTTTCCGCCATGCTTCTGGATGAGAAGCCCATGCAGACCATCGTCACGGATTCGGTGACCTCCTCCGGGCTCCCGAAATTCATCAACGCATGGGGCGGTGAGCATTACCGCTACAAGCGGGGATACCGCAACGTGATCAATGAGGCCAAAAGACTGAATCAGGAGGGCATTGACTGCCCCCTGGCCATTGAGACCAGCGGTCACGCGGCCCTGAGGGAAAACCATTTTCTGGATGACGGCATGTATCTGGTAACGGTGCTCATTGTCAAGGCCATGAAGCTCAAGCAGCAGGGTCTGACCCTCGGCAGTCTCATCGCGGATCTGGAAGAGCCTGTGGAAAGCAGGGAGATCCGGCTGAAGATCGTGGAGGAGGACTTCCGCACCGCCGGTCAGAATGCCATTGCCATGGTCATGGATTACGCCATGGTGGCCGAAAACTGGCATATCGCCAGGGACAACCGGGAAGGCGTCCGCATCTCCTTTGATCTCAGGGGCGGTACGGACAACGGGTGGTTCCTTCTCCGACTGTCCGTGCACGATCCGGTGCTGCCCCTGAACGCGGAAAGCGATGTGGAGGGAGGCGTGCTTGAGATGATGAAGGCCCTGTACAGTGTTCTGAAGAATGAAAAGGGGATTGATCTCACGCCCCTGGAGGAGGCCATCGGGGAAGGCTAAGGCCGCTGCACCCTGTAGCGCCGCGCTGCGCCGGGAGCATCCCCGCAGGCCAGGGCATGAAGATCCCAGGCCCGCTCTTCCACATGCATCCATGAACTGTCACACCTTGAGGCGGAACCCAGAAGGGTTCCGCCCTTCTCTTTCAGGTTCCGGCCAATCCGGCTGATCAGGGGTTCCGCGTTTTCACGGCAGCCCAGAAGCCAGACTTCCCGGGGGGCACTGACCGGAAGATCTTCCCGGGAAACCTGTACAAGGGCATAGGCGCACAGACGGGAAAAGCGGGAGGCGGGATACCTTGCACTGGTGCACAGAGCCAGAAGCTGTTCCCTGTCCCCGGACCGGGCCTGCATTTTCCGGAGAAGATCCCCGGTGCCCTCTCCGGATTCGGGAAGATTCCCGTAAGCCTCCGGGCTCATGGTGCGCAGACGGTAGAAAAGAGCGGCGTCCAGCGCGTTCTTTCGGACCAGACGGCCCTGCTCCACACCCAGGCGGAGCCAGGGGCGGGCCTGAACCGGGAGAGCCTGGAAAGCCTGGGCATAGTTCCCCTCTTCCAGACAGGCGCGGATGGCACGGGCGGAGGGAAAGGGTTCATCCATCCCCGTGTTCCGGTAAGAAGTGCTCCGGTGAATCAGGAGCGGCTCCATGGAAGAGCCGAGGCGCTCCAGGGACCGGAGATAGTTCAGAGCCAGAATGTTGTTGGGCGAACGCAGAAGCTGCGCTTCCCCGCCCACGGTGCTTTCCATGCTTTTTTCCATGGCCCGGGCCCAGGAAAATCCACGGTTCAGAAAGGCATGGAGCATATCCGTCTGCTCCTTTCCGGGATGCTCCAGATGCCCGGCCATGGAAGCAAGGCGGGGCAGGGAAGGCTCCTCCGCCCCGAAGGCCAGGGCATGACAGCCCATGGCATCCAGTATCCTGACACCGGAGAGGGCAAAGTCTTCCGCGCCTCTGACGGCGCAGACAAAAGGGAAGGCCACGACCGCGTCGGCCCCCTGGGACAGCGCCATGCGCACTCTGAGATCCACCGGCAGGCATGCAGCTTCCCCGCGCTGGGTAAAGCAAGTGGACATAAGGCAGAGAATCCGGGTGTCCGGCCTCCGGTTCCGCACCATCTCGAGCATGTGAGCGTGGCCGGCGTGAAAGGGATTGTATTCGCAGATGATTCCGGTGATATGCATGGTCTTCTGTCCTTTCGGCGCCGGATGCGGGGCACGCTCAGGCGCGGGGAGATTATACCATGGGAAGAATGGAAGGGAAAACTTCGGAAATGGGTTCCGGGCCTTTCCTTTGCCCGTGAAATCCTGTATAATCGGAAGGTAACCGGGAAACCAATGAGACTTGCGGGAGGAATGGACATGTCTGTCATTGATAAGATCAAAGCGAAGGCCAAGGAAAACATCAAGCACATCGTACTGGCTGAAGGCGACGAGCCCCGTACCGTACAGGCTTCTGCTCAGATCGTACGGGAAGGCCTGGCTGAAATCACCCTGGTGGGCGACCCTGAGAAGATTCAGAAGGTGGCCGGGGAAACCGGAACGGATCTCACCGGTGTGCATATCGTCAATCCGGAAACCTGTGAGAAATCGGAAGCTTACGCTCAGAAGCTCTTCGAGCTGCGCCAGAAGAAGGGCATGACGCCGGAACAGGCGAAGGATCTGGTCTATCACAATACGCTTTACTTTGCCACCATGATGCTGAAGATGGATGACGCGGACGGTCTGGTGGCCGGCGCCATCAATTCCACGGGCAACGTGCTCCGTCCCGCCCTGCAGATCATCAAGACAGCTCCTGGCATCTCCATTGTTTCCAGCTGCTTCATCATGGAGCTGCCCAATCATGACTTCGGAGACGATGGCGTGATGCTCTTCGGTGACTGCGCCGTCAACATCGCGCCGGAGGCGGACGAGCTGGCCGCCATCGCCATCGCCACGGCACAGACCAGCCGTGAACTGCTCTCCGCCGAGCCCCGTGTGGCCATGCTCTCTTTCTCTACCAAGGGAAGCGCCAAGCATGACCGTGTTACCGTAGTGCAGGAAGCGACCCGGAAGGCACATGAACTGGCGCCCGACCTCCTGCTGGACGGCGAGATGCAGGCTGATGCGGCCCTGGTGGAAGCGGTGGCCAATCTGAAGGCCCCCGGTTCTCCCGTGGCCGGAAAGAAGCCCAATGTCCTGATTTTCCCGGATCTGGGTGCCGGCAATATCGGATATAAACTGGTGCAGCGCATGGCGGGCGCCAAGGCCATCGGACCCATCATCCAGGGCCTGGCCAAACCCGTGAACGATCTGAGCCGCGGATGCAACGTGGAGGAGATTGTGAACACGGTGGCTGCCGTGGCCGTGAAGACCAACGGCTGAGAACAGACGGACGAAAGAGGTGTTTCCTATGAAAATTCTGGTTGTCAACGCCGGCTCCTCCTCGCTGAAGTATCAGCTCATCGATATGGATGGAGAACAGATGCTGGTCAAGGGCCAGGTGGAACGCATCGGCATCGAGGGCGGCCATCTGAAGCAGACCGTCACGCTTCCCGGCGTGGATAAGAAGGTCATTGAAATCTTCCAGCCCATTGAGAATCACGTGGAAGCTACCCAGATGATGCTCAAGGCTCTGCAGGATCCGGAAAAGGGAGCCATCAGGAGCGTGGTGGAGATCGGAGCCGTGGGCCATCGCGTACTGCACGGCGGTACCAAGTTCTCCGCTTCCGTGGTGGTCAATGAAGATGTGAAGGATGCCATCCGCGAGTGCATTCCTCTTGGCCCCCTTCACAATCCCGCCAACCTGATGGGCATCGAGGCATGCGAGAAGGTTATGCCCGACACGCCCCAAGTGGCCGTGTTCGATACGGCATTCCATCAGACCATGCCCCCCAAGGCCTATATGTACGGGGTCCCCAAGAAGTACCACGATCAGTACGGCGTGCGCCGCTACGGATTCCACGGCACCAGCCACCGCTATGTGGCTCAGCGCGTTGGGCAGCGGATCATTATCTGCCATCTTGGCAACGGTTCCAGCCTGAGTGCCGTGGTGGACGGCAAGTGCGTGGACACCTCCATGGGTCTGACACCTCTGGACGGCCTTCTGATGGGCACCCGCTGCGGCACGCTGGACCCTGCGGTGGTCCAGTTCATCGCCAACAATGAGAACATGAGCGTGGACGAGGTCCTCACGCTCATGAACAAGAAGTCCGGTCTGCTGGGCATCAGCGGTCTGTCCTCGGACATGCGGGACATTGATGCCGCAGCTGATGCCTACAACGGCGATGCCATGCTGGCCAGAGACATGCTGGTTTACGGGATCAAGAAGTACATCGGCGCCTATGCGGCGGCCATGGGCGGCGTGGACATGATCGTGTTCACGGCCGGTATCGGCGAGAACAACGGCGCCCTGAGGGAGCGCGTCATGAGCGGGATGGAGTATCTGGGCGTCCGGATGGATCATGCCCGGAACGCGGCCTGTGCTGACGGGCACGCCACGGAGAGTGTGATTTCCGCGGACGACAGTCCCGTAAAGGTGCTGGTCATTCCCACCAATGAGGAAATCATGATTGCCCGGGACACACTGGACCTGGTAACCCGGTAAAACCAACGGGGATGCGGCCGGATACGGCCGCATCCCTGCTTCATCCGCCCCTGTCCTGGACAGACCGGAAAGCCTGAGGCGATCTCGTTTTTTTGGTTGACAAAACAGGACGGCGTCTATATAATGGCTCATGGTCACGATGAAGGAGGCAGGACGGTATGCTTGACGTTGCCGAATGCACCCGGAATCCAGGCACGCAGTATCGCTTTGAGGAGGAGCAGGCCATTGCTCCTCAGCGGATCACGGGGGATGAGATCACCTTTGATCCGGTCCGCATGCAGGGGTACTTCGAAGCGGATGAAGACGGGAACGTAACGGTGGACGGCTCGCTGGCAGTCCTGGCCCATGGGCATTGTGCCAATTGCCTTTCTGAAACGGAAAGCATGGTGGAAGGATCCTTCAGGGAAACCTTTATGCGGGACGGGGACCCGGAGGACGATGAGATTTTCTCCTACAGCGGACACGAGGTGTCCCTGGAGAAGCTGGCTCTGACTTATATCATGCTGAACCTTCCCATGCGTTTTCTGTGCAGGGAGGGATGTGTCGGCCTTCTGACGTATGCACAGGGACAGGCAGAGCCGTTGACACAGAAGGACGAATCCGGTCGTTTCCCCTTTGCCGGTCTGAAGGATCTGCTCGGGGAGGACCATGTGTGACATGTGTCACACTCCGCCAGAGGCGGATGATCACGGATGAGGAGGTGTGAATATGGCTCTTCCGAAGGGGAAAATTTCTAAGGCCCGGAAACACAGCCGTCGTGCGAACTGGAAGCTGGAGGCCCCCACGCTTGTGGAATGCCCTCAGTGCCATCAGATGAAGCTTGACCATCATGTCTGCAAGTTCTGCGGATATTACAAGGGCAAGGAAGTCATCAAAGTAGAGGCGGAAGCCTGATGAAGTGAATAGCTCGCGGAAAAAGAGGAGTATTTCGGACAGGACGAACAGAGAGGACGGTTCAGAGGCTGCAAGACCGTCTGCGCCACCGCCGGAAGAAGTCGCTTTGGAGAGTATGGGATGAAGGCGCTGCGGCGGAATAGTCCCGTGCGGATGCATCCGTTATCATGCATGCAAGGCAGACTCGGTTTCTGCGAAGTAAGGTGGTACCACGGCAAGCTCCGTCCTTTCGGACAGGAGCTGTTTTTATTTTAAGTCGGGAGGCGGGGAAATGGGCACATGGCTTCAGGGCGTCGGAGAGCGACTGTTCCAGCCGGGTGTGGGCGTCACCCTTCTTGGCGCCGTCCTTGTTTTTACGTCCGGACCGGTGGCAAGACGCTGGAAAGGACGGATGAAAAAAGAATACCTGGATATGATCATGAAAGCTGTGGGGTGTGTCCTGATGGCCGTAGGTGCCATTATGATCTTTACCCGCTGATCTGTGGAGGATAAGAATATTATGGAAGAAAATCGCGGTGCCAGTATGGAAACCAAGTTCAATCCCCAGGCCATTGAAAAGGAAATCTATGAGGCATGGGAGTCTTCCGGCGCTTTTGTCGCTCACCGGGAGGAAGGGAAAAAGCCCTTTACCATCGTCATGCCGCCCCCCAACATTACCGGACAGCTGCACATGGGACATGCCATGGACTGCACACTGCAGGATGCGGCCATCCGTTACCACCGGATGAAGGGAGACCCGACGCTCTGGCTGCCCGGAACGGACCACGCGGCCATTGCCACCGAGGTCAAAATCATCGAGGCCATGGAGAAGGAAGGTCTGACCAAGGAGAGCCTTGGACGGGAAGGCTTTCTGAAGAGAGCGTGGGCGTGGAAGGAACAGTACGGCAACCGTATCACGCTTCAGCAAAGGCGCATGGGTGCTTCCTGTGACTGGAGCCGGGAACGGTTCACCATGGACGAGGGGTGCTCCAGAGCGGTTCGGGAGGTCTTCTGCCGTCTGTATGAGAACAAGCTGATCTATCGCGGCTGCCGTCTGGTGAACTGGTGCACCTGCTGCGGAACTTCCATTTCGGATGCAGAGGTGGAGTATGAGGAGCAGGACGGCCATTTCTGGCATATTCTCTATCCCGTGAAGGAAACCGGTGAACTGCTGGAGCTTGCCACCACGCGTCCGGAGACCATGCTGGGAGATACGGCCGTGGCCATCAACGGAGCAGACGAGCGCTACAGGCATCTTCATGGCTGTCATGTGCTTCTGCCCCTGACGGACCGGGAGATTCCCATTATCACCGACGAGCACGCGGATATGACCAAGGGCACGGGTGTGGTGAAGATTACCCCCGCCCATGATCCCAACGACTATGAAGTGGGTCAGCGGCATCAGCTGCCCATTCTCCGTGTCTTCACCTATGACGGACATATGACCGGGGCGGCGGAACGGGAGGAATCGGAAGCTCTGTTTGCCTCCGGAAAAGCGGCTGTGGGCGAAGCCCGGGTGTATGACTGCGGAAAGTACGCGGGCATGACCACTCTTGAAGCCCGCAAGGCCATCGTGAAGGATCTGGAAGCAATGGGCCTGCTCAGAGGAGTGGAACCGATCCGTCATGAGGTGGGCACCTGCTATCGCTGCCATACCACCATTGAACCCATGGTTTCCCGTCAGTGGTTCGTTTCCATGGCGCCTCTTGCCGCGCCTGCCATTGAGTCGGTGAAGAAGGGCGAAACACGTTTCGTGCCCGACCGTTTCAGCAAGAATTACATGAACTGGATGGAGAACATCAGAGACTGGTGCATTTCCCGTCAGCTCTGGTGGGGACACAGAATTCCTGTCTGGTACTGTGACGACTGCGGTGAAATGACGGTGGCAAGGGAAGATCCCGACTGCTGTGCCCACTGCGGAAGCCGGAACATTCATCAGGACGAGGATGTGCTGGATACCTGGTTCTCCTCGGCGCTCTGGCCTTTTTCCACGCTTGGATGGCCGGATGAAACGGAGGATCTGAAATACTTCTATCCCACGGACATGCTGGTGACCGGGTATGATATCATTACCTTCTGGGTGAGCCGCATGATCTTCTCCGGTATCGCCCAGATGGGGACGACACCCTTCCATACCGTGCTGATTCACGGACTGGTGCGGGACGAACTGGGCAGGAAGATGTCCAAATCCCTGGGTAACGGCGTGGATCCTCTGGATGTCATTGACGAATACGGAGCGGATGCCCTTCGTTTCAGTCTCCTGATGGGCGTGAGCCCCGGCAACGACACCCGGTATTCCCGGGAAAAGGTGGAAAGTTCGAGAAACTTTGCCAACAAGGTATGGAACGCCTCCCGCTTTGTGCTGATGAACGTGGATCAGGCTGTTCCCCTGAGGGCGGAAAGCCTGAGTGTGGCGGACAAATGGATTCTGACCCGTTTCCAGAGTGCACTGGAAGAGATCACCGCGCATAATGAAGAAGGGGATTTCGGCCTGAGCGCCAGCCGGATTTATGATTTTGCATGGGGCGATTTCTGTGACTGGTACATTGAGCTGGCCAAGCCCTGGCTGATGGGTGAAGACGCGGACAAGAAACGGGATGTGCAGGCGGTTCTCCTCTATGTGCTGGAAGGTCTGCTGAAGCTCCTGCATCCCTTCATGCCCTTCCTGACCGAACAGGTCTACCGGTATCTTCCCGGGTCGGAAGGTTTCCTGATGCTCAGGGCGTGGCCCGAAGTCCGGAGGGATCTGGAATTTGAGAACGAAGCCGCTGAGATGGAAGGGATCAAGGAGTGCATCCGCACCGTCCGGAACCTCCGCACGGAAATGAATGTGCCTGCGGGACGGAAAACCCGGATCATGTTCCTGCCCGCCGACGGCTGGGAAAGCAACCTGGTGCACGCGTTCCCGTATTTCCAGCGCCTTGCGGGGGCTTCTGAGTGCCGGATCATCCCGGACGCGTCTGTCCTTCAGGAGAAGACCGTGTCGGCTGTGAGCCGCGCCGGGACGCTGTACATTCCGCTGGGAGACCTGGTGGACATGGAGAAGGAAATCCAGAGACTGGAGAAGGAAGCCGCCGGCCTGCAGAAGGAGATTCAGCGGGCGGAAGGCAAGCTGAACAATCCGGGATTTGTCTCCAAGGCTCCCGAGGCCCTGGTGGAAAATGAAAGGGCCAAGCTGGAAGCGAACCGGCAGAAGGCCCTGGCAGTGGAAAAGAGAATTGAAGAACTCAAGACCATGTAAGCTGCGGTGCCCGTCATCTCTCTGACGGGCACTTCTTCAGACGGGGGGAACAGCATGTTTCAGCATACACCGGTCCTGTATGACGAGGTCCTCGAATGGATGCGGCCTGTTTCCGGGGGTGTGTACATTGACGGCACCCTGGGGGGCGGCGGACACGCAGAAGGCATCCTGAAGGCCTGCGGAGACTGTACCTATTACGGGATTGACCGGGATCCGGCGGCCCTTGCCGCGGCGTCGGAAAGACTGGCGGGGTATCCGGGCTTTCATGCCCTTCGTGGGAACTTTCATGATGCGGGGGAGCTTCTTTCCTTTCACCCGGGCCTGAAGGCGGACGGCATTCTGCTGGATCTGGGGGTGTCCTCGCATCAGCTGGACGAAGGCAGCCGCGGCTTTTCGTATCACGCGGACGCACCGCTGGATATGAGGATGGACCCTGCCCAGAAGCTGACCGCCGCTGACCTGGTCAATGAACTTCCGGAGAAGGAGATCGCCAGGATCCTCAGAGATTATGGAGAGGAAAAATGGGCGGCCCGGATCGCGAATGTTCTGTGCGAACGCCGGAGACAGGCCCGGCTTCAAACCACTTTTGATCTGGTCCGGTGCGTGGACGCGGCCATTCCCAGAGCCGTGCGCCGCAGGGATGACGGACATCCGGCCCGGCGAACCTTTCAGGCTTTCCGGATTGCCGTCAATGACGAACTGGATCCCCTGGACAGGGCACTGAGGGATTTTGTGGACATGCTCTCACCGGGAGGGCGACTGCTGGTGATCACGTTTCACTCCCTGGAGGACCGGCTGGTGAAACGCTGTTTCCAGAATCTTCAGAATCCCTGCACCTGTCCTCCCCGTATTCCGGTTTGCATCTGCGGAAAAAAGCCCAAGGTGCGGATTCTTGGAGGCGGAGCCATACGCCCCCGGAGTGAGGAAACGGAACGCAACCCCCGCTCACGGAGTGCGACGCTGCGGGTATGTCAGCGTCTGGAGGAAGAAAATGCCTGAACTGTATGTGGTGGGAACACCTCTGGGCAACCTGGGGGACATGTCTGCCCGGGCCCTGGATACGCTGCGCATGGTGGATTTCATTGCCGCGGAGGATACCCGCGTGACCATGAAGCTTCTGCAGGTCTTTGACATTCATACGCCCCTTGTCTCTCTGCATATGCACAATGAGGCGGATAAGGGACGAAGTCTCGCGGAGCGGCTGATCCAGCGACAGGAAAAGGCGGCACTGGTCACGGACGCCGGTATGCCGTGCATTTCGGATCCGGGGTATCTGTTCGTCCGGTACTGTACGGAAATGGGGATTCCCGTCCTGACCGTTCCGGGCCCGAGTGCCGGGACTGCGGCGGTATCCGTCAGCGGCGTGGATGCCAGGGAATGGCTGTTCTGCGGGTTTCTTCCCAGGGAGAAAAAAAGCCTGGAGGCGAAACTTAGGGAGCTTCCGGGACGCTGCAGGGTGGCTGTGGTTCATGAATCCCCTTACCGGATTCTGGACCTGATGGAAACGGTTGTGCGAACGCTGCCCGGGTGCAGGGTGAGTCTGTCCTGCGATCTGACCAAACTCCATGAGCTGACGCTCCGGGGAAGGGCGGAGGATGTGCTGGAAACCATGCGTCAGAATCCCAAGGTGGAAAAGGGAGAATACTGCCTGGTCATGGATTTCCATGAGGTGGATATCCCCGGGGAGAAGACGGAGGAGAACCCTGAGGTAGAAGAGGAACTTTTGCTGGTCCGTCTGATGCTTCAGGGAATGACGCTCCGGGAAGCCCAGGAGAACCGGATTGCGGCGGGAGGCCGTAAAAACGCGGTGAAAGCTGCGGGGATCCGGGTCAAGGAACTGTTTTCCTGACACGATGCCAGGCATCTCAGGGGGAACAACCCCCAGGAAGCCCCTTGCATTGCGTTCCGGAATCGGGTAAGATAGAGTGTACCCTATATGAAAGGACATACTGGAAAATGAGTTTTCTGCTCACGTGTTCCTCTCCCTGCGATCTGACCAATGAATATCTGGCCGAACGCAATATAGAATATATTCCTTTTCACTACAAACTGGGCGATCAGGAACTCTTGGATGACATGGGAAAGAGCATGCCCAATGATCTGTTTTACAGGAAAATGCTGGATGGGTATGATACCCGTACCTCTCAGGTCAACGCAGAAGAGTATGTAACGATTTTCAGCCGCTTTATGGAGGAAGGAAGGGACATCCTCCATGTGGAACTGTCCAGCGGGATTTCCGGGTCTGTGAATTCTGCCAGGATGGCAAAGGATATCCTGAAGGAAAAATACCCGGACCGTACCTTCGAGGTGGTGGATTCACTCGGCGCTTCCAGCGGGCTTGGCATGCTGGTGAGCTATCTGGCGGACTGCCGGGATCAGGGAATGAGCCTTGAGGAAACAGCCCGATGGGCTGAGGAAAACAGGCTGCATATCCATCACTGGTTTTTCTCCACGGATCTCAAGTTCTATATCAAGGGCGGCCGCGTCACCAAGACGGCGGGATTTGTGGGAAAAATGCTCAGCATCTGCCCGCTGCTGAACATGGATTACCAGGGACGCCTGATTCCCCGGGAGAAGATCCGTACGAAGAAAAAGGTCATCCGGGAAATCGTCCAGAAAATGGAAATGCATGCGCAGAACGGAAAGGATTATGAGGGACGCTGCTACATCAGCCACAGTGCCTGCTTTGACGATGCCGCCGCTGTCCGGAACCTGGTGGAGGAAAGTTTCCCGAAACTGAGGGGCAAGGTTCATATTTTTCCCATCGGGACGACCATCGGGAGTCATACGGGACCGGGAACGGTTGCCCTGTTCTTCCTGGGGGATGAGCGGAATGACTGAACGGAATGGCCATGCTGACGCAGCATGGCCATTCATGACGGTTGACCGGGGAATGTCCCGGCATTTCCGCTTTTCTTGCCCCGGATCCTGAGGCTGTGCTATAATGACAGGACATCATTCAGAAAGTCGAGGGATGCGATCGTGCGGAGCATGACCGGATATGGCCGGGGAAGAGCAGAGAATGAAGACTGGGAAGTGGATGTGATCCTCAGGAGCGTCAATCATCGCTTTCTGGATCTGGCCATTCGACTGGGAAGGGAACAGTCTTTCCTGGAACAGACCATCCGCAATACGGTCAGCCGCAGCCTGCGCAGGGGCCATGTGGAAATCTCTCTGTCCATCAGCCCGAGAAGCGCTGACCACGCAGGGGTGAAGGTGGACCGGGTCCTCTGCGCCTACTATCTTAAGGAGGCAGCGGCCATTGGTGAGGAGAACGGTCTGAACGGGCAGCTGACCCTGAGAGACCTCCTGACGCTGGAGGGTGTATGCGTCCCGGCGGCCCCGGACTATTCGGAGGATGTTCTGAAGGAACTGTGTGAAAAAGCGCTTCAGACAGCCCTGTCCCAGATGCTGGACATGCGGGAGAAGGAGGGCGAAAACCTCCGGAAGGATCTGCTGGAGCATCTCGGGATTGCAGAGAAAATCCGCTCCGGAATCGCCGGGATTGCGCCGGAGGCACCGGAAGCCTTTCGCCTGAAGCTGCAGGAGCGCCTGAAAACGCTTCAGGGTGAGGAAGTGGATCCCGTCCGGCTGGCGCAGGAAGTGGCCCTGATGGCCGACCGCTGCGCCGTGGACGAGGAACTGTCAAGGCTGGAGAGTCATTTTTTCCAGATGCACCGCTATCTGGATGCGGAGGAGGACATTGGGAAAAAAATGGATTTTCTTATCCAGGAGATGAACCGGGAAACCAACACCATCGGGAGTAAATCCGCGGACATTCAGATTTCAAAGCTGGTTCTGGAATTGAAGAGCGAGATTGAGAAGATGCGGGAACAGGTACAGAATGTGGAGTGACAGACCGTGAGCAGAATGATCAGTGCCGGTTACGGCAACATGGTGGCATCCGAGCGTGTTCTGGCAGTCGTTGGTCCGGATTCTTCCCCTGTGCGCAGGATGATTCAGGAGCAGCGTGAATCCGGGCGCGTGATTGATGCCACCTGCGGACACAGAACGAGATCGGTCCTGGTGATGGACTCCGGGCATCTGCTGCTCTGTGCGCTGCAGCCTGAAACCATTTCCGGCAGGATTGAGGACAGGCACCCCGCCGTGGAAGAGTGAAAGGAAGAAGGATATGCGGGAAAACAGCAGGGGAATGCTTCTTGTACTGTCAGGTCCCTCCGGCTGCGGAAAAGGCACACTTGTGCGGAATCTGCAGGAAGCGGATCCCACGTTTGTCTTTTCCATCAGCTGCACAACCCGGGCCATACGTCCCGGAGAGATCCCGGACGTCCACTATCATTATCTGACGGATGAACGTTTTGACGCGCTGATTGAACAGGATGCCTTCCTGGAATACGCCAGTGTCCATGGTTTCCGGTACGGGACGCTGAAGCAGGAAACCGAGGAGAGACTGGCCAGGGGAGAAAATGTGATTCTGGATATTGATCCCCAGGGCGGTATGAATGTAATGAAGAAACACCCGGACTGTGTCAGCATCTTTGTTCTTCCGCCAAGCTTCGAAGTGCTGGAACAGCGCCTGAGAAAACGCGCAACGGAGTCGGAGGAGCAGGTGCTTCTCAGGCTGAGCAATGCGCGGAAGGAAGTCCTCTGCAGGGGACAGTACAGGTATAATCTGATCAATGATGCGCTGGAGGATGCGGTCCAGGATCTTCTGGCGATTACGAGGGCTGAAAAACACAATACGGTCCGTTTTTTCCCGGAAATCAACTGAAACATGACCCCATCGACGCAGTAAGTGGAGGAGAAACATATGTCTATCGTGGAACCCAATGTCCTGGAACTTCTGGATCATGCGGATACCCGCTATACCCTGGTGGTGGAGGCGTCCAAGCGTGGACGTATGCTGGTGGGCGGCGCGCAGCCCCTGGTGGATGTCAAGGACATGAAGCCCCTGGGTGTTGCCGTTGAGGAAATTCAACGCGGGCTGGTGACCTATGACAAGCCGGCCAGGACGGAGGAAGACGGTGAGTGATGCCCTGAGGGGACGCTGCGTTGTCCTTGGCATAACGGGGGGCATCGCGGCCTATAAGGCGGCGGATCTGGTGAGCCGGCTGCGCAAGGCGGGCGCCGAAGTGAACGTGATCATGACAAGGAATGCCACGCAGTTCATCACACCGCTGACGCTGGAAACCCTTTCAGCTCAGTCTGTGGTGGTGGATACCTTTGAAAGGCCGGAGCGCCGCGAAGTGGAACATGTGGCCCTGGCGAAGAAGGCTGATCTGTTTGTGGTGGCCCCTGCTACGGCCAATGTGCTGGCCAAAATGGCTCACGGTCTTGCGGATGATATGCTGACCACCACGCTTCTGGCATTCAGGGGGCAGGTTCTCTGCGCTCCCGCCATGAACAGCGGCATGTATCTGCATCCGGCCACCCAGGATAATCTGGAAATTCTCCGCAAACGGGGCGTCCGGTTTGTGGGACCGGAAGGCGGACGGCTCGCCTGCGGTGATGATGGGATCGGCCGGATGAGTGAGCCGCAGACGATTCTTCAGGCCTGTGAAGCCTGTCTGAACAGAGAGCGGGACATGGAGGGCCTCCGCGTGTTGGTCACAGCCGGGGGGACCCGGGAATATCTGGATCCGGTGCGGTACCTCAGCAATGAGTCCTCCGGACGCATGGGCTTTGCCCTGGCGGCCGCCGCCATGGAACGGGGGGCAGAGGTCACCCTGGTGAAAGCCTTCACTACAGCGGAAAAGCCTCCCGTCAGCCGGGAGATTTCCGTGAAGACCACCCTGGAGCTGTATGAGGTCATGATGCGGGAGTGCCCCGGCATGGACGTGATCATTCAGGCAGCCGCCCCCGCGGACTACCGGTTCCGGAAAACCTATTCGGAAAAGGTCAAAAAAACCAATGGGCAGGAACTGGTTCTTGAAATGGAAGAGAACCCGGATGTGGCCAGAGCGGTGGGAGAAGGACGAAGGACGGGACAGACGCTGGTGGGATTCGCGGCAGAGACAGGCAATCTTCTGGAAAATGCCCGGAAGAAGCTTTACTCCAAGCATCTGGATCTGGTGGTTGCCAATGACGTTTCTCTCCCCGGAGCCGGATTCGGCACGGAAACCAATATCGCGACGATGATCTTTCACGGAGGGGAAAGAGAACTGACACTGCGTACAAAGGATGAAATGGCGGAGAATATCCTGGACCAGATTCTGGAGATACGGCGCGGTAAAAAGGAATAACACAAAGGGAAGCCGGCAGCGCCGGCTTCCCTTTGTGTTTGAAATGTGCTCAGAAATCGTGGGGCTCATCAGGAGAGGTTTCCGTCTCAAAGGGGAGCTCAATCCGGTTGGTGCCGTCATCCCAGAGTCTCTCCAGATGGTAATATCTACGCTCCTGCTGGTTGAACAGGTGAACCATGATCCTGCCATAATCCAATACGATCCAGCGGGCTTCGTTCTGTCCTTCGATCCTGCGCAGTTCCAGACCCAGCTGCGCCATATGCTCATCCAGTTCGTCGGACATGGCCCGTACCTGATTGACGTTACGGCCGGAAACGATCACCATGTAATCGCAGATGACTGTAAGATGACGCACGTCCAGTACCATGATATCCCGTGCTTTCTTTTCATCCAGCACCTTGGCCGCTTCAACAGCCAGTTCCTGGTCGGTCAGTTTGTTTTCCTGCATTGTTGTTCCTCCTTACTGTTTACAATTCGGGGCCGGGGTGATTCAGTTCGGGAAGGCTTTTCAGCCATTCGATCGTCTGCAGCGTCTGGGGATGAAGACGGTTCATGCCACTTTTCACGTAGGAAGCGGTTTCTTCCAGACACATCAGCATGGCTTTTTCCAGGGAAAGATGAGCAGTCATGCGGATTCTGGCAAGGCCCGGGTATTCCTCCCGTCCGGGCTCAATTTTATCCGCCAGATAAACGACCATATCCAGACGGGTCATGCCGATTTTGCCCGTGGTATGGCAGGAAATGGCTCTGAGAATATCCGGGTCCTGGATGCCGTAATCCACAGCGGCCAGATAGGCACCGGCCACGGCGTGGAGCAGGTTTCCGGAGGTCATGATCATGGCGTCATTGGTCAGGGAGTGTTCCCGGCACAGCCGCTGCATCTGCTCCAGGGGCATGCACTTGGCGCAGTCGTGAAGCAGAGCCGCTGTTTCCGCCCGCAGCGGATCCACATGATGTTCCAGAGCCAGCTGCCGGGCGGTGAAGGCAACCCCCATCGTGTGGGTGAAGCGTCGGATGCTCAGATCGAGGTACAGTCTGTCCAGCCATCTTTTTCCCTGGGAAATCCGCATGGGCATGCCGTACAGGGGCCGGATGGCACAATATTCGCTGACGGCGGGCAGGTCTTCCTCATCTGTCCCGGGATCCGCCATGGAGGACCGGATCTGAGTGGAGGCAACGTTCCTGAAGGGCATATCCAGAAAAATGAAGGTTCCGCCGAGTTTTCTGAGCCTTTTTTTTTCCTGGCTGATTTCTTCCCGGGTACAGGAAATGTCCCTGGGCGCCACCAGAAAGGTGCACATGGGAAGAACCTGTTCATAACAGTGCCAGCTTCGCAGCTTCATCAGCGTATCGGTTCCGATGATGTAGTAGAGGTGAGCTTTCGGCATCCGTGTACGGATGGTTGCCAGTGTATCCACGGTGTAGGTGGTACCGTCCCGGTCCAGCTCCATCCGGGATACATCAAAACGGCGGTTCTGGCAGACAGCCATACAGACCATGCGGTACCGGTCTTCTGCGTCGGCGATGCCGGTTTTGTGGGGCGGCGACCCGTCCGGGAGAAAAATGACCCGGTCCAGTTCCGCCTGTTCGAGAGCGGCTTTTGCGATGGCCAGATGTCCTGAATGGATGGGATTAAAAGTGCCGCCGAGGATGCCGATTCGTTCCTTAGCCATCCAAGCCATCTTCCTCTCCTCGTATGTGTGTCCCATTATAAACGAAATCGACCGGGGGGAAAAGAGCCTGTGGGCATGAAAAGTGGATTTTCCCTTGACAGTCATCAACGGATGTGTATAATGCGACACGCATAAGCCATATGGAAACGTTGGAAAGAAGGGGCAGCATTCTCAGAAGGGACTTTTCGGGACGGCTGTGGCACTGGTGCCCATTCCATGGAAGAGCATCCCTTTTTCGGGACATTTTTCAGCACCTTCAGGCTCAGAAAGGGTACGGGAAACCGAAATTGGCACGGTCAGTGGGAAAAAATCCCTGTTGCTGTGAGGAGGAACATTCTGTGAATTTTGTACTGTGTCCACGATGCGAACTGAACTATATGCCCAGTACGGACAAGTACTGCAAGGTCTGCATGCAGGAAATGCATTCGGAAGGGAAGAAAGAAGAAGTCGAACTGTGTTCCATCTGCAATGAGAATCCGGTTCTGCCAGGCAGAGATGTCTGCATGATGTGCCTGAAGGAAATGAGCAGCCAGACGGAAAGCGACCCTCAGACAGACGGGGACGCCGGGATCCAGGAAAGTGACATGGACGCGATGGACGACATGGGCGAGATGGACGAGATGGACACGGACATGAGTACGGACGAAATGGAAGTCTTCCCGGATATGGAAGAGGATACACTGAGTCTGGAACGGGTCCGGGAGGATGAGGAACGGGAACAGGACGACTCGGAGAGCGACGGCGATGACCGCTGAAAAGCCCGGGCGTCTGTATGCGCTTTCGGATCTGCATATGGACGGCGGCACAGGCAAGCCCATGGACATTTTCGGTCCCATCTGGGCGGATCATGTGGAGCATATCCGGGAGAACTGGATGCGGGTGATCCGACCGGAGGACCGTGTGCTGATCGCCGGGGACATATCCTGGGGAATGTACCTTCAGGATGTGATCCCGGACCTCATGGAAATCAGCTCCTGGCCCGGGGAGAAAATCCTTTTGAGAGGCAACCATGATTACTGGTGGTCATCCGTCTCACGGGTTCGTCAGGTGCTCCCTCCGGGAATCCGCGTCATTCAGAATGACGCGCTGGAGTACCCGGACTGCGTGATCTGCGGAAGCCGGGGATGGAAGTTTCCCGGGGGCGAGGAAGAACTGACACCTGAGGACGGGAAGATTTATGCCCGGGAACTGATCCGTCTGGAAATGTCCCTGGAGAAGGCCAGAAAGGCAGCAGGAGAGAGGCCGATCC